>CAKVON010000001.1 GCA_934792625.1 uncultured Atopobiaceae bacterium
CCTTTCCTTCAAAGGATGAGCAGACTGCAGTAGGGTCTATGTTCAAGCAACTCGACCATCTCATCACCCTTCATCAGCGTAAGGAATCTCTGGCTTCATGTGCTCAAAACAGAGAAACTCAAGCGATTGAGAGGTCTGTCCGTGACGGCCTCGCTGAATCTCAGGCACTCGTCCTTAGTCCAAACTGCATCTTGCCGCCCTTCTTCGAGCCCATCTTGTCGACCCTGCGCATTGGGTTGTCGGTGAGCCCGTAGTAACGCTCGGCGTGATTGAAGATGGCGTTGAGCTGGTTGTTCACCGTGTGCAGGTACGTCTGCGCCCAAGGCTTCCCGTCGGTGGCCCGGTGTTCAGTGAGCTCGTTCTGCCACTTTACGACGTCGATCGACCTCACGTCGCACATGCACATGTCCCAAAATAACAACCCCGATTCGTCCCCAGGGACAAATATCGCGCGTCCGCTCGCCTGGGATAAACCTTACTCCCATTCCCCCGTATGCCACCCTGTAGTTTGCTGTCTCAAAGTACGGAGATAAAGAACGAAATCGCAGGTGAAAGGAAGTGAAACGACAAAGATATAGCCCCGTTCCGATGTAAGAACGAGGGCTCATTGTCGAGGTCCAGCGGGTCGATGTAGACGTTGTTGGAGGACGGGCCCTCCCGAGCAACAGAGGCGGAGAACGCCTTCATGAGTTCAGACTTGCTGGGGCGAAGTAGGGCCGTGATCACCTTGATGCCCGGGTGCCCTTGAGCGCCCAAAGCCGCTCTATGCATGTCTTGCGATACATCCAAGCCATTATTCGCTTTCCTTCGATTTCGATTCTCGAATAATTTCAAAGTTTCGAAACCGAGAGAGAAGTATCCGCGAAGCTGCCTCGAAGAACGGGTCGAGAGAAGCACCACGCCGAGACAATGTGACCAGCGAGCAAGCCAGACGTCAAGAAGGCCCGCACCCCACCTGGGAGCGCGGACCTTCTCATCACCCAGCCGCCAGAAGCCGAGCAATCCCCATCAAGATGTCCTTCTGCCCGAGGCCCTTCTCTATAGGGCCATGCGGTAGATGTTGAGGAAGTCCTGCTCGTAGCAGACCTTGGCCGAGCCGCGCTTGCCGTGGTTGGTCACCGCGCAGTCGTGGGCCATCTTGGCCAGCTGCTCCTCGGTGGGCTCGATGCCCAGCTCGCGCATGTTGGTGGGCATGCCGATCGAGCGGAAGTACCGCTCCATCGCGTCGATGCCGAGAAGTGCCACGGCCTCGTCGTCCTTGCCGGACGGGTCGACGCCCATGACGTTGACGGCGAACTTGACGAAGCGCGGCAGGCACTCCTTGTAGACGTAGCGCGCCCAGCTGGGCCAGACGGCGGCCAGGCCGGCGCCGTGGGCGACGTCGAACATGCCGCTCATCTGGTGCTCAAGGTTGTGCGAGAGGAAGTCGCCGCCGTCGTTGCCGCAGCCGGTGAGCCCGTTGTGCGACAGCGATCCCGCCCACATGACCTCGGCGCGGGCGTCGTAGTCGTCGGGGTGGTCGACCAGCTTGAGGCCGTTGTCCATCACGGTGCGCATGAGGCCCTCGGCGATGGCGTCGGTGATCTGCATGTTGCCGCCGTTGGTGAAGTAGCGCTCCATCGTGTGCATGAGGATGTCGGTCGTGCCGCAGCTCGTCTGGTAGGCGGGCAGGGTGGCCAGAAGCTCGGGGTCCATCACGGCAAAGACGGGGCGCGACAGGTTGGAGCCGCAGCTGCGCTTGTCGCCGCAGGAGTCGTCGGTGACGACCGAGCTGTTGGACATCTCGGAGCCAGACGCCGCGATCGTGAGGACCACGCCGATCGGCAGGCAGGCCTCGGGCTTGCGGGTGCGCAGGTAGAAGTCCCACACGTCGCCGTCGTTGGCGACGCCGTAGCCGATGGCCTTGGCCGAGTCGATGACCGAGCCGCCGCCCACCGCCAGGACGAAGTCGACGCCCTCGGCGCGGGAGAGCTCGATGCCGGAGCGCACCAGGGACAGGTGCGGGTTGGGCTGGACGCCGCCCAGCTCCACGTGGGCGATGCCCGCGGCATCCAGCGAGGCGCACACGCGGTCGAGAAGACCCGACGCCTTGGCGGACTTGCCGCCAAAGTGGACGAGCACCTTGTGCGCGCCAGCCTCGGCGACGAGCTCGCCGACCTTCTCTTCCGTCTTGTGGCCGAAGACGACCTTGGTCGGCGCGTAGAACGTGAAGTCGAACATGCAAACCCCTTCCCCGCGGAACTGTGCCCGCATTGGTTGCTTGTGTTTAGTCGGTCTCGCCCGCGGGCGCGGCATCGGCGGCGTCCGGCGCGTCATCGGCGGAGCTCCCCGCGGCAGGCGCGACGGCGCCGCCCGGGTAGGCGCGACGCAGGTCGCGGATGAGAAGAACGTACCCGAACAGGAAGTACGCGCAACCCAACAGCGGCAGGAAGTTGCCCTGGGGCAGCTGGAAGACGTAGGCGAACGAGTACGCGAACAGCGGGCAGTCGATGCCGGCGCTCGAGATCAGGCCCGAGTCGATGATGCCCGCCTTGAGGGCGAGCTCGCTTACCACGGGTGCCACGGCGTTTCCGCACCACAGGAAGATCGGTGCCGAGACGCCCGCCATCAGGATGACCATGCGCAAGAGGTTGCCCTCGCACACGTAAAAGGCCACCAGGGCGCAGCCGTAGTTGACGATGCTCGCGAAGGGCAGCATGTTGTTCCACGGCATCACGATCGCCCACAGCAAGGTGAAGGGGACCGACACCATGGCGGCGGCCCAGATCTCGGTGCTGCCGAGCAGGATGGGGATGTCCAGGCCGATGAGCACCTCGCGCCCGGCGGAGTGCCTGCGCATGAAGTCCTGGCACGCCTCCGAGATGGGCGTGAGCGCGCGGCCGAACACGTCGGTCGCGATGGGAAGCAGCGTCATCGCGCACGCCGCCGAGAATCCCAGCACGAGCGCCTGCGCCACGGTGTAGCGCGCCACCAGGCCAAACAGAATGCCCAGCACAAAGCCCATGATGTGGTTCTCGGCGAAGATGCCGATCTTGGAGCGCAGGTACTCGGCGTCGAAGCTCGCGCGGCCAAGGGCGGGGACGCGGCGCAGCAGAAGCTCGACCGGGTAGAGCGTGGCCATGTGCAGAAGCGTCGAGTGCGGGCAGGTGACGCCGGGAAGCCCCGTGCGCTCCAGGATGCGCGGCTGCAGGGCGTCGCCCAGGACGAGCTCCAGCACGATCCTGAGCGAGGCCACGGCCAGCGCGACCCACAAAGAGCCGGTCACCGACTCGACGACGATTGCCATGAAGATCTTGCCCCAGACGTTCCACAGGTCGACGTTGATCGTCTTGGTCCGCCCCGTCACGAACATGACCAGGTTGATGCCAAACTGCACGGGAAACAGCACGAACGCCCAGCGCCACGTCCACGTGATCAGCGCCAGCGTGGGCCAGCCGCCGTCGACGACGTTGAACGACTTGCCCACCGACTTGGTCATGGCCTCGGCCGCGGGGCTGATGGCGCTCGTCATGTAGCCGATCACCAGCGACATCGCCGAGAAGCCCACGCCGAACATGACGCCTGCCGAGAAGGCCTTGGCGGGTTTCATGCCCATGACGAGGCCCAGCACGAACATGACGGCCGACAGCGTGACCGTGGAGCCAAGGTCGTTGAGGACGTAGTCGATGACGGAAGCGAGTATCTCCATGGGACCCCCTCGGGTCGTGGCCTTACGGTCGGGCACCGCTCGCAAACGAGGATACGGCCGTAGTCGCCGCTGCCCGCGCCGCTCGCGATTGTTATCCAATTTCATAGCACTTCTCGGTATGAAATTGGATACCATAGTGGCGGGCGGGGGCGATGGGCGCCGCCGACGAGCGGACGGGAGGCGCGCGATGGCACAGGAGCCGACGAGCGTAATCGACGCCATCCTGGCGGCATACGACTCGCTGTCCCCCGCGGAGCGGCGCGTGGCCGGCCACGTCCTGCACAACCGCGAGGAGGCGTCCGGCCTGGACGCCGCCGAGCTCGCCCGTCGCGCGGAGGCGTCCGCCGCCACGGTCACGCGCTTCGTGCGCTCGGTCGGCTACCCCAGCTACGCCACGTTTCGCCTGGCATTGGCCCGCGAGGAGCACCCGCGCGACGACCACCAGCCCGGAAGCGCCATCTCGATGGACGACGTGTCCGGCTCGCTGGCTTACGTCGCCAGCCACAAGGCCGACGAGCTGCGCGCCTGCGCCAACTCGATCGACCCCGAGGCCCTGGCCGCCTGCGCCCGCCTGATTCGTCGCTCGAACACCATCGTGTTCGCGGGCATCGGCACCTCCCTGTCGTTCGCCCAGCTCGCGGCCTTCCGCTTCAGCCAGTTCGGCATCCGCGCGATCTCGCCGTCAACCGAGTCGGCCATGGCGCCCCTGGCCACCTCGCTCGGCCCGGGCGACTGCGTTGTCATGTGCTCCAACTCCGGCGACTCGCGCCGCCTGCGCATGCTCATGGACATCTGCGGCGAGTGCGCCGTCCCCACGGCCGTGCTCACGGCAAACCCCTCGTCCGACCTGCTTGAACGCGCGGACGTGGGCGTGACCTTCCCCATCTACGACCACATGTTCGCCGACGACTTCATCTTCTCGATCAGCTCGATGAACTTCGTCGTCGAGTCGCTGCTGCTCCTGCTGCTGCACGACTCGGCCGACGCGTCGGGCTACCTCCAGAAGGTCCGCAACATCAGCAGCGTCGAGAGGCGCAACGTGCACTTCACGTTCGCCGCTCCCCAACCCACGTCCGACGGGCCCTCCCACCCCTAGGGACCCGACGACAGGGCCGAGCATCCATCGGCCTCTCTCCCAGCCGCATGCCCGCTCCCGCGACGATCCTCCCGCGCGGGACGGGCATGCGGCGTTGTTGGGTGCCGCGACATCGTCGGGTGCTACCATGCTTTCGGCTGCAGAGAAGAACCGCGAGGTCGGAGGTCACGCGTGAAGAAGATCCTGATGGTCGCCACGGGCGGCACCATCGCATCCACCCAGGCCGGCTCGGGGCTGGCCCCCACGCTCACGGGCCACGAGCTCGCCGCCATGGTCCCGGGCATCGACGGCCTGTGCGAGCTGGACGTCTGCCAGCCCATGAACATCGACTCCACCAACATGCGCCCGCGCAACTGGCTCGCCGTGCGCGACACGATCGTGGACGCCTACGACGACTACGACGGCTTCGTCGTTCTGCACGGCACCGACACAATGGCCTACACCGCCGCGGCGCTGTCCTACCTCATCCAGGGCAGCCCCAAGCCGATCGTGCTCACCGGCTCGCAGCAGCCCATGGCCAACCCCTTCACCGACGCCAAGCTCAACCTGTACCAGTCGCTGCTCTACGCCCTGGACGACACCAGCCGCGACGTCTGCGTCGTCTTCGGCGGCGACGTCATCTGCGGCACGCGCGCCCGCAAGCAGCGCACCATGAGCTTCAATGCGTTCACCAGCATGAACATGCCGCCTTTGGCCTGCATCCGCAACAGCCGCATCGTACGCCCGGCAACCCTTCCCACCGCGCACGCCCTGCCCGCACAAAACGACGCCAGGCCCGCCGGCGACCGACCGAGGCTGTTCGACACCCTCGACGAGCGCGTGATCGTCATCCGCCTCACCCCCGAGCTCGGTCCGTCGGTGCTCGACCTTCTGGCGCGCGACTACGACGCCGTGGTGCTCGAGACCTTCGGCATCGGCGGCATCCCCGACTACGACGGCGGCTGGCACGCCGCCATCTCGCGTTGGGTCGAGTCCGGCCGCATCGTGGTCGTCACCACCCAGGTCCCCGAGGAGGGCCTTGACCTGGGTGTCTACGAGGTCGGACGCGCCTACGCCAACATGGGCGGGGTGCTCGCGGCGGGCGACATGACGGTCGAGGCCATCGTCGCCAAGACCATGTGGGCGCTCGGCCAGACCCGCGACCAGGCCCGCGTGGCCGAGCTGTTCGCCCACCCCGTCAACAACGACCGCACGGCCTAGCGCCGCGCACGACGCGACCCGACGGGCGCCAATCATGTACGGCCTGTGACCTTTTGGCATTGCCCCTGTTGGAGTGGCACAATTCATACAACCAAAAAACACCACGTCGGCGGCGCATGCCACCGACACGGACAAGGAGCTCGAATGCCTGAGGCAATCCGCAAGGTCAACGTCATCGGCCACCTGCACCCCGACACCGACAGCATCTGCTCGGCCATCGCGTACGCCTACCTCAAGAACCAGATCGACAAGCCGATCTACGAGGCCCGCCGCGCCGGCGCCCTCAACCGCGAGACGGCCTTCGTCCTCAAGCACTTCGGCTTCGAGGAGCCCGCGCTCATCACCACCGTCACCCCGCAGGTCAAGGACGTCAAGGTCACCAAGCAGGCTGGCATCGACCCGGAGACCAGCCTCTTCTCGGCCTGGAACCGCATGCGCGACGAGAAGACCGGCACCCTGTGCATCCTCGACGGCGACGAGCTCGCCGGCGTCATCGCCGTGCGCGACATCGCCAACGCCAACATGGACATCTTCGACACCGAGGCCCTGGCCAAGGCGCAGACCCGCTACTCCAACATCGCCACCACGCTCAACGGCCAGGTCGTCCTGGGCAACCCCGACGACGTCATCGTGAGCGGCAAGATGTGCGTCGGCACCACCCCCGAGATGATGGAGGGCACTGTCGAGAAGGGCGACGTCGTCCTGTGCACCAACCGCTACGAGACCCAGCAGTTCGCCGTCGACTGCGGCGCCCAGGTCCTCGTCATCTGCTGCGACGCCGAGGTCTCCGAGCGCGTCGTCGCCTTCGCCAAGGAGCGCGGCTGCGCCATCATCGTCACCCCGTACGACACCTACGCGGCCGCCCGCCTGCTGTCGATGTCGATCCCGGTCCGCGCCAAGATGCTCCCCTCCTCCGAGGTCGAGCGCTTCTCGGTCAACACCTCGATCGACGACGCCCGCAAGGTCATGGCCGAGTCGCAGCACCGCGTCTACCCCGTCGTCGACGAGTCCGGCAAGTACAACGGCGTCGTGAGCACCGCCAACCTGCTCGACGTCAGCCGCAAGCACGTCATCCTCGTCGACCACAACGAGCGCAGCCAGGCTGTGGACGGCCTCGAGCAGGCCGAGATCATGGAGATCATCGACCACCACCGCATCGGCTCCATCGAGACCGACGGCCCCGTCGTCTTCCGCAACGAGCCGGTCGGCTGCACCTCCACGATCCTGTACAGCATCTTCCAGGAGAACGACGTCGAGATTCCGGCCAACATCGCCGGCCTCATGATGTCGGCCATCCTGTCCGACACCCTGTGCTTCCGCTCCCCCACCTGCACCCCGCGCGACGTCAAGGCGGGCCGCGAGCTCGCCAAGATCTGCGGCGAGGACGTGGACAGCTACGCCGACGCCATGTTCGACGCCGGCGCCGACCTCACCGGCCGCACCGCCGAGGAGGTCTTCAACTCCGACTTCAAGGTCTTCTCGCGCGGCAACGCCCGCTTCGGCGTCGGCCAGTCCAGCTTCATGACCACCAACAGCCGCAAGGCCGCCGAGGCCCTCGTGGGCCCGTACCTGGCCGACGGCGCCGAGACCAACGAGCTGCCGATGGTGTTCTACCTGTTCACCGACGTCAAGACCCAGACCTCCGAGATGCTGTTCTGGGGCGAGGGCGCCGACGAGGTCGTCGAGCACGCCTTCGGCGTCAAGCCCAAGGACGGCATGGCCACCCTCAAGGGCGTCGTCAGCCGCAAGAAGCAGGTCACCCCGCCGATTATGGCGACCCTGCAGGACAGCGCCGAGTAGCAACTACCCGCACGGCCGGCAGCGCCACGCGCCCGACCACCCGCAGCGCCCGACCATCCGCAAAGGCACCGCACAAAATCGCACCCCGTCGCCCATCACGGACGGCGGGGTGCCTCTTCATGTCGGCTTCCTGCCGAGAAGTGCCGCGGCCCGCCACCCGTCCCAAGGGGGCAGATGGCGGGCCGCGGGCGTGGATGCTAGTGCGGAAGCGCTAGTACAGCGGTAGGGACCCGGTGATCGGGTCGATGACGTCTGCCGGCAGGGGCTCGATGGCCAGGCAGGTGTAGGTGGGCTCGCCGTGGAACTCGGTCAGGCCCGCGTCGCGGATCAGCGAGTAGACGAAGCCCTTCTCGCGAGCCTGCGCCGCGACGTCCAGGAGGGCCTCCTCGGAGTCGACGTAGACGCAGACCTTGGCGACGCCCGCCTCGAACCACTCGGACAGGGCCGTGGGCTCGCTGCCCGCGTCGTCCAGGTAGACCCAGCCGTCGTCGGTGGCGCGCACCTGGTCGAGCCTGCCCTCGCGCACGAGCGCGGCGAGCGTGGCCTCGACGCAGGCATGACCCGCCTGCGCGGCGATCTTGCCCTTGCGCATGCGCAGATCGCGGCGCATGACGATCATCTGCTTGGACTTGTAGGACGAAAGCTGCGACATCGGCGTGCCCCCTAGTCGCGCGTGAGCTTGCGGTGCAGGCGGTGCGGGCGCGCGGCGTCGGCGCCGAGCCTGCGGACACGGTCGGCCTGGTAGTCGGCGAAGTTGCCCTCGAACCAGTGCCAGTTGCCGGGGTTCTCGTCGGTGCCCTCCCACGCCAGGATGTGCGTGCAGATGCGATCCATGAACCAGCGGTCGTGGCTCGTGATGACCGAGCAGCCCGGGAACTCCAGCAGGGCCTCCTCCAGGCTCTCCATGGTCTCGGTGTCCAGGTCGTTGGTCGGCTCGTCAAGAAGCAGCAGGTTGCCGCCCTGCTTGAGCGTCAGGGCGAGGTTCAGGCGGTTGCGCTCGCCGCCGGACAGCACGCCGGAGGGCTTCTGCTGGTCGGTGCCCTTGAAGCCGAAGGCGCTCACGTAGGCGCGGCTGGGGATCTCGGTGCCGGCGACCTCGATGTAGTCGTTGCCGCCGGAGACGACCTCCCACACGTTCTTCTCGGCATCCAGGCCCTCGCGGTTCTGGTCGACGTAGGACAGCTGGACCGACTCGCCGACCTCGAGCGAGCCCGAGGTCACGGGCTCGGCGCCCACGATCATCTTGAACAGGGTGGACTTGCCGACGCCGTTGGGGCCGATGACGCCCACGATGCCGTTTCGGGGGAGCGAGAAGGACAGGTCGTCGATCAGCACGCGGTCGCCGAAGGCCTTGTGAAGGTGCTCGGCCTCGAGGACCTTGGCGCCCAGGCGCGGGCCGACCGGGATGTGGATCTCGGTGAAGTCGACCTTGGACGCCTTGCGGGCCTCGGCCTCCATCTGCTCGTAGGCGGCCAGGCGGGCCTTGCTCTTGGCCTGGCGGGCCTTCTGGGAGCTGCGGACCCACTCGAGCTCGGATTTCATCTTCTTGGCGCGGCGGGCGTTCTGCTTGGACTCCATCTCGAGGCGCTTGGCCTTGGTCTCGAGGTAGGTGGAGTAGTTGCCCTCGTAGGGGTAGAGCTGGCCGCGGTCGACCTCGCAGATCCACTGGGCGACGTCGTCCAGGAAGTAGCGGTCGTGCGTGACGGCCATGACGGCGCCGGGGTAGTCGTGCAGGAACTGCTCGAGCCACAGGACGCTCTCGGCGTCTAGGTGGTTGGTCGGCTCGTCAAGAAGCAGCAGGTCGGGGGCCTCGAGCAGCAGGCGGCACAGGGCCACGCGACGGCGCTCGCCGCCGGACAGGACCGTGACGGGGGCGTCGGGGTCGGGGCACTGCAGCGCGTCCATCGCCTGGGAGAGTTGGCTGTCCAGGTCCCAGCCGTTGGCGGCGTCGATCTCGTCCTGCAGCTTGCCCATCTCGGCCATCAGCGCGTCGTAGTCGGCGTCGGGGTCGGCCATCTCCTCGCCGATGGCGTTGAAGCGCTCGACCTTGGCAATGACGTCGGCGAAGGCCTGCTCGATGTTCTGCTTGACGGTCTTGTCCTCGTCCAGCGGGGGCTCCTGCAGAAGGATGCCGACGGAGTAGCCGTCGGACAGGCGCGCCTCTCCGTTGGAGATGTCCTCCAGGCCCGCCATGACCTTGAGCAGCGTGGACTTTCCCGCGCCGTTGGGGCCCACGACGCCGATCTTGGCGCCGGGGAAGAAGCCCATGGTCACGTCGTCAAGGATCACCTTGTCGCCCTGGGTCTTGCGCACCTTGTGCATCTGGTAGACGAACTCTGCCATCTGTATCTTCCTGTCGTGGTCGGCTCGCGGCGCACCTCTCGGCCGCGAGGGTCCTATCTTCAACCCTTTTAGTCTAGCTGGCCCGCATCGGGTTCCGCCTGGTCCGCGGCGGGTTCATCGAACCTTCCGACCTCCAGGTAGCCCAGGAAGGTCCTCGCGGCCAGCGACAGCCCGCCCTGCGCGCGGGTGACCACGCCGATCGTGCGGTACGCGGGCGGGTCCAGCGGCCTCGACGCGATCTCGTAGGCGTTCTTGCGCAAGATCAGCGCCGGCAGCACCGACAGGCCCAGCCCGCACTCGACCATGGACATGATCGCGTAGTCGTCCCATGTCGAGAAGTACGTGCGGGGTCGCACGCCGGCACGCTCGAAGATGGGCGTGACCTCGTCGTCGTCACCGCGCTCCAGCAGGATGAAGGGCTCGTCGCACAGCTGGGCGGGCGTGATGGCGTCCCGTGCGGCCAGCGGGTGCTCCCGCGGCACGACGGCGCGCAGCTCGTCGGTGCCCAACGGGTGCCACTCCAGCGTTCGGTCGCGCGGTCTGCGGGGAATGAAGCCCAGGTCGACGCGGCCGTCGGCCACCCAGGACTCGATCTCGGAGTAGTCGCCCATCAACAGCTCGTGCTCCACGTCCGGGTAGTCGCGGCGGAAGCTCGCGAGCACGGGCGGCAGCCAGTGGGTGGCCACGCTCGAGAACGTGCCCACGCGCACGCTGCCGCCGGCAAGGCCGCGCAGCTCGTCCAGGCGCGCGGCGAGGCGGCGCTGATCGTCGCAGACGCGCTCCACCAGCGGCATGAGGCTCTCGCCGTCGCTAGTCAGCCTCACGCCGGCGCGCCCTCGCTCCAACAGGGTCACGCCCCAGTCGCGCTCCAGGTCGGCGATCATGCGGCTGATGCCCGACTGCGAGTACGACAGCGTTCGCGCCGCCCGCGTCAGGCTGCCCTGCCGCACCGCCTCGACCAACGCACGGTATTTGGTGATGCTCGACTCCATCGTCGCCCCCTCGCCCTCGCGGACCTTCTCGGCAGCTCCCGGTAGCCCCAGCACTTCTCGGTACTTCTCGGTAGGCATTTGATTTTGTAATGCCATGTATGCGAATCATTCGCTTTTAACATTGTATCGCTGGTGCGACACTCGATGGAGCCGACCGTGAGAGAGGACCATCAGCGCATGGACCGCCAGACCAAGGAGTACCTGCTCTCGCTCGTTCTGTTTGGGACCAACGGCGTTTTTGCCAGTGGCATCCCACTCCCCAGCCACGAGATCGTCCTTCTTCGCACCGCGATCGGCGGCGCCTTTCTGGTCGCCGCGTTCCTCCTGGCGGGCAGGCGTGTCTCTTGCCTCTCGCGCCCCCGCCAGGCGGCAGCGCTTCTCGCCTCGGGCGTGGCCCAGGGCGTCTGCTGGATCTTCCTGTTCGAGGCATACCGCCTGATCGGCGTGGGCGTTGCCTCGCTCGCCTACTATTGCGGGCCCGTGATCGTGATGGCACTGTCGCCGTGGCTGTTCGACGAGCGCCTCAACGCCGGCAAGGTCTGCGGCTTTGCCTGCGTGGTCGCGGGTGCCTTCCTGGTCGTCGCGCAGGGAGGGGCGCAGCGGCTCTCGCCGTTGGGCCTGGCCCTGGGCGCGATGTCCGCCGTCATGTACGCGCTCGTCGTGATCCTCTCGCGCAAGGCACCCGACGTCGACGGCATCGAGGCGACCACCGTCCAGGTCGTGGGCAGCTTTGCCGCCGCGGCCGCCTACGTGGGCATCCGCACGCTGTTCGTGAGCGACCTCGTCATGCCCACGGGCATGGGCACCTGGGCCAACCTCGCCGCCCTGGGCGTGGTCAACACCGCGGTCGCCTTCCACCTGTACTTCTCGTCCATCGGCCGCCTGCCCGTGCAGAGGGTCGCCGTGTGCGGCTACCTCGAGCCCCTTTCGGCCGTCGCGTTCTCCGTCATCCTGCTGCACGAGGCCATGACGCCGACGCGAGCCCTGGGCGCATGCCTGATCGTGGGCGGCGCGCTGGTGGCCGAGGTCCTGGGCAGCCGCACGGCCGACAGGCACGTCGTCGCCGCTAGCCAGGCCGCGGGGCAGGTCGCGGACGGCGCCTGGGTGGCGAGTTCGTAGGGACTGCGTCGTGGGGGCCAACGCGGGGCCGCAAACGAGGATAATTCGAGCGATTACGGGACGGCGTGCCTTGTGCGCGGCGTCCTTCCGCTAACGCTACAGAGAAGGACCAGCGCCCCACATGGCAACAGCCACACCCAGACCCAAGCTCGCAGACCTCGACCCGTCCCAGATTCCCGCCCTCGCCGCCAACCGTATGGTGCTGCCCCTGGCAGTCGCCGTCGTCCTCGTGGCATGCGCGGCCGCGCTGTGCGTCAGGCACAGGCGCGACGGCGCCCGCTCGCGGGCAGGCACCCTGGCATGGGTCGGCGTGCAGGTCGTGGCGCTTCTTGGCCTTGCGGCCATGTGCGCGATGGGCCTGATACACGCCAGGACGCGTGCCGTCGCCGTGTGCAGCCTGGTCGCGGGCGCCATGGGCGTGCTCGCGCTGCTGCGCCACGAGCTCGACCACGGCCGCATCCCGCGCGCTGGCGGCAACGGCAATGGGCACGGCGCGTGCGAGGAGCCCGGTTGCGACCGCGGGCAGGTCGTGCGCGTGGTGCTGGCAAACGTGCTTGCCGGCGCCGTCGCGACCGTCGCTGCCGTCGCCGCGCTCGAACTCCCGTGGAACCCGTTCGTGCTCGAGGTCGTCCCCCAGGCATACGTCGTCGAGTTCGCCTTCGTTGGCCTTGCCGTCCTGGCGGCGGTGCTGCTGGCACAGCTGCACGGCGGCCTCGCGGCGCTTCTCGTGGTGGCCCTGTGCGTCGTCGGCCTCACCCAGTGCTTCGTCATCCGCTTCAAGGGACAGCCCCTCATGCCCGCCGACATCCTCGCCGCGGGCACCGCGATGGCCGTGAGCGACGGCTACTCCTACACCCTCTCGGGCGCGATGCTCAAGTCGATCGCCTGCGCGCTTCTTGGCGTCGGCGCCTGCTCGCAGATCCGTCCCGTCGGCGGCGCTCGCCGCCCCGACTGGCGTCGCGGAGCGGCCCGCGTGGGCGCGAGCGTCGCCTGCGCGGCCGCGATCGGCATCTGCGGGGCGACGCTTCCCTTCGAGGACATGGGCCTGCTTCTTGACTACTGGGCCTCCCAGCAGCTGTACAACAGCTACTGTCGCCAGGGCTTCCTGCCCATCTTCAGCATGGCCCTGCGCGAGACGCCCATCGCCAAGCCCGACGGCTACGACGCCGGCGAGGCGGCCAAGCTCGAAGCCTCATATGCGAAGGAGTACGACGAGACGCTGGGCGCCTCCGACTCCCGTACGGCCGCGACGGGGCAGTTCGACGAGACCAAGCCGAGCATCGTCTTCGTGATGAACGAGAGCTTCTCGGACCTTCGTGTGCTGGGCGACGTCGCCGACGGGTACGCAGGCCCGACGTTCTTCTCGGCAGGGCTGAAGGGATGCGTCCAACGAGGGACGTTGTACACCTCGGTCACGGGCGGCGGCACGGCCAACACCGAGTTCGAGGTGCTCACGGGCAACTCGTGTGCCTTCGTCGGCTATGGCAAGCACCCCTACG
The DNA here is from genome assembly GCA_934792625.1 of uncultured Atopobiaceae bacterium. Lineage (GTDB taxonomy): Bacteria > Actinomycetota > Coriobacteriia > Coriobacteriales > Atopobiaceae > CAKVON01. The sequence goes on from CAKVON010000001.1 coordinate 13,738, forward strand.
CCATGTACGACCTCACGGGCGTCTCGTCGCTGGCGTCCGAGCTGTCCGAGGTCGGCTACCACACCGTCGCGATGCACCCCAACAACGCGACCAACTGGAACCGCGACCGCGTCTACAAGCAGTTCGGGTTTGACGAGTTCCGCGCCCTGGACCACTATTACGGCGGCCTGTACTTCCACAGCGGCGTGCGCGACTACTGCACCTACGACGACATCATCGACCTACTGCAGACCGACAACCGCCCGCAGTTCGTGTTCGACGTAACCATGGCCAACCACGGCGGCTACGACAAGGACAACATCCCCGAGGATCAGCGCACCGAGCGGACCTCGAGCGCGGCCAACGACCCCGACCAGTTGGCGCAGCTCAACGAGTACCTGGACTGCATCGAGGCCTCCGACGAGGACCTGCGCGAGTTCGTGGGCAAGCTCAAGAAGTTGGACCGCCCCGTCCTTCTCGTCTTCTTCGGCGACCACCAGCCGTCGATCTCGACCTGGCTCAACGACAACCTCAACACGGGCGAGGATGACCTCACCCACCAGCTGCACATCTACCAGACCGAGTACTTCGTCTGGGCGAACTACGACGTCGCCGGCTCCGCGGCCGACGACGCGCGCGAGGACCTCAGCGCCAACTACCTGGGGTCGCGCGTGCTGGAGCTGGCGGGCGCACCGCTGACCGAGCGCCGGCGCAGCTCGCTCGCGCTGCGCGAGTCCATGCCGGCCCTCTTCCCGTTTGGCTCGGAGGACGCAGACGGCACCTGGAGCCCGCTCGACCTGAAGGAGGGCCTCAGCGGAGTGGCCCTCGACGCCCAGAAGATCCAGTACCTCGACTTCGTCGAGTAGCCGAGTGACGGGAGTCGACATGGCAACGACCGATGCGGGCACGATGACGGGACTCGGGTGCGAGACGCCGCGCGAGACGTCCAACTTCGTCGCACTTCTCCAGAGAATGCGCTACATCGAGCGTTGGGCCCTCATGCGCGGCTCGCGCACCGAGAACCTCAGCGAGCACTCGCTCGACGTCGCCGTGGTCGCGCACATGCTCGCGACCATCGCCCGCGTGCGGCACGGGGCCGACGTGGACCCCGCCCGCTGCGCCGTCGTCGCCGTCTACCACGACGCGTCCGAGGTCGTGACCGGCGACATGCCCACCCCCGTCAAGTACGCGAACCCCGTCCTGCGCGACGCGTACAAGGCCGTGGAGAGAAGTGCCGTCGACTCGCTCTTGGACACCCTGCCAGACGACCTGCGCTCCTCCTACGAGCAGGTCTTTCGTCCCGACGGCAGCGAGTCGGACGAGCGCGCCTTTGCGATCGCCAAGGCCGCCGACCGGATCTCGGCGCTGGCCAAGTGCCTCGAGGAGCGCCGCGCGGGCAACTCCGAGTTCACGACCGCCGAGCAATCGTGCCGCAAGGCCGTCGAGGCATCCGCCCGCGACCTGCCCGAGGTCGCCGACTTCTGCCGCGAGTTCCTCCCCTCCTACGGCATGACCCTCGACGAGCTCCTGGGTCGCCGTACGCAGGGCTAGTCGCTCGCAGGGCTAGCCGCTCGCGACTTTCGGCCGCACAACTAGCCGCACGCGACCCCCGACCCACACCACGACCGCACCCGCGCCGACCGCGCGCCGCCCCACACGAAAGGCAACCATGCACTCGATCCACGCCCGCATCCCCAAGAACTTCGTCCTCGAGGAGCGCCTGGAGCGCTATGCCGATGCCATCGAGTCCAACCCCGCCGGCCTGCGCAGCAGTTGGGCCGAGGCCTGCCACCCGCTGACGGGCGACGGCACGTGCGCGTACTCCGCCGTCCGCCTGGACCTGGGCTGCGGCAAGGGCATCTTTACCTGCGAGATGGCGCGCCTGCACCCCGACGAGCTGTTCGTGGGCATCGACTCCGAGCCGATCTGCATCGCCTACGCCGCACAGCACGCCGTCGAGTCGGGCCTGCCCAACGTCGTGTTTGCCCCCGGCGACGCGTCGCGTGTGACCGAGTACTTCTCGGCAGGGGAGCTGGCGGGAATCTACCTCAACTTCCCGACCCCCTTCCCCAGGAAGAAGGAGGCCGCCAAGCGCCTGACCCACGCCGACCACCTGGCCGACTACCGCCGCGTGCTGGCGCCGGACGGCACGGTGCGTCTGAAGACCGACAGCCTGCCGCTGCACGCGTTCTCGCTCACGCAGGTCGAGGCCGCCGGCTACGAGCTTCTGTGGTCGACCGACGACACGCGCTCGATCCTGCCCGACGACCCCGCCACCGGCTACGAGCTGCGACTGACCGCCAAGGGCGCGAGCGTCTACGGCCTGGAGGCCAAGCCCGGCCCCGAGCCCGAGCGCGTCGAGCAGACCGTCTCGATGAGCCTGATCGACTACCTTCCCGAGGACCTCTCGCAGATGACCTACGTCCCCCACGGTATGGAGGGCACCGTCGCCAACCTCCGCAACCGCCAGGCCAGGCTCTTCGGGCAGGGCAAGCGCGGGTAGAGGGGCTGCGCGTCACCACCCGCCCCGGCGAAGGCCAGCCACGCCACGCCACACGGATGTTTCCGATTCGTCACTTTAACGAAGTAAAGTCTTGCCCCGAGTACTTTATCAAAGTAAAGTGCTCCACAAGCAACTCCTGCAAGCAATCTCAAAAGACAACGGCAGGCAACAGCAGACGAAAGGGAACCCAGCATGAAGCTCACCAAGAAACTCGCATCCATCGCGGCGACGGGCCTCATGGCCGCCGCGCTCGTCCTGGCCGGCTGCGGCAACCAGGGCGCCCAGGCCACCTCCGCCGCGGCCGACGACTCCGCCAACATCACGACCCTGACCGTCGGCTTCGACAAGTCCTACCCGCCCTACGGCTTCATGGACCAGAAGACCGGCGAGTACACCGGCTTCGACCTCGAACTCGCCAAGGAGGTCTGCAAGCGCAACAACTGGGAACTCGCCCTCGAGCCCATCGACTGGGACGCCAAGGACTCCCTGCTCAACTCCGGCGAAATCACCTGCATCTGGAACGGCTTCACGCTCGAGGGCCGCGAGGACGACTACACCTTCTCCGACCCCTACATGCTCAACGGCCAGGTCGTCGTCGTGAAGAAGGACTCCGGCATCAAGAGCCTCGCCGACCTCAAGGGCAAGGTCGTCATCACCCAGACCGACTCCGCCGCCCTCGACCTGCTCCAGGGCGACAAGAAGGACGTCGCCGACACCTTCAAGAAGCTCGAGACCATCGGCGACTACAACACCGCCTTCATGCAGCTCGAGTCCGGCGCCGTCGACGCCGTGGCCTGCGACCTGTCCATCGCCCAGTACCAGCTCTCCGCCAAGCCCGACGCCTACACCCAGCTCGACGAGACCCTCAGCTCCGAGCACTACGCCGTCGGCTTCAAGAAGGGCAACGACGCCCTCGCCAGGAAGGTCACCGAGACCCTCAAGGCCATGGACAAGGACGGCTTCGTCAAGGACCTTTGCGAGAAGTACGCCGACTATGGCATCTCGTACGACAACTGGACCCTCAAGTAGGACGGCGTGATGGACCTCTCGACGATGACGGGCCTGCTGCTCGGCAGCTTTGGCACCACACTCCAGATATTCCTTCTCACCCTGGTGGGCTCGATTCCGCTGGGCGTCCCGATCGCGCTCGCCCGCATGAGCAAGGTCAGGCCGCTCGCCTGGATCGCCAGGCTCTACATCTCGGTCATGCGCGGAACGCCGCTCATGCTCCAGATGTTCGCGGTCTACTTTGCCCCCTACTACGTGTTCGGGATCTCGCTCACGCCCGACTCCAAGTGGCAGGCCTGCATCGTCGCGTTCATCATCAACTACGCCGCCTACTTCGCCGAGATCTACCGCTCGGGCATCCAGTCCATCCCCCGCGGCCAGTACGAGGCGGCCGAGGTCCTGGGCTACTCGGCCCCGCAGACCTTCTTCCGCATCGTCTTGCCCCAGGTGGTCAAGCGCATCGTCCCGGCCATGGGCAACGAGGTCATCACGCTGGTAAAGGACACCTCGCTGGCCTTCTCGATCGGCGTCGCCGAGATGTTCTCGACCGCCAAGGCCCTCGTGGCGTCGCAGGTCAGCATGGTCCCGTTTGCCATCGCCGCGCTGTTCTACTGGACGTTCAACTTCGTCGTCGAGCTCGTGCTCGGACGTGTCGAGAAGTGCCTCGACTACTACCACGACTAGGGGTGGCCCCATGACAAAGACGAACAACGCCCAGGACAACGGCACCGAGAAGGACCGTCGGGTCGATGCCGCGCGCGACGCGGTCGTCTCCGTCCGCGACGCCCGCAAGTCGTTCGGGCAGACCGAGGTCCTCAAGGGCATCTCGCTCGACGTCAGCCGAGGCGAGGTCGTCGCCGTGATCGGCCCGTCGGGCGGCGGCAAGTCGACCCTTCTGCGCTGCATGACCCTGCTCGAGCGCCTGGACGCGGGCTCGCTCTCCTACGGCGATGTCAAGGTCGCCCGCGACGAGGGCGGCGCGGCGTCCTACGCCGGGCACGACGAGCTTGCCAAGGCACGCCAGCGCTTTGGCCTGGTCTTCCAGAACTACAACCTCTTCCCGCACATGAGCGTCATGCGCAACGTGTGCGACGCCCCCATCGCCGTGCAGCGGCGCAGCCGCGCCGAAGTGGAGGCGCAGGCCCGCGAACTTCTCGCCAAGATGGGCCTTGGGGGGTGCGAGGGCAAGGTGCCGTGCCAGCTGTCGGGCGGCCAGCAGCAGCGTGTGAGCATCGCGCGCGCCCTGGCCATGAACCCCGAGGTGCTCTTCTTCGACGAGCCCACGAGCGCCCTCGACCCCGAGCTGACCGAGGAGGTCCTCCGCGTGATCAAGGGCCTTGCCGCCGAGCGCATGACCATGGTCGTCGTGACCCACGAGATGTCCTTCGCGCGCGACGTCGCGAGCCGCGTCGTCTTCATGGACGGCGGCGTCATCGTCGAGCAGGGCTCCCCCGAGCAGGTAATCGACAACCCGACGCAGCCGCGAACCCGCGAGTTCCTCTCCCGTTACGCGAAGTAGGTGCGCCCGCCGCGTCGCGCGTGCGCGAGGCGGTGCCATGGCTTAAGCTAGTGGCAACTGCGAAACACGCGTGATGGGAGCCCCATGGAGGCATACAAGAGCGAGTTCATCGATTTCATGGTCGAGTCCGACGTCCTTAAGTTCGGCAGCTTCACGCTCAAGAGCGGCCGTCAGTCGCCGTTCTTCATGAACGCCGGTGCCTACGTCACCGGCTCCCAGCTCAAGCGACTCGGCGAGTACTACGCCCAGGCCATCCACGACAACTTCGGCGACGACTTCGACGTTCTGTTCGGGCCGGCCTACAAGGGCATCCCCCTGGCCGTCGTGACCGCCATCGCCTACCACGAGCTGTACGGCAAGGAGATCAAGTACTGCTGCGACCGCAAGGAGCCCAAGGACCACGGCGCCGACAAGGGCAACCTGCTGGGCTACCTCCCCAAGGACGGCGACCGCGTCGTCATGGTCGAGGACGTGACCACCTCCGGCAAGTCGATCGACGAGACCTACCCCAAGGTCAAGGCGGCCGCCGACGTCGAAATCCGCGGTCTTATCGTCAGCCTCAACCGCATGGAGGTCGGCAAGGGTGGCGTGACCACCGCCCAGAGGGAGATCGAGGCCAAGTACGGCTTCCCCGTAGCCAGCATCGTCAGCATGGCCGAGGTCGTCGAGCACCTCGAGGGCTCCGTCATCACCCCCGAGCTCAAGGCCGCCATCGACGAGTATTACGAGAAGTACGGCGCCAAGGAGTAGCGACTCGGCGGCACTTCTCGCCCGTCAGGGGTGCCGCGGATGCCGCACGCGCGGCAAGGTGCCGCGGACGTCCAACCCAACTCCAACCAGACATGTAAGGGGTCGCAGGCAAGCACCTGCGACCCCTTTTGCATGCGCTGGTTTGCGGCACGAAATGCCTGCGCGCGGCAGGGCTACTTGAACGGCGGCAGGGCTACTTGAGCTTCTTGCCGTCGGAGAAGGCGGTGCCGACGCGCTCGCCGATCGTGTAGTAGCCGTTGTGGAAGGTGTCGAAACAAATCGCGTTCATCTTCTCGACGTCGGGCTTGCCGTCCTCGGCCAGGACGTCCTCGCGCGCGGTGGCGTTGACGATGCGACCGACGACGCGGAAGCCCCACTCGCACTTGTGCATCTCGAGGACCTCGCACTCCAGGGTGACGGGCCACTCCTCGATGATGGGGGCGTCGACGTGGGCGCTCTTGGTGGCGGTCAGGCCACTGCGCGCGAACTTGTCCTCCGTCTTGTTGCCCGAAACGATGCCCAGGTAGTCGGCCTCGACCACGTGCGCGGCGTCGGCAACCGAGATGGTAAAGGCGCCGCGGGCCTTGATGTTTTTCGAGGTCTTGTGGCCCTCGGTGATGTTGAGGGCGACCTTGTCGGAGTCGCAGATGCCGCCCCAGGCCATGTTCATGACGTCGACCTCGTCGTTGTCGCCGTAGGTGGCGATCATCAGGACGGGCATCGGGAACAGGTAGTTCTTGGGTCCGAAGTCCTTGCGCATGGAAACTCCCCTCTCGTGCGCGGCGCATGCGTCCGCGCGGCTTGCGGTCGGGTTCTTTGTACCCCACGCAAGCAGCCGCTACTCGCCCACCGGCGCGCCTATTCGCCCGTCGCGACCTGCGCGATGGCGCCGGGGACGTCAAACCCGCGATCGCTTGCCACGACGACGTAGTTGTCGTCGTCCGAGAAGGACTCGTCAGTACAGGGCACGACCCACGCGCGGGCAAAGTGCGAGGCCATGCGATCGGCGAGCTCGAGCGCGGCCGAGGGGTCCCCCTCGGGGCAAACCACGTTGCCGAGAAGGACGCCGCCCGTCGCAAGGCAGTCGCGAGCCGCGGCGATGGCGTCGTCACCCGAGAGCCCCGCGGCGGGGGCACCCGCCTCGAAGGCGTCCATGATGATGGTGTCATAGCACTTCGCGGCAGGAACGGATCGCAGGTAGTCGAGGGCGTCGGCGGTAACGATGCGCAGGCGGTGCGTGCGGGCGGTGTCGAACTCGGACTCGAGGTCGGCCAGGTAGAAGTGCCGACGGGCAAAGTCGGTGACCGCGGGATCGAGCTCGACCACGTCGAGCATGGCCGCGGGCATCGTGGCGACGGCATGCTTGGGGTAGGCGTACCCACCCCCGCCCAGCACGAGCAGGCGTGCGGGACACTCGGCCAGACCTGCGGCACGGACTACGCGGTCGAAGGCGCGGTAGTACTCGAGCGGCAGGTCATAGCGACGCTTGCCCAGGTAGGTCGCGCTCTGCACCGAGCGACCAACGAACAGCAGGCGTACGGGAGTGTCCTGCTCGTCGGGAAGGGTGACCGCCGCGAGGCGCCCGAACATGCCACGGGGCCCCAGGCGTGGATCGAGCCTACGCCAAAGCGCGCACGCGGCAAACGTGGCAACGGCCGCCGTGGCAGCTGACAGCGCGGCAAGCGCGGCGGTGATGTTCGACTTGCGCATGGGGCTCCTTTGTGGGCTCGGGCAGTTGGGCTACTCGGGTTGGGGTGGTTGAGCTGGGGTTGGTTGGCAATCGGGCGGACACTCGCTCGGAGTTGCGAGGCGAGGCCCTTCTCGGCAGGATACGCCGAGAAGAGCGTGGGATGCCGCAGACGGCCTGGAGGGGAACCCACATCCCAGAAACAGAGTCCTCCAACCATGGGACGCCACGCAAGCAACCAACAGACGGGCCTACACCCAGGTCAGACCCGTCTCGTCGTCGCGGCGGTCGGACTTCTCGCGATTCTCGCGCTCGCGCTCCTGGCGGGCCTTGCGAAGCTCCTGGTCACGCTCGCGAGCCCAATCGCCCAGCTCGTCGAGCCAGGTGTCCTCGGTCCGCGACATCGGCTCGAAGGGCTTGTCGGCGCCATCGACGACCCAGGTGAGCGGCATGCCAGCCACCGGGCCACCAACCTTGTCACTCATCTGCATCGCCTCCCGAATCGAGCCCCGACGCCTCGCGCCAGGGGCGGCTGCGGCGCCCTCCCAAGGCGTCAGCGCTCGTGCGCGGCCAGCGCCTCGGCGACCTCTGCCGCGCAGGCAAGGCCGTCCGCGATCGCGTTGACCACGAGCGAGGAACCCGTGCGCGCGTCGCCGGTCGCAAAGACCGCTCGCGCACCGGCGACCGACGCAGGGACGCCGGCACCAACGGCACCGTCGCCCGCGGCACCACCATCGACGGAAGCGGCGGCGGGGGCCACGCGGTGACCCGCCACGACCACGGGGCGGACGCCATCGCGAACCTGGGCGACCTCGCAACCAAGCGCCTGGTAGACGGCGGCATCCGGGCCGGTGAAGCCCATCGCCAGCAGCACCAGCTGCGCCGGGACCTCCTCGTCAGAGCCCTCGATGCGCTCGGGCTTGCCCTGACTCCAGTCCAGCCTCACCACGTGCAGGCCACGGACCGAACCGTCCCTGTCGAGAAGTACCTCGAGCGTGTCGACGCCCCACTCGCGCGGGTCCGCGCCAAAGACGGCAGCGGCCTCGCGCTGGCCGTAGTCGGTCTTCTTGACGACCGGCCACTCCGGCCAGGGGTTGGTTTCCGCACGGCCCTCGGGGGCGCAGGGCATGAACTCGAACTGGCGGACGGAACGCGCGCCCTGGCGAAGGGCGGTCGCCACGCAGTCGGTGCCGGTGTCGCCGCCGCCGATGACGACGACGTCCAGGTCACGGGCGTCAATTACGGGGGCGTCACCGGAAAGGACGGACTTGGTCGACGACGTCAGGTAGTCGACGGCCAGCTCGACGCCACGGGCGTCGGCGCCGGGCACGCGCAGCCTGCGGGCCGCTCCCGCGCCTGCCGCGACGACGACGGCGTCGTAGTCGGCCCTAAGGAAGCGCACGACCTTGGGGTCGGAGGCGTCGACGCCGCAGCGCAGCTCGATGCCGCTCTCGCGCATGAGCGCCAGACGACGCTCGACGACGTCCTTGGGCAGCTTCATGTTGGGGATGCCGTACATCATCAGGCCGCCGCACCTGTCGGAGCGCTCGAGCAAGGTCACCTGCAGGCCGCGGCGCGTGAGCTCCCAGGCGCAGGCGAGGCCGGCCGGACCGGACCCCACCACGGCCACGCGCGGCGCGCCCGACGGGGCATGCGGCAGGGGCTCCACGCACCCGGACGCCCAGGCATGGTCCGAGATCGCACGCTCGTCGTCGCGGATGGAGGTCGGCTCCTCATGCAGTCCCAGGTTGCAGGCGGCCTCGCACAGGGCGGGGCACACGCGGCCCGTGAACTCCGGGAACGGGTTGGTCAGGCTCAGGCGCTGGACGGCATCGTCCCACAGGCCGCGCCACACCAGGTCGTTCCACTCCGGAATGAGGTTGTGCAGCGGGCAGCCCGAGGTACGGGCGGGGCCGAAGGCGATGCCCGCCTGGCAGTAGGCCACGCCGCACATCATACAACGCGACGCCTGGCGACGCTGCTCGCCCTCGGGAAGCGGGACCGCGAACTCGTCGAAGTCACGCACGGTCTTCTCGCAAGGTCGCTCGGCATGGGTCTTGCGTCCGAGCTCGAGGAAGGCTCCGGGCTTTCCCATCTCTACATCCCCTTCCTCATGGCCTCGAACGCGAGCTCGACGGCCTGTTCGTGCGTGGCGCCGTGGGCCTGCTCGGCGGCGGCGCGCTCCATGATCATGCGGTACTCGGTGGGCACGACCTTGACGAAGCGGTCGCTGACCGCGGCGAAGCGGAACAGCAGCTTGATGCCAAGGGGGCTCTTGGTGCGCTCGACGTGCTCCTCGATCAGGGCACGGATCTGAGCGAGCTCCTCCGTGGTGGGCTCGACGAGCTCGACCATGTCGTGGTTGCAGCGCGAGGCGAGCGTGCCGAACTCGTCGTAGACGAAGGCCACGCCGCCCGACATGCCGGCCGCGAAGTTCTGGCCGACCTCGCCCAGGATCAGGGCCACGCCGCCCGTCATGTACTCGCAGCCGTGGTTGCCCACGCCCTCGCACACGATGGTGGCGCCGGAGTTGCGGACGCCGAAGCGCTGGCCGGCCAGGCCGTTGACGAAGCCCTTGCCGCCCGTCGCGCCGTAGAACGCGACGTTGCCCACGCAGATGTTCTCGTTGAACTTGAAGGTGGCGCCGGGCGCGGGCGCGACGCTCAGGATGCCGCCCGAGAGCCCCTTGCCAAAGTAGTCGTTGGCGTCGCCGGACACGCTCATCGTGATGCCCTTGGGCAGAAACGCGCCGAAGCTCTGGCCGGCCGATCCCGAGCAGTCGATGGTGATCGAGCCGTCGGGCAGGCCCTCGGGGTGCGCCTTGGTCACGGCCGAGCCGAGCATGGTGCCGGCGCAGCGGTTGACGTTGGCGATGTCGGCGTGCAGGCGGATCGGCGTCATGTGCTCGCGGGCCTCCGCCGTGTACGGCACGAACAGGGTCGCGTCCAGTGTCTTGTCCAGCCCGGCGTCAAACGCCATTTCGGGCAGGTAGTGCAGGCCGTGGGCACCCTCGACGTCTGTCGAGAAGACCGTGCGGGAGCGCTCGAGCACGGGCGCAAGGTCGAGCGTGTTGGCCTTGTCGTTGCCGGGGACCTCGACCTGGCGCAGGCACTCGGGATGGCCGACCATCTCGTCGACGGTGCGGAAGCCCAGGCTCGCCATGATCTCGCGGAACTCCTCGGCGACGAACGTCATGTAGTTGACGACGTGCTCGGGCTTGCCGGCGAAGTGGCCGCGCAGGTGGCAGTTCTGCGTGCAGATGCCCACCGGGCAGGTGTCCTGCTGGCAGTCGCGCTGCATGAGGCAGCCCATGACGATCAGCGGCGCGGTAGCGAAGCCGAACTCCTCGGCGCCGAGCAAGCACGCCACGGCCACGTCGCGGCCGTCCATCAGCTTGCCGTCGGCCTCCAGCACGACGCGCGAGCGCAGGCCGTTCATCACGAGGGTCTGTTGCGTCTCGGCAAGGCCGAGCTCGAGCGGCAGGCCGGCGTGGTAGACGGAGTCGCGCGGCGCGGCGCCGGTGCCGCCGTTGGCGCCCGAGACGGAGATCTTGCCCGCGCCGCCCTTGGCGACGCCGGTGGCGATGGTGCCCACGCCCGCCTCGGAGACGAGCTTGACCGAGACGCGGGCGCCCGGGTTGGCGCACTGCAGGTCGAAGATCAGCTCTGCCAGGTCCTCGATCGAGTAGATGTCGTGGTGGGGCGGAGGGCTGATCAGGCCCACGCCGGGCGTGGATCGACGCACCTTGGCGACCCACGGCCAGACCTTGCGGCCGGGCAGGTGACCGCCCTCGCCGGGCTTGGCGCCCTGGGCCATCTTGATCTGGATCTCGACCGCGCTGGACAGGTAGCGGCTCGTGACGCCGAAGCGGCCCGAGGCCACCTGCTTGATCTTGGAGTTGGCGGTGTCGCCATTGGGCAGGGTGACCTCGCGGGCGGGGTCCTCGCCACCCTCGCCGGTGTTGGAGCGGCCGCCCAGTCGGTTCATGGCGATGGCCAGGCACTCGTGCGCCTCCTGCGAGATGGCGCCGAAGCTCATGGCGCCGGTGTTGAAGCGTCGCACGATCTCGGAGGCGGGCTCGACCTCGTCGATGGGCACGGGGCCGGTCGGCAGCGGGACGAAGTCCAGCAGGTCGCGCAGGACGATTGCGCGGCCGGGGCGATGGACCTTCTCGGAGTAGGTACGGAACAGGTCGTAGTCGCCCTTGCGGCAGGACTGCTGCAGGTAGTAGATGGTCTCGGGGTCGATGATGTGCTCCTCGCCGCCGAGCGGGCGCCACTTGGTGATGCCCGAGCTGCGCAGCTGGTCGGGGGCGGGGCTGGACGCCAGGGCGATGGCCTCGTCGTAGCGGGCGTTGGCCTCGCGGCAGACGCCCGCGGCGTCCAGGCCGCCGATGCGGCTGGTGGTGCCGGTGAAGTTCTTCTCGACAAGGGAGTCGGCAAGGCCGACGACCTCGAAGATCTGGGCGGAGTGGTAGCCCTGCACCGTCGAGATGCCCATCTTGCTCATGATGGCCACGACGCCCGCGACCACGGCATCGTCGTAGTTGGCGATGCCCTGCTGCGCCGGGATGTCTATGGCGCCGGTCGCGGCCAGGTGCTCGATGCACTCGTGGGCCATGTAGGGGTAGATTCCGCTGGCGGAGTAGCCGATGAGCGCGGCGAAGTCGTGTGGCGTCATGGCGTCGCCGGTCTCGACCACGATGTCGGCGTGCATGCGGACGCCCGCGCGGATCAGGTGGTTGTGGACGCTGCCCAAAGACAGCAGCGACGGGATGGGCACCTCGCCCTCCGCGGCGCGGTCGGACAGCACCACGATGTTGGCGCCGGCGCGAACCGCGGCCTCAACCTCGGCGTCCAGCGCGTCCAGGGCGCGCCCGAGCGCGTCGGGCCCGTCCTCGCGACGGTAGGTGCACGAGAAGCGCGCCGCGTGGAAGCTCGTGCGGTCGACGCCGGCGACGCGCTCGAACTCGTCGCGCGTGAGCACGGGGCGCTCCAGGCGGATCAGGCGGCAGGTGTCGCGGCAGTCCTCGAGCAGGTTGCCGTGGTTGCCCAGGTACAGCACCGTCGAGGTGACGACCTTCTCGCGAAGGGCGTCGATGGGCGGGTTGGTAACCTGCGCGAAGAGCTGGTTGAAGTAGTCGAAGAACGAGCGCGGGTGGCGCGAGAGCACGGCCAGCGGCACGTCGGCGCCCATCGAGGTGAGCGGGGCCTTGGCCGTGGTGGCCATCGGGCGGATGGATTCGTCGACGTCGTCGTAGTGGTAGCCGAGCTTGGCCATGCGGCGCGTGAGGCCCACGCCCGCGTCGCGCGGCTCGCCCAGGTCGGCGGGCGCGGGGGCGTCCAGGTCGGAGACGCCGAGGGTCTCGGCCTCGAGCCAGTCGTGGTAGGGCTTCTCGTTCGCGAAGGCGTTGCGGATCTCGTCGTTCCACAGGACGCGGTCCTGGTCGGGGTCGACGAGAAGCATCTCGCCCGGGCCGAGGCAGCCGGACTGCAGGATGTTGTCGGGACGCACGTCGAGCGCGCCGACCTCGCTCGACAGGATCAGTCGGTCGGAGCGGGTGATGAGGTAGCGCGCGGGACGCAGGCCGTTGCGGTCGAGGGCGGCGCCCAGGACGCGACCGTCGGTGAACGCGATGGCCGCGGGCCCGTCCCACGGCTCCATGAGCATCGACTGGTAGGCGTCGTAGGCGCGGCGCTTCTCGCTAAGCTGCGGGTTCTTATCCCACGGCTCGGGCAGGAGCAGCGTCACGGCACGGGCCAGGGGCCTGCCGTTCATGACGAGGAACTCCAGCACGTTGTCCAGGATCGCGGAGTCGGAGCCCTCGCGGTTGATGATCGGCTCGACCTTGTCGAGCTCGCCGCCGAGGACCGGCGAGTACATGTTCGGCTCGCGGGCACGAATCCAGTTGACGTTGCCGCGCAGGGTGTTGATCTCGCCGTTGTGGATAATCAGGCGGTTCGGGTGCGCGCGCTCCCAGCTGGGCGTGGTGTTGGTGGAGTAGCGCGAGTGCACCAGGGCCAGGGAGCTCTCGACCGCGGCGTCGCCCAGGTCCAGGAAGAAGCGGCGCATCTGGGTGGCGACGAGCATGCCCTTGTAGACGATGGTGCGGCTGGACATGGAGCACACGTAGAAGATGCGCCCGTCCAGCGCGGGGTCGGCGTCGGCGCGCTTCTCGATCGTGCGGCGGCAGACGTAGAGCTTGCGCTCGAACTCGTCGCCGGGCGTCACGTCATCGGGACGGCCAACGAAGGCCTGGTAGATGGTGGGCATGCAGGCACGGGCCGTGTCGCCCAGGTCGTGCGCGTCAACGGGCACGCGGCGCCAGAACAGCAGCGGCACGCCCTCGGCGGCGCAGCCCTCCTCGAAGTCGCGGCGCGCGCCCTCGACGCCGGCGTCGTCCTGCGGCAGGAACAGCATGGCCACACCGTAGTCGCCCTCGTCAGGCAGCAGGTGGCCGCACTTCTGGGCCTCCTTGCGGAAGAAGCGGTGCGGCACCTGGAACAGGATTCCGGCTCCGTCGCCGGTGTTGTGCTCGAGGCCCTTGCCGCCGCGGTGCTCGAGGTTCACCAGCACCGACAGCGCGTCGTCGACGATTGCGTGGGAGCGGCGCCCCTTGAGGTTGGCGATCGCGCCGATGCCGCACGCGTCGTGCTCGAACTGCGGTCGGTACAGGCCGTGGCTGGTGGGAAGCCCCGCGCGGATGGCCGCCTGCTCGCCGGCAGGCAGGGTCGCGGGGTTCGTCTGGCAAGACTCCATTGTCGTGGTACCTCTCCGATAGACATGGTTGGACCAATTGGGTCGCTTTTGGTCTTGCACAGTCTATGGGGAGGGGTCGCGCCGCACAGCCACGCGAAACGCGCCGTTTTCGTCCGCGAAACGTTAACACTTGTGTACGGAACAAACCCCAGGTAGAGAAGGGCGTCGATGGGCCCGCGAACGGTGGTGGCGCGTTGCGCGCAGGTTACGTGGCGCCCGCGCGTAACTTTTCTGACGGTGCGCCGCAGATCGTGCTTCACGGAACCATTTGGCGCGCAGGCGGCGGCACGTTTTTGGAAAACGTGCCGAATGTGGTGCGGCAGACGCGGGCAACGGGCGCCCGCGCGTAATTTTTCTAGCAGCGCCCGGCCGACGGACAGATGTCGCCCATGGGACACGTGTCGCAGTGCGGCGAGCGCGCGGGGCACACCTCGCGACCGAAGCGGATCCACTGGTGGTTGACGGGCCCCCACAGCTCGCGGGGAATCACCTTGAGCAGGTCCTGCTCGGTCTTGAGCGGCTCGGATTCGTGGGTCTTGGGGCTCAGGCGCAACCTGTGCGCGATGCGGTTGACGTGCGTGTCCACCGCGATGCCCTCGACCACGCCGAAGCCGACGTTCATGACGATGTTGGCGGTCTTGCGACCCACGCCGGGCAGGCGCGTGAGCTCCTTCATGTCGCACGGCACCTCGCCTGCGTAGTCGGCCACGATCATCTGCGCGGCCTCCACGGCGTGGCGCGCCTTGCTCTTGTAGAAGCCCAGGCTGCGGATGACGTCGGCAACCTCGTCGGGCGTGGCCTGCGCCATCGCCTGCGGCGTGGGCCAGCGGCGGAACAGCTCGGGCGTGACCTTGTTGACCTGCGCGTCGGTCGTCTGCGCGGACAGCATGACGGCGATCGTCAGGCGGAAGGGACTCTCGTGGTCCAGGAAGCACTCCACAGGCCCGTACATCTGCTCCAGCCTGCGGCAGAACTCGACGGCGCGCTCGCGCTTGGATCGCATGCTCTCGCTAGGCATCGGCATCCCCCTTCGGGTTGGCAGGGTCGTTCGGGCGGTCGGGGTCGTTCGGGTCCAGCCACAGCTCGAAGGGGTTGGTCCACCCCGTGAGCGGCAGGCCCTCGTACGGCAGCCAGGTCGGCTCCAGCAGGTCGAACCCACACCTACGATACAGCTCGTTGGCGGCAACGTTCTCGGGCGAGGTGTTAAGGCGGATCACCCTTGCGCCGACGGACTTCGCCTCGCAGACCAAGCCATAGAGAAGTTCTCGTGCGGCACCCGTGCCTCGCGCCGCCGGGTCGGTGGCCAGAAGGTGCGGGACAAGCACGTCCTGCCGCGGGAGCTCCGTCCAGCTGGGTGTGGCGTCGTCGAAGCCATAACCCATGTCGTGGTCGACGAACATCACGCCCAGGGGCTTTGCGCCAGGCCGCAGGCGCAAGCGCACGGCACCTTGCTCGAGGTCCTTCTCGGTATCCCGCTCGACGTCGGCCTCGCGATAGCAGGCGCGACCCAGGCCGCGGGACAGGCGGTCGGCAACGTCATGTGGCAACGGCCAGCAGCCATGTTTCCAGCCGCTGGTGTCGCCACTGGCAACAGGATGCGACGCGTCGCGGGGCGCGACGGCCACACGGGCGGCCTGCGCAGCCTCCTCGGCGTCTAACATGTGGTTGTACAGGGCTTGTACCTGCGGCTCGTTCTCGGGACCGACGGGCACGACAATGAGGCCGTCCACGTGGGAGATTCCCGTGGGAACAGGCAGCGGCATGGATGCGCACGGGTGGTCGGCGGCATCGTAAACCCTGCCGACGCGCCCGGGGGCGTCGCGGAGCATGCAGGCGACCGCGGCATCGCCTTTGGTGCGGATGCCCATGAGGTCGGCGCGGGTGACGCCCATGCGGCTCAGGGCCTCGAACGCCCAGCAGGCGAGCTGGTCGGGAGTGGGCGGGGTGGCTGGGGTGGCGGGCGCCTCGGCTGCGTCATGCTTGCAGCAGATTGCCAGCTCAATGACCTGGCGGGCCACGGACCAGGGCTCGACCAGGTCCGACGGCGCGGCACCATCGGCAAGGACCATCACCAGCGGGAGCCTATCGCGGTCAATGCGGTAAGGGCCAGGGCGATCGGGCTTCGGGCCTCGCACGTTCGTCTCGACACGAACGCCTGGGGCTATGTCCACCGCGACCGAAGACAAATGCTGCGTCATGCCAATCACTCCCGTGTGCCGCACGGTCACACCCGGCGCAAGCCGACGCAGCCGCTACCCAAAACGATGTCGCCAATTATCGCCCAAACGAGTGGATATGTGCCGCATAGGAGCCTGGCTTCTCCGTAGCCAGGCTCCTATATTGCAACGGGCCCAATGCTGTCGTAATAGACGCTAACGCTCGGCGTTATACATCCTGTGCCCGTCAAACGACTTCCTAAGCAGACCAAGACGATCGCTAAGATCGGCCACTTCGCAGGGATACACAAACAGGAGCATGTTCTGCCCAAACTTGTAATCTGCATACACGTCTGGGTCCCCGGCACGCGACACCACTCGCGAGACACCCTTTGCCATGTGCTCGTCAGCACCGACATAGATGCCCAGGTAATCGCTGTACTTCTTGTCGTGATCGTGCTTCTTGTAGGTTGCGATGAGGTAGCAACCGGGCATGTCGAGGCTTCCGCTCAAAGAGTCAAACTCGGATCCGTGCTTCTCGAGGTAGTCAGTCAGCGGAAAGACGGCTGCAGCACTATCGAAAATCGACTGTCGCGCCGCGTTGACTGCCTTGCGAGCATCAACGGCGTTCTTCGCGTTCTGGAGTGTCTTGACTGCATTTCCAAGCGCACCTGCTGCCGCGTTGATTCCATTCGCAGCGGCATTAGCCCCCTCGCCCGCCTTGTTCGCAAAGGCTTGAACACCATCGGCAACGTTATTCGCCGCCTGTTTGGCCATATCTACAACAGCGTCGGTGTCGACCTCATCAAGAAGCGGCTTCGCCCTGTCTATCAATATGGCTGCAGCTCCCAAAACACCAGCCACCGAATTGAAGTATTTCTCAACCTCTCGAGGGTTTTTAGCCACGTAGGCAACACCCTTCTTGGCTATCTCAGCTATGGACATCTATGCCTCCTCCTCGGGTGCCACACAATCGACAAGGCTTGCGAAGACCATGGTACGACACGCCAGCTTTGTCCTCAGGCAATGCTTCGAACGCACGGTGCTATATCTGCTCCATTCCGTACTCAGGAGTACGACACTCCTGAGTACGGATTTGTACGAGCAGGGACACACATCGGTATTTACCTGGGAATATCTCAGAATCGCTAATTAGCCACAGCCCAAGCCTTCACGCTACTCCCCCATAGCCTCCGTCTTCTGGGCATAGAGCTTGAACAGATGCGCAACGATCTTCTCCTCGTCGCCACCGAAGTCGACGCCATACGCCGCCTCGACCGCAGCATCCAGCTCGGCATGAGCCTTCATGAGGTCAGGGAACAGGAAGTCATTGTCGGGGTTATACATGTCCGCCAACGTCGCATCGGAATGAGCTGCACGAGCATCGAGCACGGCCTGGGCACACTTCTCAATACGCCCGCGCTGCTCGACAGTAGCATCGGGCCAGATAAAGTTGTTGTAGACAATGGTATTTGAGTAATTAAAATCGCTCTTCAAACGACCAGACACTTGCCTCATCCAAGCGTTATGAAACTGCGAAGCTATGATTCCAAATACATACAAATCACCACCATCAATATAGAAGAGCTTGTTTCCTGGGATCATATTGGTTGTCACGAAACCAGCTGGAACATATTTGCGTCGCCCAGAGGAAACTGACGGAAACGCAATATAGCTATCACTCTTGGGCGGACGCACCTCATCAAACAGCCAAGGAACATCCGCTTTCTTGCGCGTTGCGGCCTTTGAGGATGCGAGCCTGAATTCTCGAACGCTGGCCACCCGTTCGCGAACAAGAGGCATTTTCGTCAGCACCGCTGGATCGATTTCGTCCATCCAGATGCAATAACGGGGAACGCCCTTGATGAACTCAGCCCCCATGGAAAAGGGACGAATGAGTTCCTTTGCGCCAGGCTCACTTTTGATAAGCTGTTCACGCTCCCCTTGGGTAAGAAGGAGATTCCCCCCGTCCGTAGGCTGACAGCCACGCACCATGGGAGGAACGTCACATAGCGGCTTCGCCCTTCGCGCAATAAACGCATCGGGCGCGGGAGCAAGATAAGCATTGATGTGCTCGACTTCGCGAACATCATCGTTCTCGTCAAACAGCAAGCACGGCTCGATCTTCTCGCGAGAGAAACCAACGATAATCACGTGAACGTGAGCCTCGTCGGTTGCCTGGGAGTTCCAAACAAATGTTTGGTAGGCGAAGTTGATGCGAATCCCGTCGTCAAATAGCGGCTTCCACAGAGACTCAACCTGCTGGCCCTGGCAAATGGAGTTCGTAGAAACGAAAGCACAGCGCGCATGAGTATCGCGAGTGAAGTCCGCCGCCTTCTTGTACCAGCATGCGACATAGTCGAGCACGCCACCCGACTTGCCGAACACGTCAGCGCGATCCTGCTTCTGGCCTGCCATGAGATTCGAGTAGCCGATAAACGGCGGGTTGCCAACAATGTAGGAAACCTCACTCGCGGGAACAACATCATTCCAGTCGACGCGAAGAGCATTGCCCTGGATAACACCTTCGTAATCGGTGAGGGGCAGCGGCTCGTAGACACGCTTCGTGACCTTCTCGGTATCTATGTCCGCCTGCTTCTCGGCAATCCAAAGGGCGGTGCGGGCGACGCAGCAGGCAAAGTCCTCGATCTCGATGCCATGGAAGTTTTTGAGCGAGACCAGAACGCTGCTAACCCCAATGCCCTCGTATTCCATCGAGAGCTGGCCGCCATCTTTGAGCTCACCAAGCTCGAAAAGGACTCGGTTTTCCAGAGCGCGTAGGCAGACGTAACTTTCGGTAAGGAAGTTGCCCGAGCCGCAGGCAGGGTCCAGCACCGAGATGGAGCCGATTTTGGAGTGGAGACTCTCGAGGGCCTTGAGCTTGGCACCACCCGCAACGCCCTTCTCGCAAGCCTCTTTGAATTCGGCCCTGAGGTCGTCCATGAACAGAGGGTCGATGACCTTGTGGATGTTCTCGGGACTGGTGAAGTGCTGGCCGTTGGCACGGCGGTGGTCGTGGCTGAGAGCGCCCTCGAAGATGGAGCCGAAGACGGTGGGACTGACACCCGACCAATCGAACTCCTGGCAACCCTCGACGATGAGGGTGGTGCGGAAGTCTTCGTTGAGAGGCGGAATCTCCGTCTGCTCGCGGAAGAGACCACCGTTCATGTATGGGAGACGCTTGAGCCAGTCCTCGGCATAAGGGTCACGCTCGGAGGGGGGGGTATCCAGCCATTTGAAGAGGTCCTTCAGACCGCGACGCAGGTCGGGAGCCTGAAAGTGCCTGACGTAGTCGCGGAAGGCGTTGACCTCGATGAGACCCGAGTCCTCGCAGAACATGAGGAACATCAGACGCGTCATGAGGACGCTGAGGGCATGGTGGTTCTCGGGGGAATCAGGGTCGATGAAGGATGCCGCGACGAAGTCGTGGAGCTTGCCCATGATCTTGCCCGCCTTGACCGAAACGGCCTCGGAGAGCGTAGTGGGCGCAACGTTGCCGCCCTTGAGGAACTGGACCGCCGCGAGGTTCTTTGGAAGGTCGGCGAGGGCCAGCTTGAAGAGCGGCTCTCCCTTGCATAGCGGATCGGTGTTGCGGTTGTAGACCCAGAACTCCTCGAAGTTGCATGCAACAAGGTAGATAGGCTGGTCGTCGACGGAGATGCCCTGAGCGTAGCCGAGCGCCTGCTGAACGGGGGTAACCATAACACCCTGGCGTTTCTCGGGCTTGGATAGGTCGATGCCCAAGGACTTCTGCTCGATGATGACCTTGGCGGAAGGCACGTAGACATCGATGAAACCCTTGTGGTCGCTCACCGCGGTGGAAACGGGAACCTCGAAGCGTAGGCGCTGGATAGCGTCGTCGAGCCCGAGCACGTCCTGGAAGAAGCCGATCCAGAAGCGCTGGGTGTCCTGGTTCTCGTCTCCTTTGCCCCGCCACTCCTTGGCGAACTTCTCTGCATCAGCCTTGGTTCCAGCCATGGTTGTCCCTTCAAGCGTCGACTAATGGTCTTGATTCTAGAGGGACATGGGGACGGAATAGGCGCGACGGGCGGGTGGTGTAGTTGCGAGGCGGGGGGTTCTTCTTGGCAGGAAGGGCCTGGGTTGGCGGCGTGGCGTTTATGCCAGGGAAGCGGGTTTTCTTACGGTGGGGTGACTCGCGATGCCAGGGAAACGGGTTTTCTTACGGTTGCCGGCGTCTTGTTTGAGGCGTTAACGCAAGAGTGGGAGAGCCGTCGATTAGGCGCGCAGCGTTTTCGCAGGTAGACGGACCGTCGAGATTCGCGGCACTTCTCGGCAGACGTTGGTGGTGGCTGACTGCAATCGGCTTGCCGTAAGAAAAGCCGTTTGCCTGGCGGAGGGGCAAGAGCGGCCGTAAGAAAAGCCGTTTGCCTGGCAGAGGGTTGCGGACGGATGTAAGAAAGCCGTCTTGCTTGGCAGGGAGTTTTGATAAGGGCATCCGTAGGGGCAGAGCTGTTTTGGTTGGGACGGCTGCCAGGCTATCGGGATTTGCCACGTTTCGCGTTGCCTCACTGCCAGGATATCGGGGTTTGCCACGTTTTTCGGGGCGGCGGGCGTGACGCGAAAGAGGGTCGTCACGAAGTCTGATTACGTTTGCGCAGGTAGATTGGTCATCTATGCCGCACGGAGAGATCATCAGCGGCGAGATGCACCCCCGATGCGCGTTTTAGACGTGGCAGACCCCGATATCCTGGCGCAAGGACGTCCCGAAACGTGGCAGAGTCGGATAACTTGGCGGGCCGTCGTGCCCAAGTGGCACTTCCTAGCAAAGTGGGTGCGCAGCCCATGGTGGAGTGCGCCGACGCGGGCGCATCGGCACGAAAACGGCGCCCCGCCAGAGACGGGACGCCGCGAGGGACACGTTATGCATCGACGCGCGCGAACACGCGGCCTGCGAGGGGTTAGTCCTCGTCGTAGCCGGCGTAGTAGCGGCCGAGGGCGTCGGCGCCGAGGATGGCCTCACAGACCATGTCGGGCGTGACCTCGAACGGCATGTTGCCCATGGTGTCGCCGGGGGCGCAGGCGGCCTCGGCGACCTTCATGACCTTCTCGCGAGTGACCTCGGTGACGCCGATGTCCTGCAGGCAGACGGGCAGGCCGATCTCGAGGGCGAAGGCCAGGACCTGCTCGATGGTCTGCTCGGGGGCGTCCTGGAGGACCAGCTGGGCCAGGGTGCCAAAGGCGACCTTCTCGCCGTGGTAATAATCGTGGGTCTCCTCGAGCTGGGTCAGGCCGTTGTGGATGGCGTGGGCCGCGGCCAGGCCGGAGCTCTCGAAGCCGATGCCGGACAGCAGGGTGTTGGCCTCGATGACCTTCTCGACGGCCTTGGTGCAGGCGCCGTGGTCGAGCGCGATCTTGGCCTTGACGCCGTCGGCCATCAGGGTCTCGAAGCAGAGCTTGGCCAGCGCCAGGCCGGCCATGCCCGCCTTGCCGCCGGCGCAGGTGTCGCCGTCGGCGTCGACGGTGGCCTGGGCCTCGAAGTAGGTGGCCAGGGCGTCGCCCATGCCGCTGACCGTCAGGCGAACGGGGCTGGCGGCGATGACCGTGGTGTCCATCAGGACCATGTTGGGGTTGGCAGGCAGGAACAGGTAGCTGTCGAAGGCGTGGTCGTCGGTGTAGATGACGGACAGGGCCGAGCAGGGCGCGTCGGAGCTGGCGATCGTCGGGCAGATGACGACGGGAAGGCCCTGGTAGTGGGCAACGGCCTTGGCGGTGTCGAGGGTCTTTCCGCCACCGACGCCCACGACGACGTCGATGCCCTGGGCCTTGACGACCTCGCCCAGGCGGTCGATCTCGGACTTGGAGCACTCGCCGCCGAAGGACTCGAACGCGACCTCGGCGCCGGTGCCCTCGAAGCCCGCGGCGATCTTCTCGCCAACGCGGCGCTTGCCGGAGTCGGTGATAACGACGAGGGCCCTCTTGCCCAGCGACTCGACGTATCCGCCGAGGTCGGCAAGGGCGTTTGCCCCCTGGATGTACTTGGACGGGCTGTTGAAGATCTGTGCCATGGCAAAACTCCTCCCTATTGGGGCCGCGTGCGGACGGCGCCCGCGTGTGGCCCATTTGATTCAGTCTAGCGAGAAGGGCCGGCGGAATCGTAAGGGAATTTGCAACAAGTGCGACCTCAGGCCTCGCGCGAGCGGCGGGCCAGGCGCAGCGACAGCGCCACGAGCGCACAGGCCAGAAGCGCGAACGCGGCGCCGACCAGGCCCACGAAGCGCATGCCGGGCCCGCTCACCACGGCGCCGCCGACCGCGGTGCCGAACGCGATGCCGATGTTGAACGAGGCGGGCTCGATCGAGCTGGCCAGGGTGAGCGCCTTGGGGTGGCGCCTGGTGGCCGTGTCCATAAACATCGAGATGCACGGGACCGAGACGATGTACATGAGAAGGCCGATGCACAGCACGACCACCAGCGCCCACGGCATGCTCGGGCCGAGGGCCCACAGCGTCGCCAGCGCGGCAGCCAGAAGCGGGAAGGTGACCAGAAGGCCCCTCATGCCAAAGCGGGAGTCGACCACGCCCGAGGCGAGGTTGCTGACCAAGCAGACACCGCCATACGCCATGAGCACGGCACTCGCGGCGACGGGCGTCATGCCAAGGACGTCCTCCAGGTACGGCGTGATGTAGCCGTAGAACACGTAGACAGCGCCGACGCCGAAGACGAAGATCGCGATGCCCGACAGCACACAGCTCTCGCGCAGGAGGCCAAACTGCTCGGAGGCGGTGGCGGGCTCGTCGGTGGCACCGGTGCGCGGGAAGACCGCTGCCAGCGCGACGCACGACGCCGCGGCCAACACCAGCGTGCCCGCCATGGCAACGTGCCAGTCGAGGTAGCTGGCCACGAGACGGCCCACCGAGGTCACCACGACCATGGCCATCGCGAACGCGGCGTACACGACCGAGATGGTCATCGAGACGCGGTCGCTCCCCACCAGCTCGGGGATGCAGGTGACGCCGACGGCAAGAAGGCCGCCGGAGCACGCGCCCAGAAGCACGCGCGACGCCAGGAGCACCTCGAAGGTGGGCGCGAGCATCGCGGCGAGGTTGCCCAGGACGAAGACGACCGAGTAGGCGACGAGCAGCTGGAAGCGACGGAAGCGGCCCGTGACCAGCGCCAGGATCGGCGTGAGCACGGCATAGGTGATCGAGA
Organism: uncultured Atopobiaceae bacterium; assembly: GCA_934792625.1. GTDB lineage: Bacteria > Actinomycetota > Coriobacteriia > Coriobacteriales > Atopobiaceae > CAKVON01. Next base: position 37,269 of record CAKVON010000001.1, read on the forward strand.
AGAGGCTGATCAGCTGGCCAACCTGCGCCAGGCTCACGCCGAAGTCGCGCGCCAGCTCGGGCTCGATGCCGATGACGACGAACTCCGAGCACCCGAGCGCAAAGCCGAGAAGGACCAGCAGCACGATGCAGAGACGTGCGTGGGCGGGTCGGGCGGGCTTGGCGGGGGTCGCCGGCGCGGCGGGGGCGGGAGCCGCGGTGGGCGTGGCGGGGTTTGGCGTGGCGGTGCTGTCCAACGTTCTTCTCTCCTGGGGACGACTCGGTCGTACGGACCAACGGCCACACATGGTGGCACAGAATCGTTGCGCCCGCGTCACGCGGGACGGGCAGCGGTGTTACGCGGTCGGCGACTCACCGGTCTCGAGCACACGTTCGAGCGCGGCCTCGTCGAGAACGGGGACGCCGAGCGACTCGGCCTTGGCGAGCTTGGAGCCGGCCGCGGCACCCGCCACGACGAAGCTGGTCTTCTTGGAGACCGAGCCGGTGACCTTGGCACCCAACGCCACCAGGGCGGCCTTCGCCTCGTCCCGCGTGCGGCGCTCGAGGGTGCCCGTGAGCACGAAGGTGAGGCCGGCAAGCGTCTGCGGGCGCTCGTCGGCCACACGCTCCTGTTCCAGGATGACGCCGGCCTCGCGCAAGCGCTCGACCACGGCGAGGTTCTCGCGCACGCCGAAGAACTCGACGACGCTCTGGGCGATCTTGGGTCCGATGCCGTCGACGGCGGCGATGGCCTGCTCGTCGGCCGCGGCGAGGGCCTCGACCGAGCCGAACTTTTCGGCAATCGCGCGTGCAACCTGCTCGCCGACGTGGCGGATGCCCAGGCCAAACAGCACGCGGGCAAGGCCGCGGGTGCGGGAGGCCTCCACCTGGTCCATCACCTTGCGGGCGATCGTCTCGCCCACCAGGATGTCGTCGCCGGCCACGTTGGTGCGGCCGGTGGGGCAGGCGGCCAGCGCGTCGGCGTCCAGGCGGTCGTAGAAGTCGGCCACGTCCGAGACGAGACCCGCCGCGACGAGCTTGCCGATGAGCTCGTCGCCCAGGCCGTCGATGTCCATCGCCTTGCGGCTGACCCAGTGGCACAGGCGCTCGTGGGCCTGCGCGGGGCAGTCGATCGAGACGCAGCGGTAGGCGACCTCGCCCTCCTCGCGCACGACGGGGCTGCCGCAGCTGGGGCAGCGGTCGGGCATGCGGAACTCGGGCGCGCCAGCGGGACGCAGCTCGAGCACGGGGCCCACGACCTCGGGAATGACGTCGCCGGCCTTGTGGACGACGATCGTGTCGCCCACACGGACGTTCTTGCGCTCGACCTCGTCCTCGTTGTGCAGGGTCGCGCGGGCGATGGTGGAGCCGGCGACGACCACCGGGTCGAACTCGGCGACCGGCGTCAGGACACCCGTGCGGCCGACCTGGATGCGGATCTCGCGCAGCACGGTGCGCTTCTCCTCGGGCGGGAACTTGAACGCGATGGCCCAGCGCGGCGCACGCGCGGTGAAGCCGAGGGCGCGCTGCTGGGCGAACGAGTCGACCTTCACGACGACGCCGTCGATGTCGTAGTCGAGGTCGGCGCGGTGCGCCAGGGCCTCGGCGCAGAAGTCGTGGACCTCGCGCGCACTGGACACGTGGCGGGCGTTGGGGTTGACCGAGAAGCCGCAGTCGCGCAGCCAGCCGAGGAAGTCGTGCTGGGTGGAGACGGCCAGCGGGTCCTCGTCGGCCACGGCGTAGATGAACGTCTCGAGGTCGCGCGCACCCGTGACCTTGGGGTCCTTCTGGCGCAGGCTGCCCGCGGCGGCGTTTCGGGGGTTGGCGAACGGGGGACGCCCGGCCTCGTCGTTCTGCTCGTTAAGACGAACGAAGCTGTGGCGCGGCATGTAGACCTCGCCGCGGACCTCGACGCCGCGGCCGAAGCCGCCGTCGGTCACGCGCGCCATGCCGGCGGGTGCCAGGGTGCGCGGGATGTCGCGGATGGTCAGGGCGTTGGCGGTGACGTTCTCGCCGGTGGTGCCGTCGCCGCGGGTGGCGGCGCGCACCAGGTGGCCGTCGCGGTAGGTCAGCGCGATACCCAGGCCATCGATCTTGAGCTCGCAGGTGTACGAGATGGGCTGCGTGGCGCCGCCGCCCAGGGCCTCCTCGGTTCGCGCGAGCCACTCGTCGAGCTCCTCGAGGTTCATCGCGTCGTCGATGGAGTACATGCGCTGGGCATGGCGGACGGGCTTGAACTGCTCGGAGACGTAGCCGCCCACGCGCTGGGTGTAGCTGTCCGGGGTCACGAGCTCGGGATGGGCCGCCTCGATGGACTGCAGCTCGACCAGCATCCGGTCGAACTCGGCGTCGGTGATCTCGGGGGCGTCGAGCGCGTAGTACGCGTAGGCCGCCTTGGCGAGAAGTGCGTTGAGCTGTGCCGCCCGCGCCGCGGGAGTGTCTGCGGGCACGGGGTCGGCAGAGGCGACAACGCCGGTCGTAGCGGCGGCGTCGGCAGGTGCGTCGAACAGCGAAAGCTGGTCGTTGGCAGGCTGGTCCACGACCTCGCCGAACTTCTCGGCAGCGGGATCGTTCTGGTTGCCGTTCTGCGTCATCGCTCGCTCCTTTTGTGCGTGGGGTCGCATCCTGTGCGCACGGCCGCGCGCTCGCGGCGGCCGTGCGTTTATCACAAGAACTGTAACGAATGCGACGCGGGGCATGCCCGCGCATGGGAGCGACAGGGCAAAGAAGCCATAGGGCGGCATGGGGGGCAATATGCGGCGCATCACATTGGCGCTCTTCGAGCCTGGGACGTACTTTCACGCTTAATTCCGAAGCATATTGAGCGTGAAAGTACATCTGAAAGAGGGCAATAACGCACTTCATCGGAATAGCGACAAGACAAATGGGCTATTTCGGGATACTGGGCGTGCGACACACAAAGGCCGCCATGCCAGCAAGTGGCATGGCGGCCAGAACAGGCGAGCTTATGGAAGGGCTCCCTACCCTATGCGGGCTGACCGTAGTAGCCGCGCTCCTCGGCCTCGTCGGCAATCTGCTCCGGGGTCAGGTGCGCCACCGGAAGACCGGTCGCAAGGGCTGCCAGGTAGCACTTGCAGCCCTCCTCCAGGTTGACCGCCACGGACAGGGCCTCGCGAACGCTCTTGCCGAACGCGATGACGCCATGGTGCTTGAGGATCACGGCCAGGGAGTCGCCCGCGTACTCGACGGTCTGCACGCCCATGCCCTCGTCGGAGCTACGCGTGAACGGGGCGACCTTCACCGCGGCGTTGAGCTCGTCGATAACGGTCACGAAGTCGGCGGGCAGCTCGTCTGCCACCAGCGAAAGCGCGGTGGCATAGGGCTGGTGCGTGTGAATGACGGCGTTGATGTCAGGCCTGTGATTGAACACGTAGAGGACCGCGGTGATGTCCGAGGTCGGACGGCGCGTGCCCTCGACCACGTTGCCGGCGGCGTCGACGACAACCACGTCGTTCGGCTCCATCGTCTCGTAATCCATGGCGGAAGGCGTGACCAGGAACCGGTCGTCATCGACCCTCAGGCTGACGTTGCCGCCGTTGCCCTTGATCAGCTGCTCCGCCTTCATCTGAAGGGCGCAGTCGATAAGGGATTGCTTCTCGCTCTCGTACATAGGACCCCCTTATGCCCTGCCGCACTCGGCAAGGCAGTCGTTTCCGATCTTCTCGATACGACGGGCCGCCGCAATCGGGTCATCCTGTCCGAAGACGGCACGACCGACAACCACGGCGTCCGCCCCGGCGCGAATCACGTCGGGAAGGTTCGTCTCGTTGACGCCACCATCGACCCAAAGCTGGACGCGGTCGCCGAACGCCTCGCGCGCACGCCTGACCTTCTCGAGCGTCATCGGCCTGAAGGGCAGGCCGTCGGAATCGGCCTCCACGCTCACGAATATCACGTAGTCCAGCTGGTCCGCATAGGACAGGATCTCGTCGACGGGAGTCTTGAGGTTGATGGCCAGGCCGATCTTCTCGATACCACCGCGACGCAAGGCGCTCAGGAACTCGCTGGGAAACGGCAGGGCCTCCACATGGGCACAAGCCGCCGAAACGCCGATCTCGCAAAGCGGCCGCACGTAATCCATCGGGTTCAGGACCTCGAGGTGCACGTCGAGGGGCACGTCGGTGTTCCTTGCGACCGTGGCGACCGTGTCCATGCCGAACGTGATCTCGTGAACGAAGTTGCCATCGTCGACATCCAGGTGGATGTGGGACAGCTCGCGCGTCCGATCCAGGACCTCACCCAGGTTAAGCTGCGACCCCGCCGAAAGTGATGGGCTAAGCTCGAACATCATTACTCCTCGCCAAACGTCTTGAGGGCCTCGAGCGCACGCTCGTAGCGAGCGTACTTGCGCTTGTACACCTCGGCGAACTCGGGACGGGGGTACACGGTCTCGCCAACGCGAACGGCCTTCTCGATAGCCTCGTCATAGCTCGCGTATGCGCCGCAGGCCACGCCCGCGCCCATCGCCGCGCCCTGCGCGGAGAGCTCGGAGTTGGCGAGCGTCTCGACGGGAACCTGGAGCACGTCGGCCATGATCTGCGTCCACTCGTGGCTCTTCGCGACGCCACCCGACAGCCTCACGCGACGGCCCGACAGGTCCTTGCCGACCAGCTGCTGGACATTCCACAGGGTCGAGAAGCACACGCCCTCGTAGACGGCAAGAAGCATCTGGTCGCGCGTCGTGTAGCTGGACAGGCCCATGAAGGTCGCGTCCGCGCCCGAGGGATAGGAGGCGCCGTAGAGGTACGGGACGAAGACGACGTCGGAGTCGCTCGGGTCGAGGGCGGCGACGGCCGCATTGCACTCGGCGTAGATCTGCGAACGCGAGACACCCTCGCGATCGGCCTCGAGGAAGTTGGAGACGAACCAGTCGAAGTTCGAGGCCGACGTGGGCCAAGACTCCTCGACGTTGTAGTAGCCGGGACGGTATCCCAGCGTGACCGTGTTCTTGTTCTTGTCGTAGTCGGTGTTCGCCTCGGTGGCAAGGCGCTCGTTGATGGACCAGGTGCCTGCGATCAGGCAGAGCGTCTCGGTGTCGGCGACGCCGCTGGCAAACTCGGCGGCGTCGATGTCGAAGTAGCCCGACGCCACGGGCGTGCCCGCCACAAGGCCGCACTCGGCGGCAGCCTCGTCGCTCACGTAGCCGGAGACGTCGCAGCTCTCGAGCACCGGCGGCATGATGCGAAGGAGCTCGGGAATGCCCAGTGCCTCGAAGATGGCAGGGTCAAACTCACGAGTGTGGAGGTTGAGAAGACAGGTGGAGCTCGCCTCCGTCATCTCGGTCTTGAACTCACCCGTCAGGCGGAAGCGGATGTAGTCCTTGATGCCGAGGCACCAACGGGTCTTCTCGAGAACCTCGGGCATGTTGCGCTTGAACCAAGGCAGCATCGCCGCGGGCTGCGCGGCCCAGGTGGACTGGCAGGTCATGTGGTAGATCGCACGCTCGACGCCGTTCTCGGCAAACTCCGAGCAGATGTCGTCGGCGCGCTCGTCCGTCGAGACGACCGCCTTGTACGTGGGAACGCCCTGCTCGTCGACGAAGCAGACGCCATTGCCGTAGCCAGTGAGACCGACGCCCGCGACGTCGGCGCCATCAACGCCCGCGGTCTCAAGCGCCTCGCGAATCGCCTCGGCGCTCATCTGCCAGACCGCCTCGGCGTCACGCTCGCTCCAGGCGGGCTGCGGGACCTCGATCGGCAGGCGCCTGCTCGCGACGGCGAGCTCCCTGCCATCGAGCGAGAAGACCGCGCACTTGGTCTCGGACCCACCGTTATCGACGGCGATTAGAACCTTCTCGGACATACGGACAACCCCTTTCGTAACGAAATAAGAAGGCGGTGGTCACGGGCTCGCGACCTGTGACCACCGCACAACGGCTGGCTCACTCCATTGCGTACGGAAGCCTCATCCGACGCACATGGGCAGTACTACTTCTGGCGCACCTGGTAGACGACGTCCATGAACTCCTTGACGCGGTTGACGTCGACGCGGACGTTGTTGAGCTTCTCGTCCTCGAGCTTGCCGCCCTCCTTGAAGTAGGTGCCGACGACGGCGGCGTCGCAGACCTCGAGCTTGCCCTCGATGGTGTCCGGACGGCAGCCGGTGTTGACCAGAACGGCAACCTCGGGGTTCTTGGCCTTGACGGAAGCGATGAGGTCGGTGTCGACGTCGGCGCCGGCAGCGTTGGCCGAGACGCACAGGCCGTCGGGGTGGACCTTGAAGATCGTCGAGGAGGCGATGTCGGCCAGGGCACGGGTGTCGAGGCTGCGGTCGGACTCGGGGTTGATGAAGTAGAGCATCTTCAGGTCGTCAAGGTGCAGCTCGACGCGACGACGCTGGAGCATGGAGAAGTCGTTGTCGTACAGGCCACCGTCGCCGACGTAGACGCCGGAGAAGGTGCCGCGGACGAACTTGGCCTCGCAGGCGGCGGCGAGCTCGAGGCAGGCCAGGCCGTCGGAGATGGCATCGACGCCGTAGGGAACGGACAGCTCGCTCTTGAGCTGGCCGACGATATAAGCCATGGTGGCGGGCGTCACGAAGTCCATGTGGCGCTGGTAGGGCAGGCTGAACTCGTTAGAGACGATGATGCCGTCGACGCCGCCCTCCTGCAGGGCCTCCAGGTCACGCTTCGCGTGCTCGACGGCGCGCTTGACGGTGCACTCGCCGACATAACGCGGATCGCCGGGCAGCGGGTCCAGGTGCAGCATCGAGATGATGGGCTTCTTGACGCCAAAAAGTTCCTCGGTCCAAAGCATGTGATTCTCCCCTTTCCGGGACGGTCCGGGCACGCGCCGCACCCGACGCAGGCCCACTTGTGTCCCACTCCTTTGGTATGAAATACCCTAACGCTTATATAGTCTGAGACCCCGCAAAAGTGTATTCAAGCCTTATGCAAAAGTAGACCAATTTATATCCGCTCACCGTGAAAAAGGCGCCGAACACCCCAATGGAGCATCCGGCGCCTTTCGCTAACACTCGCGATATGTATTAGGGCAATCCGCCAACGCGCTTCCCTGTCGAGAAGTGCGCTCGGGTAGCGACCCTGTCCGATAGCTACGCCATCTCGCAGGCGTAGTCGGCGCCGCGCACGGCGGCAAGCAGCGCCTCGTCTGCCACACCCTCGGCGCACTGCACGGTGGCGGTGCCCTCCTCCAGGCTCACGTCGACCTTCTCGACACCGTCGACGGCGGCGAGCGCCTCGGTCACGTGCTTGACGCAGTGCTGGCACATCATGCCCTCTACCTTGAGCTTCTTCTCCATGGTCATGGTTCCCTTCTCCTTGTCGTCGGCACCCTCGGGCACCGTCTTACACATGTTGTCAGACACGGCGCACGCCGCATCGGGCGACGGCACGATCCCTCGCGGCTTCCAGGTGCGCAGGCGAAGGGCGTTGCCCACCACGAACACGGACGAGAAGCCCATCGCGGCCGCGCCGATCATCGGGTTGAGCGTGATGCCCACCGGGCTCAGGACGCCGGCTGCCACGGGGATGCACACGGTGTTGTAAAACAGCGCCCAAAACAGGTTCTGTTTGACGTTTCGCATCGTGGTGCGCGACAGCTCGATCGCCGTAGCCACGTCGGCCGGGTCCGAGCGCATAAGCACGATGTCGGCCGAGTCGATGGCCACGTCGGTGCCAGCGCCGATCGCGATGCCGACGTCGGCGCGCGCCAGCGCGGGCGCATCGTTGATGCCGTCGCCCACCATCGCCACGCGCCTGCCCGCACACTGCAGCTCGCGAACCTTGAGTTCCTTCTGGTCGGGCAGCACGCCCGCCACGACCTCGTCCACACCGACCTCGCGCGCCACCGCCTCGGCCGTCAGGCGCTGGTCGCCGGTCAGAAGCAGGGTCCGCACCCCCATCGCGCGCAGGCGAGCCACGGCCGCGGCGCTCGTGGGCTTGACGGGGTCGGACACGGCCAGCATGCCCAACGCCCTTCCCCCTGCCGAGAAGTACAGCGGGGTGCACCCCCGTGCGGCGAGCCCGTCACCCGCAGCCAGAAGGCTGCCGAGCTCGACGCCGGCCTCCGCCATCAGGCGCGCGTTGCCGGCAAGCGCGGGCTCGCCGTCGACCACGGCAGACAGGCCACCACCCGCGACCTGCGCGAACTTCTCGACAGTAACGCCGTCGTCATGGGCCGACGCCCCCGCGCCCGAGGAGCGGTCCTCGCCGTAGGCGCACACGGCGGCGGCAAGGGGGTGCTCGCTCCTGCGCTCCAGGGCAACGGCCACGCGCAGCAGCTCGGGCTCGCCCACGCCGTCGGCGCACACGACCTCGCGCACCACGGGCGAGCCCTCGGTCACGGTGCCGGTCTTGTCCAACACAACCTGGTCGACGTCGCAGACAGTCTCTAGCGCCTCGGCCGACTTGATCAGCATCCCGTTGGCGGCGCCGCGGCCCGTGCCCACCATGATTGCGGTGGGCGTGGCAAGGCCAAGGGCGCACGGGCAGCTGATCACCAGCACCGACACGGCATGGCCGAGCGCGACCGAGAAGCCTGCGCCCAGGATCATCCAGACAACCAGCGTCAGAGCGGCGATACCGATCACCGCGGGCACGAACACGCCCGCGATGCGGTCGGCCACGCGCTCGATGGGGGCCTTGGTGCTCGTGGCCTCGTCCACCAGGCGCACGATCGCCGCAAGCGTGGTGTCCTGGCCGACGGCAGTCGCCTCCATGGCAAACCAACCGCTGGTAGACATGGTCGCACCCGTCACGCGGTCGCCGACGTGCTTCTCGGTGGGCACGGGCTCTCCCGTGATCGCGCTTTCGTCCACCAGCGCCGAGCCCTCTACCACGACTCCGTCGACCGGGACCCCCTCGCCGGCTCGCACGACGATGCGGTCGCCCACGACAAGATCCTCGGCAGGCACCGTGACCTCGGCGTCATTTCGCACGACGGTCGCGGTCTTGGGCGCCAGGTCCACCAGCGCCGCCACGGCGTCGGTCGTCTTGCCCTTGGCGCGCGCCTCGAAGTACTTGCCCAGGGCGATCAGCGTCAAGATCATGCCAGCCGAGTCCAGGTACAGCCCGTGCGCGGCCTCGTGCGCCGCCGCGAGGTCGCCCGCGCCAAACGCCCAGGCCATGCGGTAGAGCGCCGCCAGGCTGTAGGCGAACGACGCCGACGACCCCAGCGCGATCAGCGAGTCCATGTTGGGCGAGCGGTGCCACAGCGAGCGGAATCCGCCCGCGAAGACCCGACGGTTGGCCACCAGGATCGGCACGCACAGCAGAAGCTGGGTCAGCGCCCATGCCATCATGTTGCGCATGCCGTCCAGCCCCGGCACCTCGGGCCAGCCCAGCATCGGCCCCATGGCCAGGTAGAACAACGGTACCGAGAAGAACGCGCTGGTCACAAGGCGCACCAGAATGTCATGCGCGGCCTTGCGCGCCTGATCGGCAGGGTCGCCCGCCGACGCGCCGCCCCTCTCGCCCGCGGAGGCGCGACGCACGGCGCCGTACCCCGCCTTCTCGATTGCGGCCACCACGGCGGACGCCGTCGCGGAATCGCCGTCGTAGTCGAGCTCCATCGAGTTCTTGAGCAGGTTGACCCTGGCGTCTGCCACGCCGGGCACGCCGGTCGCGGCCCGCTGCACGCGCGCCGAGCACGCCGCGCAGGTCATCCCCCGTATGTCGAACGTCTCCCTCATCGGCGAGACTCCCCTCCCGCGCGCGGACCCGCCGCGCGCGTCACATGAACTTCTTGAACAGGCCCATGACCTCGTCGACGACCTCCGTGTCGCCCGACTGGATGCGTTCGACCACGCACGTCTCCAGGTGGTCGCGCATCACCTCGCGCGAGATCGCCTTGACGGCGCTCTCCACCGCGGCGAGCTGCGTGAGCACGTCGCCGCAGTAGCGGTCGTCGTCTACCATCTGGCGGATGCCGCCCAGCTGGCCGATCGCACGGTTGATCCTGCGGTCGACGTCGGCCTTGAGCTCGTCGCTTCGCGGGGTCGACTTCTTGTGGCAGCAGCACTCGGTCTTGGGCATCGTCCGTCCTCTCACATACCCCCTGGGGGTACCTTACGATACGAGAAGTATACCCCCGTGGGGTATACGCATAACCCACAACCCGAGAAACGCCACAGCAAGAAGGACCGCGGGTTCGAAACCCCACGGTCCTTCTCGACAGCCTGTGTTTGGTCGCCACGGCAATCTGGTGCACAGGCGCGCCCGTGTGCCACGGCGATCCGACGCGCTACGGTCTAGTTGCCACCCAGAAGCGAGCCCAGGTCGCCCAGGCCGTAACCGTCCGAGCCGGCGTCGCCCCGGCCGTTACCTTGGCCCTGGTCGCGGTTGTCGCCCTGCTGGCTCTGCTGCTGGGCCTCCTGCTGCTGGGCGGCCTCCTGCTCCTGGAGCTTCTCGTCGGAACCGAGCGTGACCTCGAGGGTCTTCTCGCTGCTTCCGCGCATGACGGTGATCGTGACCTTGTCGCCCACGTCGTGGGCGCGGATCGCGAGCTTGAGGGCATCGGCCGACATAATGTCCTGGTCGTCGACCTTGGTGATGACGTCGCCCTCCTTCAGGCCCGCCTTGTCGGCCGGGCTGCCGCTCTCGACGCTGCGGACGTAGGCGCCCTGGCTCACCGCGAGCTGGGCGCGCTGGGCGTTCTCGGCGTTGACCGTGGCCAGCGAGGCACCCAGGTAGGCGTGGGTGACCTTCTCGCCCGAGATGATGGTCTTGGCGATCTTGACCGCGTAGTTGCCATCGATGGCAAAGCCCACGCCCGAGCTCGAGCCCGAGCTGCTCTCGATGATCGAGTTGATGCCGATGAGCTTGCCCTCGTCGTCCACCAGCGCGCCACCCGAGTTGCCAGGGTTGATGGCCGCGTCGGTCTGGATCAGGTTGGCGTAGATCGTGCTGCCCGAGTACGACGTCAGCATCGTCGAGCGGTACAGAGAGCTGACAATGCCTGTCGAGACGGACTGGTCGAGGCCGTAGGGGCTTCCGATCGCCATGACCCAGTCGCCCACCACGAGCTGGGAGGAGTCGCCGACCTCGATCGGGGTGACCTCGGTGTCCCCAAGGTCGACGTTGACCACGGCAAGGTCGCTCGAGCTGTCAGAGCCCAGGACCGTGCCGTCGTAGCTCTTGCCGTCGATGGTGACCGAGATGGTCTTGGCGCCGTCGATGACGTGGTAGTTGGTGAGGATGTTGCCGTCCTTGTCCAGGATGACGCCCGAGCCGACGCCGGAGCCCTCGTCGGTGGTCACGCCGATCGAGACGACCGACGGCAGCGCCTTCTTGGCCACGGCCTGCGAAATCGTGGCGTCGGTGTCGGTTGCGTTGATGGTGATCTGCTGGTTGGTGGTGTCGGTGGTGTGGGTGCCGGGCAGCTGCACGACACCGCAGTACCACAGGCCGGCGGTGATCGCCGCGGCGCCGACGACGCCACCGGCAAGGCCCGCGACCGCCGTCTTCAGGCAACCGTGGCCCCTCTTGGGCTTGCCGCCCTTCTCGACCACGGCATCCGCGCCCACGTCCGCAACCGAACCCACGTCCGCAACCGTGCCCGCGGTCACGGACGCGTCCGAACCCTGATCGTCAGACGCCTGCGAGCCGATCTCGGGCACCGCGCGCACGAGCGTCTCCTGCCTGTCGCTTTCGATGTCGCCGGGGACGGGCGGGCGATCGACGTTGTCTGCCATTTGTCATTCCACCTTTCGCCCCGCATCGGCGCCGGGGCTCGCTCGTACTTCTCTACTGGCTCACTCTACCCGCCCGCAACGTCGCCAAACACCAAGTCCGAGGCGTCGTCCCACACGACAGATTGGCATGACAACGCTTGCAGGATGCTTAAAATGCCTGCCGAGAAGAACGCCCGACCGTAAGGCCGGGCGCGAAGGAACTAGAGCTTGAAGAGGTAACCGACGCCTCGGACCGTGATGATGTGCGAGGCAATCTGCGGCCCTACCTTGGAGCGGACTCGACGGATGTGGACGTCGACCGTGCGCGTGCCGCCGCAGTACTCGAAGCCCCACACGCGGTGCAGCAGCGTGTCGCGCGAGTATGCGCGCGAGGGGTGCGTCGCCAAAAACGAGAGCAGCGAGTACTCCATGAGGGTGAGGTCGACGGGCGCGTCGTCGATGTAGACCTGATAGGTCGCGAGGTTAATCGTCATGTTGTCAATCGAGACCACGTCGGACGGGACGGACTCCTCGCCGGGCCACAGAAGCTGCGAGATGCGGACCTCGAACTCGGCCTCGCTGGCGGTCGACAGGATGAAGTCGGTCTTGAACTGCACGGGGATGCGCAGGGTGGACAGCTTGTCCTCGTCGACGATGAGCAACAGCGGGATCATGCCGTTGTCGGTCAGGTACGCGTCAACCGCCTCGCTGAGGCCCTCGGTAATGCCCGTGGTGTCCAAGATCACGAGGTCGAAGTCGTGCCCGCTGTTGATGGCCTGGTTGAAGGTGTCAGGTGTCGACAGCAGGGTTGAGACGTCAAGCGCATGCGACAGCTCGCGCATGCGGTCGTGGTGGCGCGTCGTCCTTGCAACATGAAGGATATTCCTGTGGTGCACCTTGCCTTACGCCTCCCCACATCGTGCGAGGTTGCCAGGCGTCTGACAACCCAACATGCATGCATTTGTATTTTATCGAGAATAGCACGCCCGTGGCACACATGCGCATGCCACGGGCGACATAACACTAGGATTGCCGAACAAAACCGCGCCTAGGCCTCGGCGATGTTGCCGATGAACTTGGCCGTGCGCTCGTGCTTCGGGTGGTCGAAGACCTGCTCGGGCAGGCCCTGCTCGACGACGACGCCGTCCTCCATAAAGACGACTCGGTCGGCGACGTCACGGGCGAAGCCCATCTCGTGCGTGACGACGATCATCGTCATGCCCGAGTTCTCTGCCAGGTCGCGCATGACGTCGAGGACGCCACGGACGAGCTCGGGGTCAAGGGCCGACGTCGGCTCGTCAAAGAGAAGGACGTCGGGGTGCATGGCCACGGCGCGGGCGATGGCGACTCGCTGCTGCTGGCCGCCGGAGAGCTGGGCGGGCTTGAAGTCCACGCGGTCGCCCAAACCGACTGCCTCGAGCTGCTTGATGGCCTCGGCCTCGGCCTCCTCCTTGCTCTTCTTGAGCACCTTGGTCTGGCCGATCATGACGTTGCCCTTGGCCGTGAGGTGCGGGAAGAGGTTGAAGCTCTGGAACACCATGCCGAGGTTGGTGCGCAGCTTGTTGACGTCGGTCTTGCCGGAGTTCGTGATCTCGTCGTCGTGCACCAGGATGTGGCCGGCCGTCGGGGTCTCGAGCAGGTTGATGCAGCGAAGCATCGTGGACTTGCCGGAGCCGGACGGACCCAGGACCACGACGACCTCGCCGGGCCAGACGTTCAGGTTGACGTCACGCAGGACCACGTTGTCGTCGAACGCCTTGTTCAGGTGTTCGATACGGACGATCGGGTGCTCGCCCTCCTTGAAGTGGTGGCGGGAAAGGGTCTTGTCATGCTCAAAGGCGAGCTTCGCGGCCTCGTCGGCATTCATCGCGTCGGGCACACCATTGAACTTCTCGCCAGCGTTCTTCTTGCTACTCAGCATCGCTCACACCTCCCATAGCGGCCTGCGGACGGAACGGCGACATCGCCAGCGCCCACGCGCTCTTCTTCTCGGGCTCGGACGCCTGCATGTGCACGGCTCCGGCGTTGGGGTCGATGCCCGTCGAGACGGGCGCGGTTCCTGCGACACCCTTCGCCTTCGGGCGCGGGCCTGCACCGGACTCGGCGCGGGCAAGGTGACGCTCGACGATGGTGACAACCTTGATCAGCGGCAGGGTGATGATCAGGTAGTAAATGGCCGCCGCAACGTACGGGGTGATGTTGCCCGAGGTGGTGGTCAGGTTCTTCGAGAACATCATGAGCTCCATGACGCCCACCGAGGACAGCAGCGAGGTGTCCTTGAAGCCGGTGATGAAGTCGGAGGTCACCGTGGGCAGGACGCGACGGACCGTCTGGGGCAGGATGACCGAGATCATGGTCTGTGCCTTGTTCATGCCCAGCGACGACGCGGCCTCGTACTGGCCAGCGGGGATCGACTCGATACCGGCGCGGAAGATCTCTGCCAGGTATGCGGACGAGTTGACCGCCATGACGATGATGCCAAGGATGTTGTTGTCGATGTTGATGTTCAGCATCGGCAGGCCGAAGAACATGATGTAGATCTGCAGGAACAACGGTGTGCCGCGGATGATGTTGATGTAGACCACGGCGATGGCGCGCAGAAGGACATTCTTGGACATCTTGAGGAACGAGAAGCCCAGGCCCAGAAGGATGGCAAAGGGGTAGGCCACCAGAACGATCACGATGCAGAGCACCCAGCCGCTGAACAGCGAGACCATCGAGGTCACGAGCAGCTGGGGCTTGAAGAACATGCCGAGGAACTGGTTGGAGTTCCAGGCCTCGACCCAGGCCTGCTCGTCGAGCCAGTTGACGAGCGACTGCAGCGGGGTGTTCGCCTTGATGGCGATCTTGGGCGACTCGGCCAAGTCCTTGGTGGCGCCGTTCGTCTCGTAGGTGCCGCTGACGACGTAGTCACCGCCCTCGGTCGGGAACTTCATGTTGGTGATCTCCAGGCGCAACAGAGAGTCAGCCGGGATCTCCTCGGAGAAGTCGATCTTGACGGAGTTGCCGGAAGGCTCGGCGCTGCCGTCGATCGAGACTCGCTTGAGGCCCTCGAGCACGGTCACACGAACGGTGCTTCCGTCAAAGCTGGCATCGTCAGGCAGCGTGAGGGTGACAGACTTGACGGACTCACCGGCCTCGACGGTGCCCTCCCAGGTGAGCCTGGTGTCGATACCACCGATGACGGAGTCTCCGCCATCCTCGTTCGGGCGCGCGGTAGCCTTGTTGGTGGTCATCGCCTGGGCGTCCGTCGGCACCGCGAGGGCACCCGCGAGGGCGACGGCAAGCGCGAGCATCGCGCCGGCGACGATGTGCCGTGCCTTCTTGCTAGTTCCAGATTGCAACTTCATGGTTACTCCTATGCCGTTCCTTCGTCGGTTCCAAACCGCCTAGAGGTCGGTAGTCCCGAACCACTTCTGCTTGAGGTCGTCCATCGAGCTGTCGTCCTGCATCTTCTCCAGGATCTTGTTGATCTTCTTGGTCAGCTCCGCGTTGTCCTTGGAGACGACGATGCCGTACTGCTCGCCCGTGGGAATCTCGACGGCGACGGCCAAGTCGGTGTAGGAGTTCTTGCACATGTACTCCATCACGGGCAGGTCCTCGACCGCGGCGTCGTAGAGCTTGGACTCGACGCCGGTGAGGCACTCGATGTTTCCGTCGAGCGTTACCAGCGTGGCCTTGGGGAGGTTCTCCTTAATCCAGTCCTCGCCGGTCGTTCCCGCCTGGGCGGCGACCTTCACGCCCTCGACGTTGAGCTTGTCGTACTTGCCGTCGTACTGATCCTCGTTCTCAACACGAACGACGATGCCCTGGTTGGAATCCATATAGGCGTCAGTGAAGTCGATCTCCTTCTGACGTTCCTCGGTGATCGAGAAGGACGCGATGGCGATGTCGGCCTTGCCACCCTGCTTGATCATGGGGACGATGGTGTCGAACTTCTGATCGGGCATGAAGTTGGCCTTGAGCCCCAGCTCGTCGGCGATCTTCTCGACAAGCTCGATCTCGAAGCCCTTGGGCTTCTTGTCGTCGTCAAGCCACTCCATCGGGATGTAGCCATAGTTGACGGCGACGGTCAGCTCCCCGTCCTTGACCAGCGTGTAGGACCCCGAAGCGGTCTCAGTCGCGGCGCCATCCCCAGAGCCGCCGCATCCGACGAGGCCCAGGGCGAACATGGAACCGGCTGCCACGGCACCGATCCTGAGGAAGTCACGCCTGCTATATGTAGTTGCCATCTCTATCCCCTTCTAGTTAGGTCCAGCCGCACGGGTCGGCTGGCTCCAAATGGGACACGTGCCACCCACTCGCGGTGTGTGGCTATTCTTTTCGATGGACTTATCCCTAGGCTTGCAAATTTACGCATAAATACGCATTCGTGCATCATTGTTAACAACACGGTCACACTGGGACTTACTCGAAACAAACTGAAAACCCCTCGCATGCATTTGCATACGAGGGGTCCATATTCTCAAAACGAGCTCTGTCGAGAAGTGCGTACCCGACGCCGGCGACTATTAGAAACCGGCATAGTAGCGACCGAGCTCCCAGCTGCTGATGGTGGTGCGGTAATCCTCCCACTCGTGGCGCTTCTGGGAAAGCAGGAAGTCGAAGACGTGCTCGCCCAGCGTCTCATGCATGAGCTCGGAGTGCTCGAAGGCCTCGATGGCCTCGCCCAGATCACGCGGCAGAGGCGTGATGCCGTTGGCAGCAAGCTCCGCGGGGGTAAGGGTCTTGAGATCGATCGGGGACTCGGGCTGCAGCTCGAGCTCGTCCTCGATGCCCTTGAGGCCGGCAGCCAGGGTCGCGGCGATGGCAAGGTAGGGGTTGCAGGTGGGGTCCGGGCTCCTGATCTCGATGCGCGTCGAAGCGTGCTTGCCTGGCTTGTGCGTGGGAATGCGAACGAGGGCCGAACGATTCTTGCGGCCCCACGTGGCAAAGCAAGGAACTTCACTGTCGGGCACGAAACGCTTGTAGGAGTTGACCGTGGGATTAGTCACCAGGGAAATCTCACGCGCGTACTTGAGGATGCCCGCAACGTAGTGCTTTGCGAGGTCAGAGAGGTGGGTGCCACCCTCGACGTCCTCCGCCCAAAACAGGTTGTTGCCGTCGTGGTCGAAGAGCGACTCCTGCAGGAACAGGCCCGAGCCCGAGGTGCCGTTGAAGGGCTTGGGCATGAAGGAGGCATACATGCCCTCCTCGAAGGCAGCCTGCTTGATGACGTGACGCGCGGTCATGATGTTATCGGCAGAGGTGCGAGCCTCGGCATAGCGAAGCTGAATGCCGTTCTGCGAGGGCGCGACCGCGTGGTAGGAGTACTCCACGGGAATCGACATCTTCTCGAGCGTGAGCGTCGTGTTGCGACGCAGGTCGCGAGCAGAGTCGCTCGGGGTCAAGTCGAAGTAGCCCGCGTTGTCCATCGGCACGGGGTCCTTGTCGTTGGCGAAGTAGAAGTACTCGATCTCGGGACCGACGTTGAGCAAGTAACCCATCTTGTCGGCGGCCATGAACACGCGCGTGAGAACGGCACGGGGGTCACCAGCAAAGGACTCGCGCGACGGGGTCTTAATATCGCAGAAGATGCGAGCGGCGCCGCTCGTCTCGGGACGCCAGGGAAGCATCTGGAAGGTCTCCGGGTCGGGGAAGGCGAGCATGTCCGACTCCTGGAGAGGGGCAAAGCCGTCAACCGCGGCACCATCGAAACCGATGCCCTCGTCAAAGGCCTCCTCGAGATCCTCAGGAGAGATGGCAAACGACTTGAGATTGCCGAGCACGTCAGTGAACCAGAGCCGAACGAAGCGAATGTCTCGCTCCTCGACCGTCCTGAGAACGAAGTCGATATTCTGCTCGTAGGACATGGTGACCCCCAGACGATAAAGACCTTCTTGGCACATGGGCGCATAGGCACCCATACAAATTCAGAGTGGCATAGGCGTGTTTCGCGCTTGTTTCCCTGCCTGTCGCGGGAGCCATTCTACCGTCCACAGGCAAGAACCGGGAGTTTTTTACGAAAGAGATTGCCTAGCGAGAAGAGGAGTCCCTCAAACGCTGCTCGGCATCGGCCACGATTCCCGCCGCAGCAGGGCACTCCCCCCTACCGGTGACATGGACCGCGCACGAGCTGGAGCTGCCGCAACCAGCGCACTTGTCTCCAGAGCGAAGGACATATCTGATAGCCAAGAACATAAGAAGTGCAACTGCGGCGATTACCGCCAGGTCGATGGGTGCCATCTGCCGGTCCCTCCAAATCAAAGCGACACGAACCACATGTCGCAATAGTTAACTAAGGAAAACTATACCCATATGCATCGGAATCGCGCTTGGCAGCGACAACTGCATGCGCCATGCACAAAGGACGCACGAACAAATACGCCGACGGAAGCACCCCGGTCAGGAAAGTCAGCTCGAGAAAGACGTACCCTTCTCATGCCCATCCCTCGAGATACCTATTTACCTACCAGGCAAGCACCCCTATCTTGACCCCGCAGACGTCAACCGACTGGCCGGGATTCAGCAGCGCCTCACCCAAAAGAAGCGAACCGTCGACGCTCGCCGGGTTAGTTGCACCCAGGTTGCTCACAAGCACGCCCGACTCCGTAGGCATAAGCATGAGGTGCTCTCTCGAGACAGACCTGTTACGAATGACGATGTCGTTTTCGGAATCACGCCCAACGCTCATTCCCGTCGGAAATACCGGACACTCGACCTCCAGATCCCCCGCGCAAACCCGTATCGCGTATCTCGATTCGCGATCAAGGCAACCAACACAGACATTGGCCGATGCCAACCCATCGCCAAAATCGAGGGTCGCATCCGGATCCAAACGCGCGACAACCCCCTCACACCCCGAGGCCGTGACATCTGCCGTAATTTTTGACGGACCTCTATTAAAGTCATAGAGGCACCCGTAGCACACGCTCATATCCTCAAACATCGTTGCGCCGCAACGCGGACAAGCCTTGAACTCACAGCACGCACCCTTTTCGCACGCCATATCCAAATCAATCTCCTCACCCATCACAGGTTCCCCCTTCCGTCACACCAGCTGCCGCAGCCTCGATGAAGCGAACGCGTTCGTGCCGCGAAAACCACCCCTCCTCGGAAGTCGGCCTCTCGAGTACGGCAATGGAATGCGAGACGTGAAGCCTCCTGCCAGCGCCAACATTCCTGTAAGAAGCGAGCACCTCACCCGAACTCCCCAAAAAGGCAACGTCAATCGGGTAGCTCATGCCATAGGTATGAACCGCCTTGCATGGGACCAAGATCACTGCCTCCGCATCAGGACTGGTGCCAAGCAGCCCCTTGAGACGCGACCCCCATCCACACAACGTACGCGCCCTTATCGACAGGGAACCGATTTCCGAAACTACGTCGACGTGCCCCATCTAGATCACCACCCCCGGCTTGAATCTATCGACGACATACGAACGCGTATGCTCGAGAGCTATGGGCGGGCCGAGCCCAATCCCGGCAATCGACAGGCCAGATGGCCATGGGCGCATCCTGAACGTACACGTATAGCGCGTGAGATTCGATCCAATCGAGAAGCCAGACCCCTCCTCCCCGACGAGGGCGACACTCGACGCACGAACCTCAACCGAATACGTCCCGTCACCGCGCATCGCGTCCTCGATACATGAAGTGACACGGCCTACCGCCCCAGACTCGGTCTGCTCCCCCGGCGGCGAGACCCCCTGTGACACAACGGCATTGGGAGCAACCCTGTCGAACTGGGCGCACGCACCCACAAATCTCATCAAGTTGAGAATGATCAGCGCGACAACCAGAACGATGGGAAGCGTTGCCGCCAACTCGACGCTCATCTGCCCCTCCTCCCCCGCAAGCACTTCGCAAGCCATGCGCATCTCCATCGACTGATAGATGACAGCCCTTTGTCCCCTCATAGCGCACCGACCAACTTCCCCAGATCAACCGTGAGGGGGATGCTGACGTTCGTCCCTGGTATGGGCAGCTCCGCCAGAGTCAACTTCTCTCCCTCCAAACGACTGGCAAGCTCGCTCTTCGTTTTCTGGCCTAACGCCTCCGCCATCTGGGCGGGAGTTCCTGACGACGGCATCGCCTCAACGAACTCGCGCACCTTAAGCGCGTCGTCGTAGCCAGCCTTTCGAAGGACATGCCTCGTGTTGATAAGGACGGGCTTTCTGAGACTCAAGTCCGAGGGAGCAAATCCGCCCTTCTCGACCAGTTCGTTCAAACGCTCCCTCAAACGAGATGCCGTCGTTCCGCCAAGGACGCCATCGAGCGAATCGAAGAGGTCGCGAGCGGCTGACGAAACCTCCTCGTATGCAGATCCATATGCGACCAGCGCCCGTCCCCAAAGGTCGCAGATCATGCCCGGCAGACCAGCTATGCCGCCATTTGCTCCAAGGCCGTCAAAGAACCTGGACAAGGTGTTGTTGTTTGCCGTCGCCTCGTCTGGCGCAAGGACCGCAGCTGCGGTCGCGGCGCCCGCAGGAAGCTCCGAACCCTTCACCAGCGCACCCGCTAGTTGAGCTGGGGTTGCTTTGCCAGACGCCCTGACCACGACCGAGACGCATCCCCACGCGCCGGGAGGGCAGAGCCTCGGCCTTGCGACTGACAAGGCGTCAATCGCCCTGTCAAAGGCATCGGCGCCCTCCTCGGCGATGTCTCGCATCTTCTTCTCAGCTTTGGCAAGCTCGTTGCGCTTGCCCTGGTACTTCTCGGCAGCCTCACAAACCCGAAGCCAATGGTGTTCGAAGCCGTTTTCTATCGAAGTCGAGGCGGCGGGGGCCTTCCCCAGATCCCCAACATCCATCCCGCAGACGTCGCAATGCCCGACCGCACCAGCCTCCTCGTCGCGAAGGGAGGCGACGCCCGTGGACCCGCCCTTGGCCCCTGGGCACGAGAGGCTTGAATGGAGAGTCCTGCCTCCCTTTTCGTTCGTACAAGGCCAGCATTCGTCCGTATATAGGGTGGTTGCCCTGACCTCCGCCGTATTTTTGGGCAAGCGAGGCAAGTCGAGATCGACCGTACCGTCCTCATGCTCCGTATAGTGCCCGGACCGCACCTTCTCGAGCGCATAACCATAGAAGGCCTTCCTCGCACACGAGTCGGTCAAAGCCTCGACACCAGGGCCACTTGGCTGCTCGGAGGCAAGGCGCGCCGCATAGTAATTCCGCGCACGAAGAAGCGGCACTCCGAAGTTCCAAGACTCCGGCGTGGGATAGTTGGGGTTCTCATTTTCGTTAAGGCACGCAAGCGTCTGGGCGCGTTGTCGCATGCAGTAGGGCTCGTCCGCACAATCGGCGAGCCAGCCTTCCAAAACAAGCTCGTCAACCACGTCCTTTGCCTTCTTGGCCTCATCGGATGCCTCACGCATCCTATCCGACGCCTTCTCAAGTTCCGACGCATCGACATCGTCGGCATCCAACTTGAAGTCGCTTTGCGACTCCTGCGGAAAGGGGACGGCACATCCGGCATACGAGACCTCATGCTCTGTCGCATTGGCGGCCACGCATTGCGCGGAATTCGCAACGATGAGCAAAGGCAGGGTCCCCTCAAGGCGCTCGAGTCCCTCCCCAGCAGTCCGTGCGAACTCACGTCGCGAGTCAAGAATCTCCCTCCCCTTTTCGCTGACCTCCAGACCCGCCGAGGACAATCCGGGCACGGCAGACAGGACCAGTCCCGCACCGCACACAATGACCCCCGTAATACCCATGCTCAGAACACATGCGTCGAGAGTTTGTGCCACCGTCGCATACGCCGCCACGACGTTTGACCCCGCCATGGCAGTGGCATCGGCAACCACCTGGGCCTCGTTCGAGCGCGCCATGACCCAACCCGCCGTAGCCGCGCCAAACACGAGACACAGGCTCACGAGCAGAGACACCGCGACCGAGACCGTGGTGAAGCCACCCTCCTCCCTCAAAAAGAGCGAGATGCCGAAATAACTACGACGATCAAGCTCCCCACATCCCAATCCAGCCGTCATATCCACCCCCAACCCATTCGGGTCTGACTTGCTCGGAATCCTCCACACGCAACAGGACCCCGCTCGCGTCGCCTGTCCCCAACGCCTCGGCCAATCCGCCCAGCACCGGCAATGGCCTCGCATGCCCCTCAACGACCACCTGGACTCTTGGCCCTCCCATGCCTGTCGCCTCAACCTTCCAGTCCGACTCGCCCCCGACGTGGAATACGCTCACCTCGGGAACCGCCCGAAGCCTTCGGAGCGCGTACTCGCGAAGTTGGGAGTCATCCCCCTCGTCCCACGTCGCCGCGGCACGCGCCACCTCCGCCGCAGCGCCTCTCATCACCGACTTCGTATACAGAAGGCACGCAGGCTGCATGAGCATCGCCAGAAGGGCGAGGAGAACGGGCAGCAGCAAGGCCGCCTCGACGCTCGATTGGCCAGACGACTCAGAAAAGAAGGATGTCCTGCCAAGCGCCGAGCGAGCCACTCGCGCCAAACCCATGCGACGCTGACTCGACCGCCTTGCCAAGCAGCACGCCATCGGAAGCCGCATGCCAGAGCAATCCCAATGCTCCGAGCATCGCCAGGAAAGCGACGAGCACGAGCGCGTACTCAGTCGTCGACTGTCCCGACTCCTCCCCGAGAAGCGGAGAGCCTTTCCGCCAGGCCACCCAGATCCCTCCATTCCGACTCCTCCATCCTCAGGACACGAACGTCGGAGCCACCGTCTGCCCGCTGGCACACGAAGCAGATCTCGACGCCCTCGCGATGCCGTACCGTGCAGCTCCACACCGAGCCAGAAAGATCCAGGTAGCCCGATCTCACGAGAACGCAATCCCGAGCGTCCCTATAACCCGCGAGGACGTCCGTCGCGCAGGACTCGATGTCCTTCTCGCTCTTACGAACGCTCATGCAACCGGGCCCAACCTCCCTCTCGACAAGGCCGTCATGCGATCCATCCCAGGTAGAGCCGACATTACCGCCCGCAGGCCCCAACGCATCGTCCACCCCACCATCTCGAACAGCGCAAAGTCCCACGACCACAAGGGCGGTAAGGACAACGGCCAAGAAGCCTAGAGCGAGTTGATGCCGTCTGCGATGGCGTTCCATAGCTCGGAAACCTTGTCCTTAAACGAGATGACCGCGACGATCGCGATTACTACGAGCACGCCAACGAGGATTGCGTACTCGGTCGTGCCCTGTCCCGAGTCCTCATGGACCAGCCCCACCAATCGCACCCTGATCGCACTTGCCAAAATATCGAGCGACTCCATTCGATCGACCTCCCTTATCGACGACGGTCAGAACGTCCCCACGGCCGAGCCGAGCAGCGGCCCCAGGATTGCCAGAAGCATTGCGGGAACAATGAGGGTCCCCAGCGGAACGAGCATCTTCACGGGCACCTTCTCGATCTGCTGCTCCACCAGGGACTTGCGCTCGTCCCTTATCGCCTGCGCCTGTCGGGCCAAGGTCGACGCCAGGGGAGAGCCAAAGGCAAGCGCCTCCAAAACCGCATCGGCAAAGCGGCGAAATGCCGGCGAGCCAAGATCGTCGGCCAACCCAACGAGGGCGTCGGCGCGACTGGAGAGCCCCGTCTGCCAAAGCAGCATCGTCTTGCCCATCGCGACAGACAGCTCGCTTGACGACCTCGAGCAATACAGCTCGAGCGACGCGTCGAAGGACAGTCCCGCGGAAAGTCCCAGCGTCACGATGTCCAAAAGCGACGGCATCTGAGCGAGGCATTTCGCGTTGCGCTCCTGTCGCTCCCTTGCGGTGTAAAGCGACACAAAGATAGGCAGCCTCATCAGCAGCGCATCGAAGCTCGGCCTGGCCGCCACTCGCCCAGGCGCGCCCGACTTGCCACGCCAGCCAAGAAGCAGGAACGGACACGCAAACCCAACCGCGCAGGCCATCCCCCCGTATGCCAGAAGGGGTACGTCGACACTCATGTGGACACACTTCCCATAAGACGCCTGATGAGAAGGACCGCGATGCCGTCAAGCACAAGCGCGACGGCAAGGCACGCCATCCCCTGCGGGGCGAGAACCCCGCCACGAAACTCGGGCGACAGCATCGACAGAATCGCGACCATCAAGATGGGCAAGATGCAGACGATACGTGCCGACAACCGTGCCTGAGCCGTCTTTGTGACCAACGTCCTGTCCAACTCGGCCTTGCCCTCGACCATCTTCGCAGACGAAAGCAGGAGGTCCCTCAACGGGCTGCCCGTCCTCTGCGAAATGGAGAGCGCGGTCGCCAACAGCTCGGTCCCAGGCGCGTCAAGCGAACGCGACAGATCCTCCAAGGCCTCCGCAACGGAAACGCCGCACCTGATGGACATGGCGGCCTTGCCGAACTCCACGCCGACGGGACCCCTCTCGTGGGTTCCCACATACTCAATCGCCTGCGGAAGGGTCTTTCCGGACCCAAGCGACACCGCAAGCGAGCGGAAGACGTCGGGCATCTCGCGAGCAAGCTCCTGCCTCTGCCGCCTCTCCCACGCATTCGCCCGCACGAGGACGCCCACAACGCACGACGCAATGCCGACAACGACGCCCAAAGGAGACAGCGAGACGAGCGTCAGCAGCGCGCAAAGCCCGCCACAGCAGAGCAAGAGCAGGCCAGACCCCTCGGCATCGTCATAACCATGACCCCGAGCTCGCAGTGCGCCCGCGACCTCGGAGGAGACGGTCGCCCATGGCCCAGCTATGCCCAGGCGACGGGAAAGTCCGCTATGCCCCAGCCACGCGCACGCATGACGGAGCCTATCCCACATGTCCTTCTCGCCCAAAAGCACCTGCGCGGCGGCGCGGCGTGCGGGAACGAGCGCAAACGCGGCCATGGCCGAGGTCACGCAACCTCCGGCAAGCATGAGGACCTCCACTGCTCCACCTCCTTGGCATCCAACATCCCGTCAGACACCAGCTCGTCCACGAACGCGGGCACCTCGAGCAGGCGCCACTCCCCGGAATGGGGATTGAAGTCGACGAACTTCCTCAGGTCGACACCGCCGCCCTCCCGTCGCCCGACCAGACAGGCACTCGAGATCACGCGGGCGCCCCCTGGCATTCGACGCGACATGACGATGATGTCCAACGCCGTGGCGACCTGCTCCTCGATGATGTCGGTGGGCAAATCCATTCCGAAGCGGGCCATCAGGACAAGACGCAGGATGGCCTCACGCGAACTGCCCGCATGCAGGGTCGTGAGGGAGCCGTCGTGGCCCGTGTTCATGGCCTGCAACATATCGATGCACTCCTCGCCGCGAACCTCGCCGACAACGATTCTGTCGGGACGCATCCTGAGCGCGTTCTTGACCAAATCCCTGATCGTCACCGCGCCAGAGCCCTCGATGGAGGCGTCACGCGCCTCGAGCCTCACCACGTGCGGATGCGTGTCAAAGCGAAGCTCAGCCGAGTCCTCGATGGTCACGATGCGCTCGTCGTGACCGATCTCGCACGACAGCGCATTGAGCAGGGTTGTCTTGCCCGAACCAGTTCCGCCCGCCACCGCAATGTCCTTCCTGGCACGCACGGCCCAGCTCAGCAGCTTTGCATACCAGCCGGGCA
The DNA here is from genome assembly GCA_934792625.1 of uncultured Atopobiaceae bacterium. Classification (GTDB taxonomy): domain Bacteria; phylum Actinomycetota; class Coriobacteriia; order Coriobacteriales; family Atopobiaceae; genus CAKVON01. The sequence continues at coordinate 62,417 of CAKVON010000001.1, forward strand.
ATGCCCCGAGCTCCACCAACCTCGACAGGGAGGCGATTCTGTCCGAGAAGCGCCTGATGGTCACGACCGGTCCAGACACGGCAATGGGGCTTCCCACGACGTTCACACGATCTCCGTTTTGCAAGCGCGCGTTGACAATGGGATTGCTCTCGTCGAGACGTCTGCCAAGGGGCGCAAGAATCCTGTCAACCGCCATAAGGATCTGCTCGGAGGACCTGAACACGCGATCCGTCTCACTCATCACGCCCGCACGCTCGAAGAAGACCGAGTCGCAGCCGTTGACCATGACCTCGGTGATGGTTGGGTCATCAAGCAGCGGCTGAAGCGGGCCGAGGCCCAAGATCTCGTCCAACACCTCACGAATCAGCCGGTCGCGCGATACCATCTCCAGCCGCTCGTAGTCGCCTGAGTTCAGGATTGCCTGACACGCGACCGCAAGCTCCTGTCGAGCGCCGCCGGTTTCTTCCGACGATGCCATGGCAGCCACGGTGGACAAGCCAAGTCGCTCCATAAGGTCCCGCTTGAGACGAACCCTGAGCTCGTCGGCAGCCGCAGCCTCGACAAGAGATTCGTCGATCGTCCCCTCACGCTCGCGAACGCGCTCGAGCACCGACACCTATCCCACCTCCCTCATGCGAGCAAAGAAGCCGTGTGCCCTTCTGGGAACGCGTGCCAAGAGGCTCTCGGTCGCATCCTTGCAGTCGGGCAGACGCCCAAGTTCCTCGAGGACACGCGCCAGCCAGGTAGCCGCGGAATCGGAGAAGTCGTTATTCATCGCCGCAAGGTCGGCGGCATGGCCCGAGCGCAACAGCTCACCGACATCATCCCCGCCGTCGAGGAGCCTGAAGGCCTGGGCCGCCTCGAGACCGACGTCGGCCCTATAGAGGAAGCCCTCCTCGCCCTCGCGCGCGTCGCAGCGATTGCTTGCCCGCATGATCCTCGTCCTCGCAACTCCCAACCTCACCGCCAGGGCCGCAGTTCTCGCCATGGCCCCAACCGCACCCCATCGATCGTCCGAGACGAGCAGAAGTCTGTCGCACGCCTGCGCCGCCTGGGCAACGGCATCGGTCCAAGTCGTCGACGTATCCACGAGCACAAGGTCATACTCGTTGGACAGCGTGGCGATGATGCCCTCGACCATGGGCGATATCGTCTCCGCCATCTCGGGACGAGCGCAGGGGCCCCACAGGCGCACGTCGTCCGCAGCCCTCACGCCAGCAGAGATCAGATCCCGCTTCAACGAGCCCCTGCTGTCGAGAAGTGCGGCGAGGTCGACAGGGCCCTGCAGGCCAAACATGCCAAACAGGTTTCCCGAACCCAGGTCAAGGTCCAAGACGGCAACGCGCATCCCCCATGAGGCAGCCCTGTGGGCCGCAACCGCAACCAACGACGACTTGCCGACACCACCCCGACCCGATGCGACCACGACCACTGGCGCAGAATCGCGACCCCGCGCCACGACATCAGGAAACCCTGCCAAGGGCAGATTGCCAGGAGGAACGCTTGCCCTTGGAGCAACGTCAGACGGCGGCGCGGGCTCATCACGCGGCACCGCGGGGACCTCCGGAAGCACAAGACCGTCGAGAACGTCATCGACCCACCCAAGGTCAACGCCATCGAGCGACTCGGACTCCGCAAAGGGAACTTCGTCACAGATGGGGTCAGACGAAAGCCCTCCCCCTTCCGCCACCCGCGCGGGTTCCAACACCCACGACGACCCCGTCGCACCATCGACATCGTGCCCCGCGCGGGCGGCATCGCAAAGATCCCCATAGCTCAAAACGCGATCCAAGCCCGCCTGGGGCGGCGCGTGACCTCAGAGACCCGGAAGGCGCCTCGTCGACCAACACCACCTCATCGGCATGCCCGTCGCGTACGATCGTCGCAGCGAGGTTGACCGCAGTCATACCCCCAGGACATGTCCCCACAAGAGCCGACGCATGCCTGGGCACCTGCGCAAGCATTCGCGCACGCAGCTGCGAGGCATCCGACTCGCTAACGACCTCGGCCCCAGGGTGCAACGCGCGGATGGCACCCTCACCGATCTCGAGTCGCTCCTCTGGCAGACAGACAAACCAACGCTCGGCCATTACCTAGCCCCCTTCTCCTTGGGAACCGTCGGGGCAGCAATGGCATCCCCCGTCGGCAGCTCCGTAACGTCATCGGCAGGAACCACGAGCCTCAGGTCACCCGCGGCACTCGCGGAGAGAACCTTTGCAACGTCATCCGGCATCACGGCAAGGTTTGCGCCCGTCAATGCCCCCGACCCACTCTTTCCGAGCGAGAGGACGACTATGTTGGATGCCAGAAGCGCGGTGCCCTTCTCGGTAGTGGAATAGGCAACGACACTGGTGCCGGGAAGGGTGTCGGGCGCCAGGCCCACGCGATCGCCCACGGCAACGCCAATCGAGATGTGTCCCGGCGGAATCTCGATCCCCTCGCCGTCCTCGCGAAGGTTGAGCCTGGTCACAGGCGACCCCTTGGCCGCGGCAACCGTGAGCTTCTTGCCCACGATGTCGTCGGCACTGGTAAGGGCACCGTCCGGGGCAAGGTCAGCCACCCAATCGCGCTTGGAGACGTCGCCCGAGGAGACGGTCTCGCCCGCCTCGATCTGCCTGTTGGTGACGACAAGGCTCACGACCTCGCCGCCGTAACGCGCTATCGCGTCCGACCGGACCTTCTCGGCCTCGGCACGAACCTGACCCGCATACGAAGTGAAAGCGAGCAACGTGAGCACCGCGCAAGACAGCGCGAACACGACCCTGAACCTGAGTGACATCGGCAAGCTCCCCACGCCGGATTTGTTGCGTGGGAGAATTCTCCCGCCTGACGCCGTGTCGGCAGGACTCGCCGGGAGAAAAGAAATCCCTGGCAGTCACTCATATAACGGGAATCTGACAGACAATCGCCAATGGGCAGGCACTCATGCCCAACCGAACCCGGTCGCACGATGCGGATTTTGATTCAGCACAAAACGCTCCACGCCGCGCACACGGCATAGACACAACTTCGGCAAATTGGTTTAGGGAAATCCGGGCGCGAGGACGCTACAGGACCACGTCGGGATCAAGCGTCAGCGCCGCGGCACGCATCTCGGCGGCAAGGGTGACGTAAGCCTCGAGCTGGGCCTCGTCGTAACCCTCGCCCACACGCGCGCGAACCTCGCAACCTGGCTCGTGGGTATGCGTGCAGTCACGGAAGCGACAATCGCGGGCGGCATCGGCAATCAGCGGAAACGCCTTGGCAAGGCCGCGCTCGTGTCCCACCAACGGAAGGCTGCGCAGGCCAGGCTCGTCCACGATCACGCCGGCACCCGGAAGCGAGACCATCCTGCGCGCAACGGTCGTGTGCCTGCCCGCGTCATCGGACTCGCGCACCGCGCCGGTCTCCAGAATCTCCCTGCCGAGAAGTGCGTTGAGCAACGTGGACTTTCCCGCACCGGATTCGCCCAGCACGATGGCCACCGTGCCCTCAGGCACCAGCGACCTGACGGCACCCTCGCCCCAGCCGGCACCGGCGGACGACATTGCATCCCGCAGCCCCTCGCGTGAGACCCGGTCGCCATCGGCCGCACCCGCACAGGTCACGACCACGGGGACGCCCTCGCCAAGCACGTCGCGAAGCAAGGCGACGTCGGCCGCAAGGGCACTTGCGCTCGCGGCACGGTCGGCCTTCGTGAGGACCACCGCCGCCGAGGCCCCGCAATCCATCGCGATCACGACCGAGCGGACGATGCGGTCGAGCTCGACGCCACGGTCGGAGACCGCCTGGGCCACGAGCACCACATCGACGTTGGCAGCAAGCGTCTGGCGCTCGCCGCGGTTGCCACCGCGCCAACGCGCTATGTCGCTCTCGCGCGGCAGGATCTTCTCGACAACGCCCATGTCATGCGCCTGGGGCCTGCGCACGGCAACCCAGTCGCCGACGGCGGCGCGAGCGGACTTGTCCTTGGCGAGCTGAGCCGAGAACTCGGCCCTGAAGGTTCCGTCAGCGCAGACGATGGCGGGAAAGCCCCTGTCCAGGCGCACGACGCACCCCATCGAGAGCTCCTCGGGGGCAACGCCTGCCGCGGACGCCTCGGCAACCGCGGCGTCAAACGCGGCGCGTTGGGCGTCGGTCGACGCAAGCTCGTCGAAGCTCGGCAGGTCGGACATGCCAAGTAGCGACGGCAGCGGACCCGCGCCCTCGCGAGGGCGCGACGCCTCCTTGCGGGCGCGCTTGCGGTCCTGCTGCCGTCGCCTTGCCATCAGCTAGTTCTTCTCGGCACGCTTGGCGTCACGCGAGCGCATGACGGCCTTCTCGATCTCGACGATCGGGATGATGAGCGCGGCCAGGGCCATGGCGGTCAGGTACTCCTGCCAGCTGATCTCGGCGAAGCCGAAGGCGCTCGCGAAGAACGGGACCTCGATGACGACGAAGGTCAGCACGAGCGACAGCAGGAACGCGCCCCACACGAACTTGTTCTGGGACTTGAGCGAGAAGACCGACTGCCTGCGGCTGCGCATGTTGAACGAGTGGAACATCTCGACCATCGACAGCGTGAGGAACGCCATGGTCATGCCCTCGAGACCCGCCTTGGGGTCGGCCAGCACGTTGGAGATGTCCATCGTGCCGTACTCGAACCAGTGGCCCAGGAAGTAGCTCACCAGCGTGAGGATGGTGATGACGACGCCCTGGAACACGCAGTCGATGCCCATGCCACCAGCGAACACGCCGTCGGCGGCGTCACGCGGCTTGCGCTTCATGATGCCCGGCTCGGCCTTCTCCATGCACATGGCCAGCGCGGGGAAGCAGTCGGTGATCAGGTTGATCCACAGCAGGTGGGTCGGCTCGAGGATGGTGAAGCCGACGAGCGAGGCGGTGAAGACCGAGATGACCTCGGCGAGGTTGGACGAGAGCAGGAACTGGATCGTCTTGCGGATGTTGTCATAAATCCTGCGACCCTCCTCCACCGCTCCGATGATGGTGGCGAAGTTGTCGTCGGCAAGAACCATGTCGGCGACGTTCTTGGTGACGTCGGTGCCGGTGATGCCCATGCCGATGCCGATGTCGGCGCGCTTGATGGACGGCGCGTCGTTGACGCCGTCGCCGGTCATGCCGACGACCATGCCGCGCTTGCGCCACGCGTCGACGATGCGGACCTTGTGCTCGGGCTGGACGCGCGCGTACACGTTGTAGTCGCCGATGTGCTCGAGTAGCTCCTCGTCGGAGATGCGGTCGAGCTCGGCGCCGGTGATGGCCTGCTCGCGACGCTCGACGATGCCGAGCTCCCTCGCGATGGCGACGGCGGTGTCGATGTGGTCGCCGGTGATCATGACGACGCGAATGCCGGCGTCGTGGGCCTCGGCGATGGCGGGGCCGACCTCGGGACGGACCGGGTCGATCATGCCGGACAGGCCGACGAACGTGAGGTCCCTCTCAAGAGCGTCTGCCGAGAAGGACTCGGGCGACTCGGAACCCCACTCGCGACGAGCGGCGGCAAGCACGCGCAGGGCGTCGTCGGCCATGGCCTTGTTCTGCGCCAGGATGTTGGCCCTGGCCTCGTCGGTCAGCTCGACCACGCCGTCCTCGGTCAGGATGTGGGTGCAGCGACGCAGGATCTCGTCGGGGGCACCCTTGGTGTGCTGCGTCACGCGGCCGTCCTCGTCGCGGCAGACGACCGACATCATCTTGCGGCTCGAGTCGAAGGGGGCCTCGCCAATGCGCGGGCTGGAGAGTGCCAGGTCGGAGGTGGTCAGACCCTCCTTGGCGGCATCGGCAACCAGGGCGGCCTCGGTGGGCTCGCCCACGGCCGCGACGGCCTCGTCGTCCCAGCGGGCGTCGGAGCACAGCGCCATGCTCTCGACCAGCGCGGGCAGGGCCTCGGTGGCGTGGCGGACGACCGTCATGCGGTTCTGGGTGAGGGTGCCGGTCTTGTCGGAGCAGATGACCTGCGTGCAGCCGAGCGTCTCGACCGCGGTGAGCTTGCGGATGATCGCGTTGTGCTGGCTCATCTTGGTGACGCCGATGGACAGGGCGATGGTCACGACCGCGACCAGGCCCTCCGGGATGGCGGCGACGGCGAGCGACACCGCGACCATGAAGGTGTCGAGGACCTCCCCCACGTTCGAGAAGAACGCGAGGCCGCCGTGCTTCAGGACGCCGGCGGCAAACACCACGGCGCACACCAGCACGACCAGCTTGGTGAGGATGTGGGACAGCTCGTCGAGCTTGCGCTGCAGGGGCGTCTGCTCGTCGGCGGCCTGGGCGATCGCGTCGGCGATCTTGCCCATCTCGGTGGCCATGCCCGTGGCCACGACCACGGCGCGGCCACGACCGTAGACGACGACCGAGCCCATGTAGCACATGTTCTTGCGGTCGCCCAAGGGCACGTCGTCGGCACCCTCGGCAAGGGTCAGGGCCTCGGCGTGCTTCTCGACAGGCACCGACTCGCCCGTGAGCGCCGACTCCTCGATCTTCATCATCGCGCTCTCGAGCACGCGGCAGTCGGCGGGAACCGAGTCGCCGGCCTCCAGCAGCACGACGTCGCCCACGACGAGCTCGGACGACGGCACGGTCACGACGCGGCCGTCGCGCACGACCTTGCTCTGCGCGGCCGACATCTCCTGCAGGGCGGCCAGGGCCTCCTCGGCCTTGCTCTCCTGCACGACGCCAAGCACAGCGTTGACCACGACGACGAACAGGATGATCACGACGTCGGCGTAGTCGGCCTCGCCCTGCGCCATGCCCACGGCGGCCGAGATCACGGCGGCCACGAGCAGCATGATGATCATGGGGTCGGCCATCTGCGAGGCAAGGCGCTTCCACAGCGGGTCCTTCTTGGCCTCGGCCAGCTTGTTGGGGCCGTTCTTCTCGAGCCTCGAGGCGGCCTCCGCGGCACCAAGGCCATTGGCGGCATCAGTGCCCTGCGCGCGGACGACCTCGTCCGCGGCGTTAAGGTAGTCGTTCATGTTCCTCCTGGGGTCTGGGCCCGACAGATTGATGCCCGATCATAATTCCCCAGGAGGGGCAAGGGCTCACCAAGGCTGCCATGCCGGGCATGCCTAACTTAGGTCCAATCCTACCCGACGCGGGCACGTTCGATTCGCCACGGCGTCCCCGTCCCACCATTTCTCCCCTGCCGAGAAGTACTGGCGAGAAGTGCCGCGGGGTTCGGTCACACGCCTGTGCCTATTTCGTTTCCAACGTCAAGTCTGATACAGACATATTAGGCGAGTGGTTTAGAATTGTCTTGATTGGACAAGATTGGGCCTCACCAAACAGACCGGAGCGAAAGGAACGAACATGAAGATTCTCTTCTTCGGCACCAAGAGCTACGACCAGCAGTCCTTCGACCGAGAGCTCGCCGAGTTCCCCGAGATCAAGATCGACTACACCGACACCAACCTCACCCCGGTCACCGCCTCGCTGGCGCGCGGCTACGACGCCGTCTGCGCCTTCGTCAACGCCGACGTCTCTGCCATGACCCTCGAGATCCTGCGCGGCTACGGCGTCGGCCTGGTCCTGATGCGCTGCGCCGGCTTCGACGCAGTCAACGTCGACTTCGCCAAGTCCCTGGGCATGAAGGTCACCCGCGTCCCGGCCTACTCGCCCGAGGCCATCGCCGAGCACGCCATGGGCCTGGCCCTCACAGCCAACCGCCGCATCCACAAGGGCTACGCCCGCGTCCGCGAGAACGACTTCTCGCTGGTCGGCCTCGTCGGCGAGACCCTGCACGGCAAGACCGCCGGCATCATCGGCACCGGCCGCATCGGCGCCGCCCTCTGCCGCATCTGCAAGGGCTTCGGCATGACCGTCCTGGGCGCCGACCTGTACCCCAACCAGAAGCTGGTCGACGAGGAGCACATCGTCGACGAGTACGTCTCCTACGACGAGCTCTACGCGCGTGCCGACCTCATCTCGCTGCACGCCTTCCTCAACGACGAGAGCCACCACATGATCAACGACGAGAGCATCGCCAAGATGAAGGACGGCGTCATCTTCGTCAACACCGGCCGCGGCGGCCTGGTGGACACCGAGGCCCTCATCCGCGGCATCGAGTCCGGCAAGATCGGCGCCGCCGGCCTCGACGTCTACGAGGAGGAGAACGCCAACGTCTACCGCGACCGCTCGGCCGAGGTCTTCACCTCCGTCACCTCGCGCCTGTGCTCCTTCCCCAACGTCGTCATGACCTCGCACCAGGCATTCTTCACCCACGAGGCCCTCTCCCAGATCGCCCACGTCACGCTGGAGAACGCCCAGGCCTACGCCGACGGCACCGACTTCGTCGATCGCAGTGTCGTCTGCTAGCGTCTCCCGCAATCGCGGTCCCGCGGCCCGTCGGCTCTGCCGGCGGGCCGTTTTTTTGCCCCGTCCTTCTCTGCCGAGAAGTGCCGCGAGCACCGTCGGCGAATGCGCCGGGACACTATCCGAGGGCAAACCGGTATAGTGCACGCCCACCACAAAAACCGGTGGCAAATGTCCATTCATCGTTGGACAACTTCATGCAAAATAGTGGGCTTTACGTGCACTTTGTTTCATTTTTGGCAGGACGCGGCAAAGGTTTGTCACAAACCGCGCGGCCTGGTTAGAATGGGACCGTCGGGCAGGGCGCGCCAAGGCGCGACCGCTCGCCGAATTCGCCATTTCGGACCCCCAACGGGTCAGAGCATCGATAGAAAGGAACGTCAGTGGCAGACAAGAGGACTAAGATCGTTTGCACCATGGGTCCGTCCACCGAGGACGAGAACGTCCTTCGAGAGCTCATCAAGGCGGGCATGAACGTCGCCCGCTTCAACTTCTCGCACGGCTCGCACGAGTACCACCGTGCCGGCGTCGAGCGCGTCCGCAGGGTCTCCGAGGAGCTCGGCATGCCCGTCGCCATCCTGCTCGACACCAAGGGCCCCGAGGTCCGCACCGGCCTTCTGGAGGATGGCAAGAAGATCTCCGTCTCCACCGGCGACGAGATTGTGATCACCGCCCAGCCCACCGACGAGAGCTTCCACGGCAACGCCAGCCACATCTCGCTCGACTACCTCAACCTCCCCTCCGAGGTCGAGAAGGGCTCCCTCATCCTGATCGACGACGGCCTGGTCGGCCTCGAGGTCCAGAGCGTCGACGGCAACGACATGCACTGCGTCGTCACCAACGGCGGCGAGATCGGCGAGCGCAAGGGCGTCAACGTCCCCAACGTCAACATCGGCCTGCCCGCCATCACCGAGCAGGACCGCGCCGACATCATGTTCGGCTGCGAGCTTGGCATCGACGCCATCGCCGCCTCCTTCATCCGCGACGCCGCCGCCGTCCGTGAGATCCGCGAGATCTGCGCCCAGATGGGCGCCGAGCGCGTCTCCGTCTACCCCAAGATCGAGTGCGCCCTTGGCGTCACCAACTTCGACGAGATCCTCGAGGCCTCCTCGGGCATCATGGTCGCCCGCGGCGACCTCGGCGTCGAGGTTCCCGCGCACGAGGTCCCGCACCTGCAGAAGGAAATGATCCGCAAGTGCAACAAGGCCTACAAGCCCGTCATCACCGCCACGCAGATGCTCGACTCGATGATCCGCAACCCGCGCCCGACCCGCGCCGAGGTCAACGACGTCGCCAACGCCGTCATGGACGGCACCGACTGCGTCATGCTCTCCGGTGAGACCGCTGCCGGCAAGTACCCGGTCGAGGCCGTCAAGATGATGGCCTCCATCTGCCGTGAGACCGAGAAGTACCTGCCCGAGCGCGACCACTACTTCGACCGTGGCGGCGTGAAGAACGTCAACGGCGCCATCGGCTTCGCCGCCGTCACCACCGCCGAGCGCGTCGGCGCCAAGTGCATCCTGGCCCCCACCAACTCCGGCCGCACCGCCCGCCTCATCGCCGACTTCCGTCCCAAGCTGCCGCTGTATGCCTTCTCCCCCTCCGAGAAGACCATCCGCAAGACCAGCTTCTACTGGGGCGTCAGGTCCTTCCACTCCACGACGATGCCGTCGCTCAACGCCACCGTCAAGCAGGCGCTGCAGCTTGCTAAGGAGAAGGGCCTCGTCGAGACCGGCGACCTGGTCGTCGTGACCGCCGGCGACCCCGGCACCTCCCCCACCCAGGGCGACTACACCACCTCGACCAACATGGTCATGGTCTGCCAGATTCAGTAGGCAGCAAAACGGCCAGGCTCTGTAAGAGCCCCAAACGCCACGAAAGCCGCGTTCCCTCCATGGGGGCGCGGCTTCTTTTTACGTGTCGCACGGTCCTTCTCCACAGCTTGTACGTAGCGAAATTGCAAAGACTCGCATTGCATTCTTGCGCTGTAGTATCATTATCTTGTTCACACGAGCAGGAGGGCAAGATGGCCGAAGAAACCGACACTCAACTGCAGGGAGGCAAGGGCGTCACCACCCTTGGCAACCATGTGCTGAAGGTCATTCCCAGCAAGCAGACTGGCCCGACCTCCAAGCCGCACATCACCACCCAGGTGAAGCGCGACAACCTCTCCGAGAACTCGATTCGCATTATCGCGACCCCGACGCCGACGGCGATCAACACGTTCTTCTACATCCAGCGCGTCGGCTACTACGAGACCGTCCCGCCCTTCTCGCGCGAAGCACCCGCGCTCGACGCCTACAACGTGTTCTTCACCGTCAGCGGCGAGGGGTACTTCGACTACATGGGCGAGCGCTACGCCCAGCGCAAGGGTGACATCATCTGGTTCGACTGCAAGAAGCAGTATTCCATCGGCGCGGTCGGCAAGGGTTGGACCTACTACTGGCTCCAGTTCAACGGCAACTCAGCACGCGGCTTCTACAAGGAGTACACCAAGCGCGGTGACAACTTCACCGACGTCAACAGCGACTTCAACACCTATCGCACGCTGTTCGAGCACATCCTGGATCTCGCGCAGGCCACGAGCATCCGTCGCGAGATTCTCATCAACGACACGCTCGTGCACATGATGACGTTGCTCCTGGAGAACCGCGTCGACTCCAGCCTCACCCTCAACTCGGTGCCCGAGTACATCCGCGAGACGGTCGACTACCTCAACTGGCACTACGCGGACAAGACGACCCTCGACGAGCTTGCGGCACATGTCGGGGTAAGCAAGTTCCACCTGTCGCGCAGCTTCAAGCGCTACGTGGGCGTCACCATCGGCGACTACGTCATGGCAAACAGGCTCCGTTACGCACGCGACCTGCTCAAGTACACCGACAAGCCCATCCGCATCGTTGCCGAGATGTGCGGAATCCCCCAACCCTCGCACTTCACCGCCATCTTCAAGGAGTCCGAGGGCATGACGCCCTTGGCCTACCGCAAGCACTGGGAGGAGACGGGCTACTACGAGACCGCGGAGCCCACGCCCTAGGCATAACCCCCCGTCAACTCTGCCGAGAAGTGCCCCGAGCTCGCGCACTCTTCTCGGCAGGTGCCGATTTGGCGGCAATTACGAACCAGATGATTTCGATCCAACAAGAAACGGGACCCAACCAATTCGGTTGGGTCCCGCATTCGTTAGGGCAAATGCCCGATGGCACTAAGCGAGCTTAGCCGCGCTTCTCGTCGTGCATCTTGGCGAGCTTGGCGATTTCGTCGGCAGGCAGGTCACACTCGACGTTCGGGAAGAGCATCTTACGGATGAAGTAGACCTGGAGCAGCATCTCAACGGACATGATGCGGCTGTAGGCCTCGAGCGGCGTGGAGCCGACGGCCAGAACGCCGTGGTTGGCCAGGAAGACGACGTCGTAGTCCTTGATGTACTTGGGGAGCTCCTCGATGATCTCGGGGGAGCCGGGGGTGCCGTACTTCAGGCAGGGAACCTTGCCAAACAGGATCTGGAACTCAGGCGACGCGGGGTCGTCGTACTCCATGGAAGCCTGGGCGAAGGCGGTGCAGTACGGAGCGTGGCAGTGGACGACCGAGTGGACGTCGTCACGCAGGGTGTAGCAGATGGTGTGCATCGGAGTCTCGGAGGTGGGAGCAAGCTCACCCTCGAGGACCTTGCCCTGACGGTCGACGCAGATGATCTTGCCCTCGGTCAGCAGCTCCTTGGAGTTGCCCGACGGGGTCTCGTAGACCTTGTCGCCCTTGAGGACGGAGATGTTGCCCTCGTAGGTGCCGACGAGGCCCTTACGGTTCATCATCTGGGCGACCTCGACGATCTGGCGGCGGATCTCGTAATCAGGGACGTTGTCGTAACCAGCCATTGTTACTTCCTCTCATCGTTGCCAAAGTGCTTCCTCCGGTGAGTTCAAGATATCACCCTCAACGCACGAATTCATTCCTCCGGGATACCGCTTTATATCCATATGTTGCGCGGGCATTATACGCAGCAATTCTCTCCCGAGAAGTGCTGTCGGTTTGTTTACCTGTGCTTATTTGAATACTCGCAAATGTACTACGTGCAAAATTCTGACAATTCTTGATACAGAAAAAGGGCCTACCCCGAAGGGGTAGGCCCTATGAAGCAATACGAGAGAGTATTGAGCAAGTCGGTCAGTCAGACCTCGGTTTAGTGGCCGAGCTCCTTGTTGATGACCTCGTTGCGCTGCTTCATGACCTTCATGAGCCAGACGAAGCCGGCGAGCCAGACGATCAGGAGAGCGATGGCGACGGGGTGACCAGACAGGCCGTTGACGATGACCCAGCGGTAGTCGGGGCACTCGAGGGTGGACCAGGTGATGCTGGGGTTGCTGCCCATGTTGGCAAGGGCGTCGGGCGACCAGGTCTGGGCCAGCTTGGTGCAGTAGCCGGCGAAGGAGGAGGCGACCATGAGGTACAGCGGGGTGCCGATGATGCCCAGGATGACCATCTTGATCAGGTTGCCACCGGCGATGAACAGGGCCGGGACGGCGACGCAGAGGTTGATGATGCCAGCGAAGGGCAGGACGGTGTTGCCCATGGGGGCAAGCAGGACCGCGAAGAGGATCTCGAACGGGATGATCAGGATCGTGGTGACCCAAAGCTCGTTGGAGCCAGCGACGATGGGCCAGTCAAGGCCGATGTACAGGGTACGACCGTCGTTGAACTTGGACTTCATCCACTCACCCACGGCGTCGGAGATCGGCGACAGGGCCTGCATGAAGAGCTTGGAGACCATCGGGAAGAGCTGCATGGCGGTGGCAGCCTGGATGCCCAGGGTCAGGGCCTTCTGCAGGTCGCTGTAGGCGATGGCGCCCAGGACGACACCGATGATGAGGCCCATGACGGCGTTCTCACCAAAGATGCCCAGGTGATCGCGGAGCCACTTGGCGTCGACCTTGTTGTTCTCGATCGCGGGGATGTGCTCCATGATGACCTCGAACGGAAGCAGGAAGACAGCCGTGAAGGTCATCGAGTGAGGAACGGTAACACCGGGGATGCCGGTGATCTGCTCGACGGTGGGAGCCCAAGCGTCACCGATCTTCAGGCCGAGGACGACCATGATGCCGGAGGCGACGAAGGCCATGACCATGGCGAGGGTGGGGCTCATACCAGCGGCCTCGCAAGCGTAGTTGGTGAGGACGCAGGTGAACAGGAGGTTCCACACGTTCCAAAGGTCAACGTTCAGGGTGCTGGTCTTGTTGGCAGCCAGCAGGATGGCGTTGATGACGATGAGCAGCGGGAAGCAAAGGACGCCGAACGGCCAAGCCCAGGCGATGGCGGACATCGCGGGCCAGCCAGTGTCGACGGTGGTGAGGACGACGCCAGTCTTGGTGGCGAGACCCTCGGCGGCGGGCTGGATGGCGCCCGTCATGAAGCCGGTGAGCATGTTCATGCCGGTGAAAGCGACGCCGAGCGTCAGGGCGGCGATGAACGCGTCAGAGAACTTCATCTTAACGCAGAGTCCAAGAACGAGCATGATCAGCGGGACGAAGACTGCGGCTCCGAATCCCAGGATGTAGTTAACGACAGCTAGCAAAGCATCCATCAGTGCACTCCCTTCTCCATGTGCATTAGTGCAGTAGTACTTACTTGCTCTCTCTCCCACAGTGGTGCTCACACCAAAAGCAATTGGCAAATAGCCAAATGGTGCTTTATGGATAGTAACACGGTTTCCATATGGAACATCTGTGACGAAGGACTAATTTTTCCATCGGCAGGTCGATTTAGACAACTGTGAAATACGCAAACAATGATTTGATGTTATATTATTTTGTTTTAGTCGCTTTTACTTAAATTCACTTTCAGATGATTTACCTGCGGTTTTGGAATTCACTTAGTCAAACAGTTGGTCTATTTATTCTTACACGATAGATCCAGCCACGTAGGCCCATGTCTGCTTTGCAGCAGGAAATACTATTTGATTGCGCGTTGGACCTCAGAGAAATTTTTCTTGGATTCCCTTTCACCGAAAAAAAGTCCCCGTACCTTGACAAACGATACGGGGACTCTATTTCTACTAATTCAGGCGCTACGCACCCGACTGAATCGAGACTAGTCGATGTAGCCGGCACGCGGGGTGAGGTTGAAGCGCTTGCAGAGGGCACGCAGGCCATCGTTGTCGATGCCGCCGTTGTACTTGCCGCTCTTCTGGATGTCCATGTAGACGCCGGCAACCTTGTCGACGGTCTCGAGCAGGCCAAAGGCGTCGTGCAGGGACTTACCGACGGAGAAGACGCCGTGGTACTGCCAGACGACGAAGCGGCAGTCCTTCATCTTCTCGAGGGTGGCGTCAGCGATCTCCTGGGTGCCGCAGACCATGAAGGGCACCAGGCCGACACCCTCGGGGAACAGCACGATGGCCTCGGGGATGAGCCTCCAGAGGGCGAGCGTGAACTCCTTCTCGTCGGTGGGGCCGACGTGGGTCATGGCAAGCACGTTGGTGGCGTGGTTGTGCATGACGACACGCTGCTCGGGGTCGACGGCCAGACGGGCGGCGTGGGCGGCGAGGTGCGCGGGGAACTCGGAGGAGGGCTTGTTGTCGATCAGGCCGTAGGCGATCTCGTAGTAGTCGCCCTCCTCGGGGATGTAGCAGATGCCCAGCAGGTGGTCGGGATCGTCGCGCAGCTCGCGGAAGTAGGAGCCGGTGGCGGTGACCAGGACGTACTTGCCACGGACGCCGTCGGGGATCTCGAGCTCGACCTTACGGCCGTCGCCAGGGGTGTAACCGAGCTCGGCGACCTCCTCGTCGGTCAGCAGGTAGGTGATGTTGCCACCGTTGGCCTCGTCCCAGTTCTTGTCCCACATGAGGTAGGCAAGCTCCTGGACCTCCTTGACGGCGCCAATCTGCTTCCAATCAGTTGCCATGCTCATACTCCCCTTCCATAAAGAGTTGATTGCTCACCCGAGTTATCGGGCTATGGCAAGTGTAGTCCTCCGAACGGCCGCCGAATCAGCCGATTGCTAGTTTGGAGCGCAAAATGTCCCCCAATTGCTCTTCTGGACCAAAGTGAGCAATAGGGGGACATGCATCGGACTATCGAGAAGTGCCGTAGGCAAGATGCCGAGAAGTGCTGCCTACTCGTCGTCCTTCTCGACATCGGAGTCATCGGAATCGGACGCGGCTTCTGCGTCGGACGGCTCCCGGGAGGCCGCGTCTCGCTCGACGCGCTCCTCCCCCAGGCGCTTGGCCTCGAGGTACTGCTCGTAGGTGAGGCCCATGGCCTCGGCCTCCTTACGCTCCTTCTTCTCGTGGCGCTTGGCGATGCGCGCCTTGCGCATCTCTTCCATGAACTCCTTGCGCTCCTCGTCGCTCATGCCCTCCTTGGCAACGCCGATGGCCTGGCGACGGTCCTCCATCATGTTGTTGTAGTCCTCGAGCAAGACATCCATGCCGTTGTGCTCGATGAAGAACGCGAGTATGAGGGCGGGGATACCATAGATGATGTTGCCGGTGACGAAGCAGACGACGAGAAGCACGGTCTCGCAGGCGACCAGTGCCCACCATCCGCCCTTGGAGATGCCGTACTTGTTCTCGGGCTTCTTGTGAGACTCCTCCATGCGCTTCTTGGAAGCGTTGCCGGGGACGATCTCCTTCTTCTTGCGCTTGGCCACGTGAACAACCCTCTCTGTTAATAGAACATGGCCCGCACCTTGCGATGCGGGCCATGCTGTCATGCATCTGTCAGTACCAGGCGGAGCGCCCGGCAGACCCAAGGACTAGTTTAGCCCCTCTTCTTGGCGTTGACCTCGTCGATGGCAGCCTCGAGCTTCTTGAGCTCGGCGTCCTGGCCAACACCGGTGAGGAAGGAGACGCCGTTGAACACGGGGATGCCCCAGTCGGTGTCGTCCTTGACGATGGAGACGTAGATGTCGGCGTTCTTGATGACGTGCTTCAGCGACTTGATGTCGACGGCCTCGACGTCGGCGTCAGCGCCGTCGGCCTTGAGCAGACGCTCGACCTTAGAGGCGACGGTCTGCGAGGTGGCAACGCCGGAGCCACAAGCAACGATGATGTGAGCGGTCATAGTAGATCCTCCTTATAAGAACTACCCCTATTTACCAGGCCCGCGCCTAAGCTTGGGCCGTAGTGCCTAGAACTCTACCCCAGTTTACTCGAAACGGGAGGTGATGGACTCGATCAGACCCTCGGCGGTCGTCTGGGACATGATGTCCTTGACGGCGTCGTCGTTCATGAAGATGTTCATGAGGTTCTGCAGGACGGCAACCTGGCCACCGTCGCGCTCGACACCGAGGTTGATGATGAGCTCGGCATCGACATCGTCGTCGACGCCGGCCATGTGCTCGAAGCGCACGGGGGTCTTCGGCTTGATGATGGCGATGTAGGGCTTCTTGAGGTGCTGTGGGTCGGTGTGCGGGATGGCGATCTCGGCAGCGCCGCAACGAAGGCCGGTCGGATAGTTCTTCTCGCGGGTGGTGATGCCCTCGTACCAGGTGTCCTGGATGTAGCCCATGGCGTCCAGCTTGTCGTGGAGCTGGTTGAAGAAGTCCTCGCGGTCCTTGCACTCCATGTCGAAGAAGACGAGCTCGGGCTTGAACAGAGCGGTATCGGCGTTAGCCATTTTTCTCCCTTTCCTCCGCTTGTGTCGGATGCCCCAAAAGTGGTCACAAATTGGTGGGTACCCGATAAACACTCTAATGATACCTATAAAAACTATCCGAATTTTGCTCCTACCGTCTGCGGATTTGTAGTCCGCAGACGGTAGGAAAAGTGCTAGCTAACTCAGCCTATCGAGAAGGACCTAGGCCTCGGGAAGGACGGTGCGGATGCACAGGGCCATCGAGATGGCGCCGGCATCGGGGGTGCCCAGGGAGCGCTCGGCGGCCGGACGGGCACGGCCGACCTTGGGAACCAGGTTCGCGGTTTCCTCAGCGGCCTTCTGCGCGGCCTCGGCTGCGGCGGTCCAAGCCTCGAGCAGGGACTTGCCGGACTCGGCCTCGGCCTCGAGGGCCTCACCGAACGGAATCAGGCAGTCGAGCATGGTCTTGTCGCCACGGTGGGCGCCGCCCAGGGAGAGCATCTTCTCGTAGGCGGCCTTCACGGCCTCGGCAGCGACCTTGGCGTCGTAGCCCTCGGCCTGATCGCCGACGACGGCACCGGCAGCCTCGAGCGCGGAGCCCCACAGCACGCCGGAGGTACCGCCGGCCTTGGCGGCCCAAGCCTTGCCGGCCTCCTTGAGGACGGAGCCTGCCGCAGCGCCCTTCTCGCGAGCGGCCTTGGCAGCCTCGAAGGCGAAGGTCGAGCCCTTGACCATGCCACGACCGTGGTCGCCGTCGCCGGCAACACCGTCGATCTTGGCAAGCTCGTCCTCGGCGTCGGCGATGGCCTGCTTCATGCGGCCGAAGGCGTCGACGATGTAGTCGGCAGCGGCATCGGAGACCTCGGAGCCGGCCTCGAAGGCGTCGACCTGCTCGGAGAGCTCGGCGTAGACCTTGCGCTCGCCCTTGGCAACGGAGCCGTCGCCCTTGCGGAACGAGGCGGTGTCGCACGGGGCGCACCAGTACTTCTCGAGCTCGTCGTCGAGGTACTCGACGGAAAGGGCGATGCCCTCCATGTCGAGCGAGGTGACGAACTCGCCGACCTGCGGCTCGACCAGAGTGTAGCCCTTGTCCTCGAGCAGCTGGCGAACGGTGCCCCAGACCACGAAGAGCTCCTCGTACTTGGTGGAGCCCAGGCCGTCGAGGATGACGGCGATACGCTTGGAGTCGTCCGCGGGGGTCTCGGCCAGGACGCGGTCGACCAAAATCTGGGCGACCTCAGCGGCACTGGCCATGTCGTCCTCGCCGACGCCGGGCTCGCCGTGGATGCCCTGACCGACCTCCATCTTGCCCGCGGGTACGTGGAACAGCGGCTCGGGCTCGCCAGGCAGGGTGCAGCCGCGGAAGCCCATGGACATGGTGCGAGTGCGGTCATTGGCCTTCTCGGTGATGCGGACCAGCTCGTCGAAGGAGACGCCGTCGGCCGCGGCGGCGCCGGCGGTCTTGAATACGGTAAAGGTGCCGACATTGCCGCGGCGCTTCTCGGCCTCCTCGGGCTTGGCGGCGGCGACGTCGTCGGTGATGTAGAAGGTGCGGCAGTCGACACCTTCCTCGACGAGGCGGTCGCGGGCCATGTTGAAGTTCATCTTGTCGCCAGCATAGTTGCCGCCGACGATGAAGATGCCCGTGCCCTGGTCGACGGAGTGGGCGACGCCCAGGACGTCCTCGGTCGAGGGCGAGGTGAAGACGTTGCCGACGACGGTGGCGTCCATGAAGCCGTCGCCGATGATGCCGCAGAACGCGGGGTAGTGGCCGGAGCCGCCGCCGTTGATGACGGCGATCTTGCCCTCGGGCATCTTGGTTGCGCGTGCGACGCCACCGGGGACCTCGACGACGTAGTCGGGATAGGCGGCGACGTAGCCCTTGAGCATGTCCTCGCGGAAGATCTTCGGGTCGTTGTACAGCAAGTGATTTCCCCCTCTGTTATATGAGGGGGAGGCAGAGACGACAGCGCCTTACCTCCCCCACCGGTCACGTGTGGGCCCGATCGTTTCGGGCTCGCGGGCGCTTCTTGGCTATGTGCTTATGCGCAGAAGTAGTTCTTAAGTCCCAACAGCATGTAGTAGCCGGCCAGGGCACCCTGGTCGACGACGCCCTTGGCCTTGGCGGCGTGGACAGCGGCCTTGCCGAACTTGGGGAGCATGTCCTTGGTGGCCTCGACGCCCTCGTTGGCGCCCTCGACCGCGGCGGAGATGACCTGCTCGAAGGTGACGTCGGGGTTGGAGGCCACGAGCGCCGTGGCCTTCTCGGCACCGGCGTTGACGGAGTCGAGGATGGTGCGGTCGCCCAGCTCGCACTTGCCGCGCTTCTTGATGCCGGCGGCGAAGGCGGCGGCGTAGGTGGCGAGGTCGGCGGGCTCGAGCTCGGTCTTGCCCTTGAACTCCTTGGCGGCAGACATGATTCCGGAGCTCATGAGGGTGCCCATGGTCGAGGGGACCGTGTTCTGCATCTTCATGGCCCCTTTCATCATCATCTTGCCCACATCGCCCTCGGCGGCGTTGTCGCGAAGGAACCCGGGCAGGGCGCCGTAGCCCTTGCTCATGGTGAGACCGAGGTCACCGTCACCCATGGCCGCGTCCATCTCGCAGAGCTCCTCCTTCTTCTCGGCGAAGATCTCGGCGACCTTCTCGAACATCTCGGGAATGTCGTTGATCGTGAGCTTGTCCATGTGCTTGAAGCCTCCTGTTGCTAGTGTCGTCTGTTCGCTATCGAGAAGTACCGACTACTTCTGGCAGAGGAACGGGGTGTCGATCGGATAGTCGAAGTAGCCCTTGAGCTCGTCGTCGACCTTGCAAATGGAGATGGAGGCGCCCATCATCTCCATGGACGTGGCGTACTCACCGGTCCAGGAGCGGTAGACCTTGACGCCCTTGGCCTCGAGCTGCTTGCGAACGGAATTGTTGAGGATGTAGAGCTCCTCGATGCAGGTGGCGCCCAGGCCGTTGATGAGAAGCGCGACCTCGTCGCCCTCACCCAGCGGCATGTCCTTGAGGATCTCGTCGACGGACTCGGCGGCAAGCTCGTCGGCGGTCTTGATCGGGCCGTTCCAGACGCCCGGCTCGCCGTGGATGCCCATGCCGAAGGCCATCTCATCCTCGCCCAGCTCGAAGTTGGAGTGCCCGACCTCGGGGACGATGCAGGGGGTCAACGCGAAACCGACGGTGCGAACGTTGTCGCCGGCCTTCTTGGCGGCGGCGAGGACCTCGTCCAGGGTGCCCATCTGGTCGGCCTTGGCGCCGGCGGCCTTGTACATGAAGAAGATGCCGGCAACGCCGCGGCGGGCCTCGACGTTCTTGTTGGACAGGACGTCATCGGCGCCTACGATGGACTTGGCCTCGATATCGTCCATCTCGAGCATCTCGGTGGCCATGTCGAAGTTCATGATGTCACCGGTGTAGTTGCCGTAGAGGAACAGGACGCCGGCGCCGGCCTCGACCTCGGTGGCGATGTTGTAAATCTGCTCGGCGGAGGGGGACTGGAAGACGCCGCCGACACCACAGCCGTCGATCAGGCCGTCACCGACATAGCCCAGGAACAGGGGCAGGTGACCTGTGCCGCCGCCGGTGATGATGGCGACCTTGCCGTCCTTCTTGTGGGCGGTGCAGTAGCAGCGAAGGTCGTCCGCCGCGCACTTGACCTTGTCGGGGTGGGCGGCGTAGATGCCCTCGAGCATCTCGTCGACGTAGTTCTCAGGGGCGTTGATGATCTTCTTCATGGGTCCTGCGTCCTTTCCGAAAGCGGTCGAACCAGTGATATTTCGGATTATACATACGCGTTTTGCGCATGGACGCACCCCTCACGCAACGTGGTGGGGCTTCTGCCATTTGGTAGCAAGTTTCTTATATGATTCGGGCCACTTGGATAAATACGCAGCAACATAGACATATCGCCGCGACGGCGACAGCGACGACGACAGTGATGGTGGAGGTGGAGGTGGCGAACGGGCTACTCCGCGCGATGGGTCTCGGAGCTGATGACGCAGCGGTTGGCGGGCAGCCACACGCTGCCCCACTCGATCGGAGTGCCGTCCTCCAGGCGAACCAGCTGCGCGCACTCCAAAACCGGCGCGTGCTCGTCGCAGCGCAGCCACTCGGCGCGGGTCTTTCCACAGGCACGGGCGCTGTAGACCATCTCGGAAGTGCCTACGGAGCGACCGCTGATGCGCTCGACGGCGGCGAACAGGCCCTCGTCGGCGAAGTCGGCGTCGGCCAGGCCCGGGCACACCTTCAGGTTGAGGTGGCTCTCGATGAACATGACGGGCTCCCCGAACACGCGCCTCACACGGGCGAGGTACAGGTAGGGCGAGCCCTTCTCGATACCAAGCTCGCGCGAGCAGGCGGTGCCCGCGGGCTCGACGCGCTTCTCGACGACCTCGGTCTCGTAGGGGATGCCCTGGACGCTCATGGACTCGGCGAACGACAGCAGGCTGTTGGACGAGGGGCGCGCCATGACGGGCTGCGTCACGTAGGTTCCGCGGCCGCGCTGCTGGACGAGCAGACCCTCGTCGACCAGGGCGCGAATGCCCTTCTGCACGGTTCCGCGCGACAGGTGCAGCATCGCCATGAGCTCGTGCTCCGACGGGATGCGGTCGTCCACGCCCCACTCCTTGGAGTAGATCTTCTCGCGGACGTAGTCAGACACCTGCACGTACAGGAGCGTGTCGGAGTTTTTCTCGAAACGCGCCATGATTCCCCTTACGCATCGACATACCAGGTCATAGTGTATCCGTAATCGCGAACCGCGGGCCGCGCGGACCGCGTCTGCAGACAATGCCCAGGCGAACGGGGGACGCATGACCGACACGCTCTCTGCCGAGAAGGACCGCGGGTCGCGGGCCCGCATCCTGTACATGATGTGGGAGGACACCGAGGCGCTCGACCGGCTGATGCGCGTCTCCCGCATGGACGAGGCGGAGTTCGTCGCCTCCCCCATGAGCCGCGACGCCGTCTTCCGGGTGCTGGTCCCCCTGGTCGGACGCGCGGAGTCGCTGGGGCCGGAGGGCCGCGCGAGCGTGGCGGGCATGCGGGCCTCGGACTGGGACGCGCTTCTGGCGGCAGAGACCGTGGGCGGCGCGAGCGACGACGGCCCCCTCGACCTGGGCGACCCCGCGCTTCCCCACCGCATGGGACCAGACGCCGCCAAGCGGCTGTGGCGCGAGACGTTGCCGCAGGTGCCGAGACTGCGCCTGGCGATCGCGAACGACGTTCGCGTGATACGCGAGCGCGCGAGGCTCGCGCGGGTGATGACACGCGGGGCGGACGAGTGGCCTCAGCCCGGACGAGTGGCCGCAATCGCGCGCGAGGCGGAGGGAAACCGCACCTGGCAGCGTCTGTCGCAGGCGGCGGGCGTCGTCGCGGAGGCATTCGCCGCCTGCGACCATGCGATGGGCTCGGATGGGGCGAGCGGCACAGCCGAGGCGATCGGGCAACCGTGGCCAATCCGCCGGATGTGGCTGGTGATGGGCGAGCCCTCCCCCGTCGTGATGGTCGAGGACGAGCCAGGCATGAGCGACGAGATAGCGGCCAGGCTGGCGCGCGCGATGGGCGATGCCTGCGGCCAGGAGGTCACCCTCGTACCGCAGGCGCAGGTGCACCCCGCCATATGGGACGACACCGTGGCCCGCGAGGCGCTGCTATGGGAGCGCGAGGGTGCCACACACGAGCCCGTCGTTCCCGCCGCGGCGATGCATGCACACGGATGCGGGCACGAACATGGTCACGGGCACGAACATCACTAGACGCTCGTTGTGCAATATCGCACGAATGAGCAAAACGTACTCGGAACGACCGTCAACCAAAGGTCCAAGGACCCAAGGACGTCGGACGGGACTAACGGGTCAGGCGGAAGCGACTAGGCCAGCCCGAGGGAGCGGGCGCGATCGCGCAGGGGACCAGCGATGGCGGCGTCAACCTCGTCGAACGTCTGGCGGAAGAAGTCCGCGTCCAGAAGATCGTAGCGCGGCGTCCCCAAGACGTGGGCGGTGGCGTTGTGACGCACGACGGCGAAGGCGGAGTCGCAGGTCAGGCGCACATCGGGCGCGAGGATCGGGTACTGCGGGAAGTCGGCGCACTCGGCCAGGAGCCCGGGCGTGACCTCGGGCGACGCCGAGATGTCGAGCGTGCGGCCAAAGGTGTCGAAGTCGCGCTGCTTGAGCACGCGGACAGGGTCTCCGGACTCAAGGCCCCTCTCGGCAACGACGCGTCGCGAGGCAGCGTTGTAGTGGCGGTCGGCGGTGAGGTGCGCCCAGGTCCCGAGCGTGACGTCACTGACCTCGTCGGGCGAACGACCGGCGATGTAGCGCTCCCAGAACAGGTCGGCGTCGGGCAGCGGCATGAACGTGGGGTCGGCCATGTGCGTCTGCGCGTAGGCGATCGTGCGAGAAGTGCCTTGGACCATGTATCCGACGTAGATGTCGGGCACGAGGTTGCCAAAGAGGAAGTCGTTGGCGTCGCGCACGCCGTAGGAGGGCGGCTCCCCCTCGCGGAGGAGCCGCTCCACATGCGCGGTATGGATGTTCCAGCTGGGCATCCGGGCTAGCCGCGGACCTCGGCGCCAAGGCCCTTGGTGAGCTTGGCGACCAGCTTGTCGTGGACCTTCTCGACCTCTGCGGAGGTGAGGGTGTGGTCGGCGGCGCGGTAGGTCAGCGAGACGGCCATGGACTTCTTGCCGCGGCCGACGCGGACGGGGTCACGGTAGACGTCGAACAGGTGGGCCTCGTCGAGCAGCTTGCCGCCGGCGGACGCGATGCGCTGCATGAGCTGCTCGGCAGTGACCTTCTCGTCGACGACGACGGCCAGGTCGACCTCGACGCCGGGCAGCGTGGGCACCTCGTGGTAGGGCAGCTCGCGCTTGGCCAGGCGCAGAAGGGCGGCCTCGGACAGCTCGAAGGCCAGAACGTCGCCGTCGACCTCGAAGTTCTTGAGCGAAAGCGGGTGGACGTTGCCGACCCAGCCGATGGACTCGCCGCCGGCGAGGACCTCGGCGCTGCGGCCGGGCTGCATCCAGGGGAAGCGCTCGGGGTCGCAGGGCTTGAAGCGGACCTTCTCGATGCGAAGGGAGGCCAGAAGCTCCTCGACCACGCCCTTGGCGTCGAAGAAGTCGAAGGGCTCGGGCTTGTCGTTCCACTGGGCCTCGCCGCGGGCACCGGCCATGACGCCGCAGACGAAGCGCGGCTCGTCGGGCTGGCTCTTGTGCTGGTGCGCGTAGAAGCAGCGGCCGATCTCGTAGAGGGCGACGTTGGGCACGCCGTGCGCCTGGTTGTAGGCGACGGAGCGCAGAAGGCCCGGCAGCATCGAGCGGCGCATCTCGGACTGGTCGGCAACCAGTGGCATCAAGATCTTGACGGGGATGCCGCGACCCTCCTCGGGCATATTGAGGCGCTCGAGGTCGCGGTGGTCGGCGAAGCAGTAGGTGCTGGTCTCGTTGAGGCCGCAGGCGCGAAGCGTCTGGCCGATGCCGCGGACGCGACGCTGGTCGGTGGTGAGGCCGCCGTGGTGGTTCCTGGCGGCGGGCAGCGTGGCGTCGACGCGGTCCATGCCCCACAGGCGCAGGACCTCCTCGACCAGGTCGATCTCGCGGGTGAGGTCGGGGCGGGCCGTGGGCGCGACGACCGCGAGGGTGCCGTCGGCGGCGGCGCTGACCTCACAGCCCAGGCGCGTGAGCGAGCGGGCCATCTCGTCGTCGGCGATGTCGGCGCCGCACAGGGCGCGGACGCGATCGGGGCGCAGGGTGATGCGGACCGGCTCGACGGGCACGGGGTAGCAGTCGACGACGCCAGGGCAGACCTCGGCACCGCAGCACTGCTCGAACAGGGCGGCGGCGATGTCGGCGACCGCGACGCAGGAGGACGGGTCGACCTGGCGCTCGAAGCGGATGGAGGCCTCGCTCATGAGGTCGAGGGTGCGGCTGGTGCGCGAGATGTGGCTCTTGTCGAACACCGCGCTCTCGAGAAGGACGTCGACGGTGTCGTCGCCGATCTCGGAGTCAAGGCCGCCCATGACGCCGGCAAGCGCGATCGGGGTCTTGCCGTCGTCGGTGATGACGGCCATGTCGCCGGTCAGGACGCGCTCCTCGTTGTCCAACGTGACCAGGCGCTCGCCCTCGGCGGCGGCGCGCACGACGACGTGGCGCTTGCCGTCGCGCTCGGACAGCTTGCCCAGGTCGAAGGCGTGCAGCGGCTGGCCGGTGAGGTACATCACGTAGTTGGTGACGTCGACTACGTTGTTGATAGGACGGCTGCCGGCGGCCACGATGCGACGGGCGAGCCACTCGGGGCTGGGGCCGATCTTGACGTTGCGCACGACGCGGGCGGTGTAGCGCGAGCACAACTCGGGGTCGGCGATGCTGACCTCGACCAGGTCGTGGGCGTCGGGGCCCTTCTCGGCAGAGACCGCGGGGTCGTCGACGTGGGTGTCGCGGTCGAAGATCGCGCTGACCTCGGTCGCGATGCCGTGCATGGACAGGCAGTCGGGGCGGTTCGGGGTGATCTCGCAGTCCAGGACGGTGTCCGCGATGCCGGCGTAATCGGCGTAGGGAACGCCCAGCGGGGCGTCGGCGGGCAGGATGATGATGCCATCGTGGTCCGAGCCCAGGCCGAGCTCGCGGGTGGAGCAGTTCATGCCGAAGGACTCGACGCCGCGGAGCTTGGACTTCTTGATCTTGAAGTCGCCGGGCAGCACGGCACCGATCATGGCGACAACGATCTTGTCGCCCTGCTCGAAGTTCTGTGCGCCGCAGACGATCTGCAGCGGGACGGGGTTGCCCTCGCCGTCGACGTTCTGGTTGCCGACGCTGACCTGGCACAGCCACATGTGGTCGGAGTCGGGGTGGGGCTGCTTGGAGACGACCTGGCCGGTCACGACGTGGTCGAGGTTGGCGCCGACCTTCTCGACGGTCTCGACCTCGGTGCCGGTGCGGACGAACTCGCGGGCGAGGACCGCGGGGTCGTCGGGCAGGTCGACCATGCTCTTGAGCCATTCATACGAGACGCGCATTGCGATGCCTTTCTCGGGTTGCTTCGAATCGTGGGGTGGGCGCTAGAACTGGCGCAGGAAGCGCATGTCGCCCGTGACGAGCATGCGCAGGTCGGGCAGGTCGTAGCGCAGCGCGGCGACGCGCTCGGCGCCGATGCCGAACGCGAATCCCGAGTACTTCTCGGGATCGATCCCCACGTAGCCGAAGACGTTGGGGTCGACCATGCCGCAGCCCAGGATCTCCAGCCAGCCGGTGCCCTTGCAGAAGCGGCAGCCCTTGCCGTGGCAGACGTTGCAGGAGACGTCGACCTCGCAGCTGGGCTCGGTGAACGGAAAGAAGTGCGGGCGGTAGCGCGTGGCGCGGTCCTTGCCGAACATCTCGCGGCAGAAGTAGTCGAGCGTGCCCTTGAGGTCGCCGAAGGTGATGCCCTCGTCGACGACCAGGCCCTCAATCTGGGTGAACTGCGGCAGGTGGCAGGCGTCGGCCGTGTCGGGACGGAAGACGGTGCCCGGGCAGATCATGTAGATGGGGGGCTTCTTCTCCTCCATAACGTGGACCTGGACGCCAGAGGTCTGCGTGCGCAGCAGGATATCGGACTCGCCGCGCAGGTGGCTCGTCTTGTCGGCGTCGTCGGAGTAGTCCTCCACGTAGAAGGTGTCGTGCGCGGAGCGCGAGGGGTGATCCTCCGGCGCGTTGAGCGCGGTGAAGTTGTAGTAGGTCGTCTCGACGTAGGGACCGTCCTCGACGGTGTAGCCCAGACCGGCGAAGATGTCGGAGACCTCCTCGACGATCTGCGAGATCAGGTGCTCGCTGCCCACGGAGCGCACGCGGCCGGGCAGCGTGACGTCGACCGAGTCGGCGGCGATGCGGGCCTCGAGCGCGCGCTGGGCGAGCTCGGCCTTGCGGGCCTCGAGGGCCTGCTCGACGCGGGCGCGGACCTCGTTGGCGTGCTTGCCCACCAGTGGGCGCTCCTCGGGCGCGACCTTGCCCATCGAGCGCAGCACGCCCGTGAGCGAGCCCTTCTTGCCCGTGACCGCAACGCGGATCTTGTCCAACTCGTCAAGCGACGGGGCCTTCGCGATCCCCTCGGCCGCCTGCTCCTCGATGAGCTTGAGGTCATCGATCAAAGACATTCGGTTCCCCTTCCAAAACAAAAAGCCGTCCCTGAGCCCAACTGCCCAAGGACGGCGAATTACCGCGGTACCACCTTGATTGACGCACGTGCGTTTTCTCTCGCGAGCGCCCACTCGTTAGCCCCGTTCCGTGGGGCGGACGGCTTCCCTACTTGCGCCTTCCCTGCCGAGAAGGGCGTTGAGGTCGCGGCTGGTGGAGTGAACCCCGTCCGTCAGACCAGGTGGGAGCCTCTCAGCCGATGGGTTCCCTCTCTGTCCCCGGCCAACGCGACGAGACGAGCCTCTCCGTCGTTGCCTGCGGACTAGGATAGCACAGCTCGCGCTAGCCGACGGGCACCAGACGACCCGCGATGTAGGTCTCGCGCAGGCTGAGGTCGGGCGCCAGGACGTTGAAGTCGGCGTCGCGGCCGGGCTTGATCGAGCCGCACGCGTCGTCGATGCCGCAGGAGCGCGCAGGGACCTCGGAGGCCATGCGGATCGCCTGCTCGGCCGTGGCGATGCCCCAGGAGAAGACGTTTTTGGCCGCGCGCGCCATCGTGAGCGTGGAGCCGGCGATGTTGCCGGTGCCGCCGTCCTCGGTGACCAGGCGGGCGAGGCCGTCGGCGAGCCTGATGGGAAGGTCGCCCAGCTTGTAGTCGCCGTCGGGCATGCCGGCGCAGTCCAGGCAGTCGGAGATGAGCACGGTGTGCTCCCAGCCCTTGGTGCGCACGACCGCGGCCACGGCGCAGGGGTCGACGTGCATGCCGTCGCAGATGATCTCGGCGTAGGTCCCCTCGCTCGTCATGGCGCAGGTGAGAAGGCCGGGGGCGCGGTGGTGGTGGCCGCTCATGCCGTTGTAGGTGTGGACGAACACGGTGGCGCCGCCGGCGACGGCGGCCATGCCCTGCTCGTAGGTGGCGTCGGAGTGGCCCAGGGCGCACGTGACGCCCAGGCGCTCGGCCTCGGCGCAGTACTCGGCACTGCCGTCGCGCTCGGGGGCGAGCGAGCTCTTGCAGATCAGGCCGTGCGCGGCCTGCTGCCAGCGGCACAGGAGCTCGATGCTCGGGTCGCACATGTTGGCGGGGTTCTGCGCGCCGGCATGCCTCTGGGTGAAGAACGGCCCCTCCAGGAAGATGCCCTGGACGCGTGCGCCCATAAAGTCGCTCGAGCGACCCTCGGCAGCCTCGGCGACGCTGGCGCAGGCGGCCTCGATCTGGTCAGCGGGCTGGGTCAGGGTCGTGGGCGTCCACGAGGTGGTGCCGCGGCGGGCAAGCTCGAGCGAGGCAGCGTCGACGCCGGCCGCATCGCAATCCATGACGTCGTGGCCGACGTGGCCGTGGATGTGGGTGTCGACGTAGCCGGGCGCGACCCAGCTGCCCGTGCGGTCGACGACCTCGAGGCCCTCGGGCGCCTCGGGCGAGAAGACCCCGAAGGCCCCCTCGACTACCGGCAGGTAGCCGGGGCCGAACAGGCCACCGGGCAAGACGAAGCGATCGGCCTTGATGGCAAAGCTGGGTGCGGGGGTGGACTCGTTCGGCATGGCGGCATTCCCTTCTAGGAGGCTGGCCGCGCCCTCGCGCGGCAACCGGGGCCGTCCGTCGCGGGCAACCCCACACCAGTATCGCGCATCCACGTGGCACTCGTTACACTCAAGTTCGTCACACGGCACGGCGGCCGCGCATCTCGCGGGCCGCGACGACACCGACAGAGAAAGGTGCGGACATGGCTCAGACCGAACAGACCACCCAGGACCTTCGCGAGCTCGACGACATCGAGAGGCGCATGTTCTCGCTCGGCTACGCGATCACCGACATCATGTTCAACGGCGCCACCGTCGACCCGCGCAAGGGCGCGCCCGCGCGCGGCGAGGCGCTGGCCACGCTCGACGGCGCCCACCACGAGCTCCTGTGCTCCGACGAGCTCGGCGCACTTCTCGGCAGGCTCGAGAAGGCGGAGGGGCTCGACGAGACCCAGCGTGCCCGCCTGCGCGTGCTCGGCCGCGACCGCGCGCGCGAGACGAACGTCCCTGCCGAGGTTGCCGCCGACTTCACGAGGCTGACCGTCGAGTCGGCCGACGTGTGGCACCGCGCCAAGCCCGCGAACGACTGGGAGAGCTTCGAGCCGTACCTGCAGCGCGTCGTCGACTCCATGCGCACGATCGCCGGCTACAAGGACCCGTCGCGCGACCCGTACGACGTGTGGTTGGACGAGTTCGAGCCCGGCACCTCGCGCGCGTTCTACGACAGGTTCTTCGACGCCGTGCGCGAGTGCGTCGTGCCCCTGGTCGCGCAGATCCGCGAGCGCGGCTGGCAGCCCGACCGCTCCTGCATCGAGGGCACGTTCGACGACGAGGCCCAGTGGAGGCTCGCCCGCGACATCGTCGAGCTCGAGGGGCTGGACATGGACGCGCTGGTGCTGGCACGCACCGAGCACCCCTTCAGCGACTCGGTCTCGAGCGGGCATGCCTTCATCGCAAGCCACGTGTACGAGGACGACGTCATGAGCAACGTCTTCTCGATGCTGCACGAGGGCGGGCATGCGCTGTACGAGCAGGGCGTCGACCCCGCCTACGACTACAACTGCCTGCGTGGCGGCACCTCGATGGGCATCCACGAGGCGCAGTCGCGCTTCTTCGAGAACTACGTCGGCCGCAGCGAGGCGTTTGCCGGCCAGCTGCTGTCGCTTCTGGGCAAGCGCTTCCCGGGCCGCTTCGACGGCGTGAGCGAGCACGACCTGTACCTGGCCTGCAACCGCGCCGAGCCGTCGCTGGTGCGCACCGAGGCCGACGAGCTGACCTACCCGCTGCACGTCCTGGTCCGCTACGAGATCGAGCAGAGGCTCTTCTCGGGAGAGGCAACCGCAGCCGACGTCCCGGGCCTGTGGGCCGACGGCTACCGCCGCTACCTGGGCATCGAGGTCCCCAACCACACGCTTGGCTGCCTGCAGGACACCCACTGGGCGGACGGCTCGATCGGCTACTTCCCCACCTACGCCCTGGGCAGCGCCTACGGCGCGCAGTTCCACGACCGCATGGTCGAGGAGGGCATGGACTTCGACGGCCTGGTCGCGCGCGCCGAGCTGGCACCCATCCGCGAGTGGCTGGGCAGCCGCATCTGGCGCCGGGGCCGCTCGATGGACCCCGCGGAGCTGGTGGAGTCGGCCTGCGGCGCGCCCTTCGACCCGACGCACTACACCGACTACCTCACCCGCAAGTTCTCGGCCATCTACGGCCTGTAAGGGGGCGCGAATGCGAGCGTTGCTGCAGCGTGTGACCCACGCGAGCGTCACCGTCGACGGCCGGGTGACCGGCTCGTGCGGCCGCGGCTTTCTCGTCCTTCTGGGCGTGGGCCCCGACGACACGCCCGAGGTCGCGGCCAAGCTGTGGGGCAAGGTCAGCCGACTGCGCGTGTTTGACGACCCAGACGGCAAGATGAACCTCTCGCTTGCCGACGTCGACGGCGAGGTGCTGGTGGTGAGCCAGTTCACGCTGTACGCAAACTGCCGCCGCGGCAATCGCCCCTCGTTCACGGACGCGGCCAAGCCCGCCCTCGCCAACGAGCTCTACGAGCGGTTCTGCGACCTTGCCGAGAAGGACGTGAGGCACGTCGGACGCGGCGTGTTTGCCGCCGACATGAAGGTCGAGCTGCTCAACGACGGCCCCGTCACCATCTGGCTGGACACCGACGATCTGGGCATCACGGGCGACGGCGCCAGGTAGGCGCGTCGGTCCCGACACCCACGCACGAAAGCGGACAACCCGCCGGCAGGCCTTGCGGTCGCCGACGGGTTGTCTTCTATTTGGCGAGAAGTGCGTCGTGGGGCGCGGCGGCGCATGCCAGCCACACGCCCAGCACGGTGCGGGAGGGCCTACTCGGCGGAAGGCGAGCCGCCGTTGCCGCCCTGGCCGGCAGCAGCATCGTTGCCACCCTTGCCTCGGCCGCGACCGCCGCGGTGGCGACGGCGACGCTTGGGGGCGGCGCCATCGGCGGACTCGGGCTTGCCGTTGCCCTGGGACGGAGCGGGTGCCTGGTGACCCTGGCCGCGCTGGGCGTTGTTCTGCTTGGGAGCACCGTTGCCGTTACCGTTGCCGCCCTTGTCGCCCGGGCGACGGCGGCGGCGCATGCCGTGCTGCTGCTTGGGCTCGCCGGACTTGCCGGAGTTATTGGCCTTGCCGGGGGCGTCCGACTTGGCGGAGCCGTTGGGGCTGGCGGCCCTGCCGGCGTCTGTCGCTGCCGTGCCGTCGGCACGGTGGTGGCGACGGCGACGGGTTCCGTTGGCGGGCGCGTCGGCGGCCTCGGCGGCGCACCGGTCGCGACGCTCGTCGGACTGCTGGCCCGCGTCCTGCTGAGACGCCTGGGAGGGACGGCGGGTGCGACGGCGCTTGGGCTTGGACTCGCCGCCGGCCTCGTTCGCCGCGTCGGTCGCGGCGACGGCCTTGCCGCGACGGCGCGTGCGACGCGACTCGCCGGAGGCCTGCGAGTCATCGGGGACAGCGTTCTTCTCGGCATCCTTGGCCTTATTGGACTTGCGGCGGCGCTTGCGCGAGGTATCGACGAACAGGTCGGACTCGTCGAAGGTCTCCTGCGGCAGGACGCCGTTCTTGCGGTCGAGCTCGGCCAGGGCCATCTGGATCTCGGGCGTCAGGATCTTGTCGAGGGTGGAGCGCAGGACCGTGTCGGGGCGGCAGGGGCAGCCCAAGTCCTCGGACTTCTTGCAGGCGGCGGGCGACGCCTCCATCTCGGAGAGGGGCACGCGGATCTGCTTGCCGCTCTCCAGGCGCAGGCACAGCTGCTCCTTGGGGGTGTCGTACTCGATGATCTTGGCCTTGCCGAGCGGGGTGTCGATCACGGCGTTCTTCTTGGGGGCGCGCTGCTTGAAGTCGCGGTAGGCCTCGAACTCGTAGCGCAGGCAGCACATGAGGCGGCCGCACGCGCCGCTGATCTTGGTGGAGTTGAGGGGCAGGTCCTGCTCCTTGGCCATGCGGATCGAGACGGGCTCGAACTGGTTGCCGAAGCGCGCGCAGCACAGCTCCTGGCCGCAGTGCGCGTAGCCGCCCACGATGGCGGCCTCCTCGCGCACGCCGATCTGGCGCATGTCGATGCGGGCGTGCAGCTCGTGCGACAGGTCGCGCACGAGCTGGCGGAAGTCGACGCGCTCCTCCGCCGAGAAGTAGCACACGACCTTCTCGCCATCGAAGAGGTACTCGACGCCGACGGGCTTCATGTCCAGGCCGGACTTGTCGACAAGGCGGCGGAAGGTGGGCAGGGCCTGCTCGCCCTTGATGGCGAGGTTGTCAGCCTGCTCGAGGTCGGACGCGGTGGCCACGCGCAGGACGGGCGCGAGGCGGCCGGAGGCGGTCGTGTCGCCCAGCTCCTCGGGCGTGACCTCGAAGGCGTCGCGCGTGGCGAGGCCGATCTCGACGCCGCGCTCGGTCTTGACGATTACGTGGTCGGCGGCCTGGGCGCCGGTGGCCTTGGGGTCGAACCACAGGTCATAGGCCGAATATGCAAACTTCACCGGGATGACGGTGGGCATGTGAGGTCCTCCTTGACGGACAAGAGCATGGCCTCGAGGGCCAGTTGGGGTGTGGCGTTGCGCCTGATGTCGTCGGCCGCGGACGAGACGTGGCGGATGGCGGCAAGGGTGCCCGCCGCCGTCGACTCACGCGCGAGGCGCTCGACGAGGGCGGTCTGGTCGGTGTTGACGAGCGGCGCCACGGCGCCCTCCTGAAGGACGAGCACGTCCCTTAGCAGGGATTCCGTTGCCGCAAGGACTTCCATCATAGCCGAACGCTCACGGGCCGCGAACTCGCGCTTGCGCGACTCCACGAGGTCCTTGCGAGCCTTGGCGGTGAGGTAGTCGGACTCGCGGTCGAACAACATCTCCTGGTAGGTCTGGTCGAGCTCGCGGTCGTCCTTGTTGCGCACGACGCACTCGCACACGCGGTCGGCTGCCCTGAGCGCCTCCCAGGAGTCGGCCTGGGCGAGCGACCCGATCGCGCGGAAGGCCTCCAGGCGCGCCGCGCGACGGGTGCGCAGGCAGGTCTTTGCCTGCTTCGGCTTTGCCGTCTTCGACCTGCGCTTCTTCTTGCTCTGCTCGTGCTCGAAGATCTCGTCCTCCATGGCCTGGCGGCTCTGCAGCGGCTCGGGCTCGCACAGCCACTCGCAGGCGCGCTCGTACGAGCCACAGACGTTGAGGGCGATGCGCGCGTCGGCCTCGGATGCCCCGGTGTCGCGAGCCGCGTCCGCCGCCGCGGCGTCAGGCGAGATCACGCGGAAGGGCACGACCTGGCAACGCGAGACGATCGTGGGCAGGACCGCGTCGGCCGAGTTGGCCAGAAGCACGAAGACGACACCCGCCGGAGGCTCCTCGATCGTCTTGAGAAGCGCGTTCGCGCAGTTGGAGCGTAGGCGCTCGGCATGCTGGATGACGTAGACCTTCGCGTCAGAGCGCACCGACGTCAGCTGCGCGTCCGAGATGATCTCGCGGACCTGGTCCATCATGTAGCCCACGGCGCTCGCGGGCTCGTAGAAGTGCACGTCGGGATGGGTGCCGTGCTCAACGCGCAGGCACTCCTCGCACGTGTTGTCGCCACCCTGCGGACACACGACGCACTTGGCCAGCGCACGGGCGGCGCGCTCGATGCCGCTTCCGGCCGCGCCCACAAACAGGTACGCGTGCGAGAGCCTCCCCTCGCGCACGGCGGCCTCGAGGAAGGCCCTCGCGCGGGGCTGGCCCACGATGCCGTCGAGCGCCGGGATGGCAGACGCCTGAGCCTCCACGCTAGCCACGCCCCTCTCCGCCGTCGCACCTCTCGCCCGTCAAGTCCCTGCCGAGAAGTGCCGCGAGGTCGCGGTCCAGCACCTCGAGGATGCGGGAGGTCACCTGGTCGGGGGTGCCGGTCGCGTCGACCACGCGCACGCGGTCGGGCGCCAGCTCGGCCACGCGGCGGTAGCCCTCGCGCACGCGACGCTGGAAGGCGAGGCCGGCGGCCTCCATGCGGTCGGCGCCGCCGGCGGTGGCACGGGCGAAGGCCTCGTCGGGGTCGAGGTCCAGAAGGATGGTCACGTCGGGGTCGACGCCGCACGAGCCGAGCGCGTTGGCGCGCAGCACGACGTCCTCGTCGATGCCGCGACCGCCCGCCTGGTAGGCGAAGGTCGAGTCGAAGAAGCGGTCGCACACGACGACGGAGCCGGCGGCAAGGGCGGGCTCGACCACCTGACGGACAAGCTGCGCGCGGGCGGCCTCGTACAGGAGCAGCTCGCACTCGTCGCACATCTCGTCGTTGTCGGGATCGAGCAGCAGGGCGCGGACCTTCTCGGAAATGGGCGTGCCGCCGGGCTCGCGCAGGCGGACCACATCGAGGCCGCGACCCGCAAGCTCGTCACACAGGCGCGCGACCTGCGTGGTCTTGCCACAGCCGTCGATGCCCTCGAGGGTGAGAAACACGCCCCCATGCACTACTTCCCCAGAGGCCATGCCCCTCCCCCTTTCTCGCGAGTCGATTCGTCCAATGCTACACGCATCAAGCGCACGCGCGACGACGACGCAGGCGATACTCGACTACGCCCACAAGCAGGGTGAGCGTGCCGACTCCCGCCACGAGCGCCGTCATACGATGCGCGGCCACGTCGGGCGGGGCCACCTTGGTGACGGATCCCTTCGCCGTGGTCCGCCAGCGCTCGTCGACCACACCGTCGCCGTCGCTGTCGATGTCGAGGGTCGTGCTGTCCGTTTGCGCGGTGTTCGACTGGATAAGGGCGCCCTTGCTTACGGGGACGCCAGAGAAGGACCTCTCGTCCGTGAACTTGCCGTCTGCACCCATATAGCTGATCGAGTAGTCCATCGAGCCCTTGCCGGTACCGTTCACGTAAACCTCGAAGTCACTGCCCTGCTTGATGCGGACGATCTTCACCTTGTCCGACGTGTCGGATTCGTCACACCCGTCTGCCTGGGACGACTCGGAGCTCGAGCCGTCGTCCACGGACGTCAGGGTGACCGACCCGAAGCTCGAGGTAAGCGTCTGGTCGCATGCAGAGCTCAGGACCTCACCGTCGCTCACCACCGTGACATCGACGGGACAGGCGACGCGAATGAGGGTGTACCTCGTACCCGAAAGCTGCTCGGCGATCTGCGCGAAGAACTCCTCGACGTTGCCCGACGTCGCCTCGAAGTGATAACCATCGGACGCAAGCCCCTCCATCAGGCCCTGGGCAGAGGAGAGCTCGGAGCCAGTCAGGTCGTTGAAGAAGCCGACCGTGTACAGGGTTATGTCCTCGCGCTTGAGCTCGTTGGCATACTCGACAAGCTCTGCGCCCTCCTTGCCGCAGTTGGGCATGCCGTCGCTCATAAGGACGATTGCCTTGGAGCCCTTCGCGCCCTCGAGCATCTTGGCCGACTTCTTCAGCGCGTCCTCGATGTTTGTGGAGCCAACGGCCTTCTGCGAGGGAAGGATGTCGCAAAGCCCCACGTAGTCATACGACTCGGGTGTGAGCTGCTCGATCGCCTCGTCGGAAAACGTGACCACGCCCACGGGGAGCTTATTCACCTGGGCAACGCCCGCGAACTTCTCCACGGCATTCGAGACCGCCTGGTAAGGATCGCCCTCCATCGAACCCGAGGTATCGAGCGCGAGCACCACCTTGGCGTCAGCGTCAACCTTCTTCGGTTGCTCGTAGTTGACGGGTTCGCCAAACGGGGTGTACACATCCACGCGGGCATTGAACCCCTCGATGTCCGAGAAGACCTCGCCAGGCTGGGAGCCGGGCATGTCCAGCACGTTCGGGAGGAAGACAATCGTCTTGTGCACGGGAATATGGCGGCCCGTCCCGGAAAGGTCCTCGATCTTAATGTCGTAGACAACCCCCGAGCGAAAGTCGGAGCCCTTGAGCGTAAGAGGGATAAGACCCGCGGGACCCGCGGGACCCACGCGCACCTCGACCGGTTCAGGTGCCTCGACGCTGCCGTCGGTGGCCTCGAAGCTCACTCGGTAGAGGCCATAGGGCCTGCCGGTGACCGTATAGACGGTGAGGTCAGCATCGCCATATACGACATAGCATGCCGAGGCCCCGTACGCCGAGATGCCCTGCTGGTTGAGAACCTCGTCCACAACAGACTTCTGGCCAGCGGTTATGCTCCCGTCCTTCTCCATCGACGCCGCCGCGTTACGGAGGGACTGACCCCACTGCTCAAAATCGCTGTCCCGTGCCATGTTCAGTATCGAGCGATAGAAGAGCTCGGCAATCTGGTCGGTGTACCTGAGGTCGGTCGCATCGCCGCCCGCAGACCACTTCTGCCAGATGAGGTAGGCGGTATGCGACACCACAGTCGCCCCGTCATGGCAATCCACGCTCTTTCCATTGGCGTCGATTGCCTCCTCGAGCTCGTCATAGGTGGCGTACTGATAGTGCTGGACGCCGTTCTCCTCATCGAACCAAGACTTTTGCTTCCGGGCAATCTTCGCATCGCGATCAACGCCGCCCATCACCCAACTGGGCGCGGTGCTCGTAGTCTCGTCGTGACGCCTGGCGCACATGCCCATGACGTCGGAGATGCCCTCGCCCAGCGCCGTTCCCTCGACGCCGGACAAGCTTCCACCGACCTCGCTCGATATGACCGCGTGGGTAAACTCGTGCCCCATGACGTCAGTCATGCCGGCAAAGACGTTCTCGCCGTTTTTGCCGGTGCCCGCCCGCGTGATGTAGAAGCACCCGTATCCCCCATTCCACGCGGCATTGGCAGAACTTTCAATCATCTGACCTGGGTAGTTGTAGATATCCGTATAAACGGTAAGGGAAGCTCCCCGGCCGTCATAGGAGCTTCGCCCGAGCACGTTGCGATAGAAGGCGGTCGCCTTGTTCATGGCAGCGATGACCGAGACACCCTGCTTGGAAGCGCGGCTCTTCTCGCCGGCCATGACCGAACGGGTGGTGGACTCGTCGGTTGGATACCAGTCCTGAACCTTGTTGGAGCCGTACTTTGTGGTCTTAACGGCGACCTTGACCTCGTAATTCGAATCCCGATAGAGGGTCGAGACGAGCTTGGTCTTCCTGCCATTCCCCGAGTAGTCGTCGACGTCGATGCTCACGTCCCCGTCGACGCCCGGCAGGGTCACCTCGTCGATGCCGTAGACGCACGAGAGGACCTTGGCGTCACGCGCCCCAACGACGACCTCGTACGGTCCTGCCCCGGGAATCGTTGCGGTGGTGCGCCAGGCGAGCATGGGCCCATCCACGTCGAACGTCCACCAGACCAGGTCGTCGTCGCCCAGCTCGTCGACGTTGGCGTCGCCGGTGGCCCCAAGCTCCTTCTTCGCATAGTCGTTGATCGCGGCAGCCGCCTCTTCCTGAGAGACGGTCGGCTTGGCGTCCTTCTCCCTAACGTCGGTCGCGTTGCCCGCGATGCTGTCGACGGTCCCGTTGGTCGCCGAAACGGTGACGGAGCGGCCGAGCACCGGGACTCCGGCGGACCTCTCGGCAAAGCGGTAGTAGCTGGTGCCGCCGACGACGCTGGTCACGGGGTCCGCAAGCTGGTTGGACGCATCCGACATGCCGAGCGACGAGCCAAGCGCCTCGACCACCTGACGCGCGTCATCCTCGTCCGTCACACGGGCCTCGAGGCCACCCAACTCGTAGCTTTTGTAGCTGCCACCCGACGCCGAGACACCCCTCGCCGCGGCCTGCGCGACCTTGGTGGGGTCGGAGGCATCGCCAGGAGTGGGCGCCCAGGGATGAAGCAGCGCCAGAGCCATGCCCGCAGCCGCCGCAAGCACGGCAAGAAGGGCAAAGAACGCGACGAGCCTTGCCTTGTGCCCCCTGGGCTTGGGGGTGTCGTTGTTATCAAGCATCGGATCCTCCAAACGGAGTCGCGGTATTCCTCAGGCACTCGCCTATGGCGCGCGGCGCACCTACCAGAACAGCCAGTCGACGATGGGTCCCGGAAGTCTCGGCACGACGATCTGCTCGATTAGCCCCAGGCGAACCACCAGGGCGATCAAGACCGCGTCGATGGCGACGAGTGCGGCGAGCACGACAAGCCGGGCACCCCAATTGGGCTTGCGAGGCTCCATCTAGGCCACCCCCGAAAACCTCAGCGCCACCAGCGCGCCACAAAACACAAGCACGATGGCGGCAAGCAGGATGAGCGTCTTCCATACGACGGTCAGAAGAAACTCGGGTGTGACAATCGGACGGCGCGGTTGGCCCGGGGTGGGTATGGCTGCCATGGCTCCCCATTCGCTCGACATCGGACAGTGTTCACGTGAGTCAGATTCTAACCATGGACGCAGACAAAAAAGCACGTCACCCGTACTTTTGGCAACGAGTGACGTGCATGGGGGCTATCGAGAAGGGCTGGCGCTACTCGGCGTCGGGCTCCTTCTTGGTGGTCCGCTTGGTCGTGGCCTTCTTGGCCGCGGTCTTCTTCGTGGAGGCCTTCTTCGTGGTCGCCTTCTTGGTCGCGGTCTTCTTGGCAGCGGTCGCCTTCTTTGTGGCGGTCTTCTTGGCGGCAGGCTTCTTGTCCGTCGCCTTCTCCGCCGTCTTGGTCGCCGCGCCGCGACCGCGCGTGGCGCGCTTCTCGCGACCGGGGCAGTTGGGGTTGGGACAGAGCCTCCACGGGCCGCGCGCCGTCATGACCTCGACGATGGGGGCGCCGCACTCCGGGCAGGTTTCGGTCGTGGCGTGAAGCTCGCCGCGGGCGGGCAGCGGGTAGCTGGTGCCGCAGTCGTCGTAGTTGGTGCAGCGGATGAAGCGCTTGCCGCTCTTCTCGCTCTTGTGCGCCACGAGGTCGCCGTGGCGGCCGGCCTCGGCACATGCCTTGCACTCGCCCACGATGACGTCGGGCTCGTAGTTGGTGGGGCACTTGGGGTTGACGCACTGCTCGAACGCCTTCTGGCGGAACGGCTTGCACTTGATGCGCGGGGCGCCGCACTCGGGGCAGACGCCCGCCTCGCCCTCGATGGCCTCGACCTTGCAGTTGGACGGGACGGGATAGGTCACGTCGCACTCTGGCCAGCCCATGCAGCCGATGAAGTTCGAGCGCGTCTTGGGCGAGTGCTTCATCACCAGGTCCTTGCCGCACTTGGGGCACACGCCGACCTTGGCGTCTGCCGTGACGGCATCGGCGATTGCCTCGCCCAGGTCCTCGGTGTGCTCCAGGAGCTCCTCCATCACCTCGGCGAGAAGTGCGCGCGAGTGCCGGACGACCTGGTCCTGGGTGTCGACGCCCTCGGCGACCTTGGTCATGTCGGCCTCGAGCTCGCTGGTCATGTCGGGCGTGGTGATGCGCGGTGCGTAGGTCTCCAGCGCGGCGATGATGGCCATACCCAACTGGCTGGGCTCGACGGGGTCGTTCTTGAGGTACTTGACCGCCGTCAGGCGATCGATGGCGTTGGCACGGGTGGACTTGGTGCCCAGGCCCAGGCGCTCCATCTCCTGGATGAGCTTGCCCTGGCTGTAGCGCGCGGGAGGCTCGGTCTGCTTCTGGATCTTCTCGATATCGGAGACCTCGATGACGTCGCCTGCCTCGAGCATGGGCAGCTGCTCGTCCTTCTTGAGGCCGAAGGGATACGCCGCACGGAAGCCGGGGTCAACCAGCACGTCGCCCGAGGCCTGGAACGGCTGGCCGTTGATGTCGAGCTTGGCCTTGGTGCCCTCGATGGTCGCCTGGTCCATGAGGGTGGCCAGGAAGCGACGGGCGATCAGGTTGTAGAGCTTCCACTCGGCGGGCTGGAGCTTCTCGGGGTCGGCCGCCGCCGTGGGATAGATGGGCGGGTGGTCGGTGGTCTCCTGCTTGCCACGGGTGGGGTGCATCTTGCCCGACAGGATGGTCTTGCACGAGGCAGCGTACTGCGGGACGGCGGAGAGGGTCTTCACGACGTCGCGCAGGTCCAGAGACGACGGGTAGACGGTGTTGTCGACGCGCGGGTACGAGATCAGGCCGTCCATGTAGAGGCTCTCGGCCAGGCGCATCGTGCGGCCGGGCGCCAGGCCCTCGGCCGCGGCCGCGGCCTGCAGGCTGGTGGTGTTGAAGGGTGCGGGCGGGCGCTGGTGGCGCTGGCGCTTGGTGACGTCGGTCACCGTGGCCTGGGTCGCGCCGTCGACGTCGGCAAACGCGGCCGTGGCCTCGTCCGCGTCGGTGAAGCGGCCCTTGGCGTGGCTGACCTTGAACTCGGTGCCGTCGGCAGAGCCCTTGCCCGAGATGAGCCAGTAGTCCTCGGGCACGAAGGCCATGCGCTCGCGCTCGCGGGCGACGACCAGGGCCAGCGTAGGCGTCTGGACGCGACCGGCGGAGCGGGTGTCGCCAAAGCCGGCGCGCTTGGCGACCGTGAGGTAGCGCGTGAGGACGGCGCCCCAAACCAGGTCGATGGCGCGACGGCTGTCGCCGGCGTCGGCGAGGTCCTGGTCGAGCTCGACGAGGTTGGAGAAGGCGTGGTCGATCTCGGCCTTGGTGAAGGCGGAGTAGCGGGCGCGCAAGACAGGCGCGTCGGGGGCGACCATGCGAATCTGGCTCACGGCGTCGGAGCCGATGAGCTCGCCCTCACGGTCGAAGTCGGTGCCGATGATGACGGAGTCGGACTTCTTGGCAAGGTTCTTGAGCGCGCGGATGATCTCCTTCTCGACCGGGATCTTCTCGATCGGGGACCACACCAGGTACGGCAGGCTCGGAATGTTCCAGGACTTGATGCCGATGCCGTCCGCCAGGTAGGGACGGCGCTTGGTGGCGTAGGGCGGGCGCGGCAGGCCGTCGGGCAGGTCGGCGGGCAGGTGCTCGCCGTCGGCGGTCAGGCCGTACCAACCCTCCTGGTCGTCAAAGTGCAGCTCGGGCGGGAAGTTCGGCTCGAGGATGTGGCCACGCAGGCCGATGGAGACCCACTCCTCCCCGTCATGGTCGAAGCGGTAGACAGGCGTGTTGTAGACCTTGTCGGCCTTGGGCTTGCCCACGTCGCACAA
The DNA here is from genome assembly GCA_934792625.1 of uncultured Atopobiaceae bacterium. GTDB lineage: Bacteria > Actinomycetota > Coriobacteriia > Coriobacteriales > Atopobiaceae > CAKVON01. The sequence goes on from CAKVON010000001.1 coordinate 103,326, forward strand.
CAGGCGTGCGATCTGCTGGGCGGCATCGTTCTTCTCGGCAACGACGAGCTTCAAGAGAGCTCTCCTTCGTGTGTCATTCATGGGTCGCGCGGTCGTGCGCGACCTTCTTGCTTTTGGGCACTATAGCCTTTGCGGGGGACGCTTGGAGTTCCCCCACATGCGAAAACCCGGCGGACGGCCGGGTTTTCGCAGCTCAAGTACCTAACGACAATTTTTGTGGTGACGCTACATCGAGTGCTCGAGGTACTCGTCGCGTCCCCACTTGAGGGCCTGCTTGCCCTCGCGCACGGTGATCACCTGGCGCGCGACCGCAAGCGAGATCTCGTACAGGGTGATAAGTGCCGCGAACATGAGGAACATCGTCACCGGTGACGCGTCTGGCGTGACGATGGCCGACAGGACCATGAGGCCGACGTAGACGTAGCGCCAGCCGGAGCGCAGCGTCTTGTACGGCACGATGTGGAAGATCGTGAGGTAGAAGATGACCAGCGGCAGCTCGAAGGCCACGCCGAAGCCGATCTCCAGCAGCATGATTATCGATATGTAGTCCTCGGCCTGGGCGACGACCGCGGCGAAGTCGGAGGACTGCGCGTACAGCCAGCCGAACGCCGTCTTGAGGATGATGAAGTAGCAGAACACCATGCCCAGGAAGAACAGGACGATGAGCGCGGCGACGGTCGGGATGACCCACCTGCGCTCGTTCGGCTTGAGGGCGGGCAGGAAGAACGCCATGATCTCCCACACCAGGATGGGCGTGCACACGATGATGCCCGCGAAGATGGCGACCTTGAAGCGCACCGTGAAGCCGCCGAGGGCGGTAAGGACGCTCAGCTGGCCTCCCGGCAGAAACGGACGGATGGGGTCGAGAAGGACGTCGATGATGACGGGCGTGGCCTCGTAGACGACGATCGCGGTGATGAGCACCGAGACGATCATGATCGTAAGGCGGCGGCGCAGCTCCCCGAGGTGGTCGAGAAGCGGCATGCGAGCTGGTCCGATGGGCATGGGTGTTCGGGAGGAGGGCCTTTAGGCCTGCTCGGTCCCTGCCTCCTCTCCGGTGGTCTGGTTGTCGGCGCCAGCGTCCGAATCCGAGTCGGAATCGACGTCGTCGTCCGAGTCGGCATCGCTGTCGGCGGCGGTGCGCTCGGCCTCGGCGGCCGCGCGGCGGGCCTGCTCGGCACGCTCGCGCACGGCGGCGGCACGCTTGGGGCTCAGGCCGTAGAGCGCCACGGCGGCGGACTCGTCGACCTGCTCGGGCTCGTCGTCGGGCGCGGCGGCGTCGGGCGCGGGAACGTCCGCACCAGCGTCGCCGTCGGAGTCGGAATCGAGGTCGTCGTCGGTGTCGGGCACGTGGGCCGCGCGACGGCGCTCCTCGGCGCGGCGGCGTGCGGCAGCGGCGGCATCCTGCGCGGGCGCAGGCGCGTCGGCCGCGGGCTCGCCGTCCTTCTCGGCAGCGGCGGTGTCGGCAGCGGCGGCCTCGGCTGCCAGGCGCGCCTTGCGCTCGGCGAAGGTCTCGGTCGGCTTGCGATCGGACTCGTCGGGCAGGTCGGCGTCATCGTCGTCGACAACCCTCTTCTTGGAGGGGACGCCGTTGGCGGCGTCGTTGATGGGATCGATGACCTCCGCCTTGACGACCTTGGTCAGCCCCTCCTGCGCCTCGCGGAACTGCCTGAGGCCACGCCCGATGGTGCGGCCCATGCCGGGCAGCTTGTCGGGGCCAAACAGCAGGAACCCGAAGATCAGGATAAGTGCGAACTCTGTCTCGCCGATGCCAAACAAGTGAGCTCCCCCTTACTGTGCGTCGCGGACGTTGAGCTCGGCGCCGACGCCGAGAAGCGTCAGGACGCGGGAGACGTTGTGCTGCGGACGCGCGACCTCGAGCGTGACGTCTGCCTCGGAGGCGCGGTGCGCCGCACCCACGAGCACGCCGATGCCGGTCGAGTCGATGTAGGGGACGTCGGCCAGGTCGCAGACGACGTCGGTGGCGTCTGCAGACAGCGCCTGGTCGATGGCGTCGCGCAGGACGTCGGCGCACGAGACGTCGACCTCCCCGTGGACGGACAGGGTCACGCGGGACCCCTCGCGCTTGGAATCGATGGTGAGCTCCATTGGTGCTCCCTTCTTGCCGCTTACTCCCCCGAGGTGGCCGCGCTGTTGAGCACGCTCTCGAGGCTCTGCTGGCCCGTCGTCGAACCGCCGTTGCCCTCACTGGCCTTCATGGCGGTCAGCTGCTGGTTGGCGAGGGACTTGGCGCCGTACGAGTCATCCTTGTCGACCTCGATGGCCTTCTCGTAGGCGGACGTGGCCTTGTCGTTGTCGCCGCCGAGCTGGTACATCACGCCCAGGTAGGCCCAGGCGGGACCGTACTCCTTGCCGTCGCCGGCCGTGAAGTCCTTGAGCGCCTTGAGGGCGTTGTCGGTGTCGCCACGGTAATACTGGCACAGCGCGCGACGGACGTGGACGTCGTTGGAGTCGTTGAGCTTGAGGTACTCGTCGTAGTTGTCGATGGCTTGGTCGTACAGGTCCTTCACGTGCGCCTTGCCGGCGTCGTCGGACGCGTAGTACGAGGCGGTCGAGGCCCAGCTCATGTAGTCGTTGCCCAGGTTGAGAAGGGCCGCGAGGTTCTTGGGGTCCTTCTTGAGCTTGGCCTTGAGCTCCTTGACGAGCGCACCGTACCGCTCGTCAACGGTGTCCATGGTCACCGTCTCCTGCTGGGTGGTGGCCTTGTCGGAGCTGTCGCCGGAGCCGGCAGAGGCGGCCTGCTGCGTCGCGTTGGCGCCCGACAGGATCGACGAGAGCGAGGGCAGCAGGATGGACAGGACCATGAGCACCGCCATCAGGGCGACGACGATGGTGGTGAAGCGCTTGCGGCTGTCCTCGCTCGACTTTGCCTTGCCCTTAACCGCGGAGTCGGCCGTGGTGCGACCCTGCTTCTTGCGGCCCTTCTTGGTAGCCATCGACTACGTTCCTTTCCAAACCCGCGCCCTGCCTTCGCGCGGGCGCCGCCACGTGCGGGCATGCGCCCACACCCAACTTGCAGCGTTCTATTCTACAGAAAAGGGCCGGGGCTTCCGTGGTCGCCCCGGCCCAGCGTCGTTTCATGCGTTCGCGTCACACCCGAGGCGACGTTCGCCCCGCGGACCAGGCCCTACGCGGTCCTCGCCTGGAGGGCGAGCCTCGCCGAGACGAGCTTGACGCACACGACGAACACGTCGAGCGCGGCGCCCAGCTCCTCGAGGGAGGGGTAGGTCGGGGCGATGCGGATGTTGGTGTCGCGCGGGTCCCTGCCGTACGGCCAGGTGGCGCCGGCGCCGGTCATCTTGACGCCAAGCTCGGCAGCCAGCCCGACGATGGCCTTGGCCGAGCCCTCGGGACCGTCGAAGCTCACGAAGTAGCCGCCGTTGGGCTTGGTCCAGGTGGCGACGTCAAGGTCGCCGAGGCCCTCGGAGAGCTTGCGCTGCACCAGCGCGAAGCGCGGGGCGACGAACTGCGCGTGGCGCGACATGTGGGCGCGCACGCCCGTGAGGTCCTTCAGGTAGCGGGCGTGGGCGAGCTGCACCATCTTGTTGGGGCAGACCTGCGCGATGCCGAGGGCGCGACGAATCTCGGCAAGGTCGTCATCGTCGGCGGCGACCCAGGCCATGCCGGCACCGGGGAAGGTGACCTTGGAGGTGCTGGCGAACTCGTACACCAGGTTCGAGTTGCCCGCCTCGTGAACTGCCGAGAAGATCTCCAGAAGCTCGTCACCGGGCTGGACGATGTCGTGCACGGCGTAGGCGTTGTCCCAGAAGATGCGGAAGTCCTTGGCCGCGGGCTTGAGCGCCGCGAACGCGCGGACCACGTCGTCGGAGTAGGTGATGCCCGTGGGGTTCTCGTACTTGGGCACGCACCAGATGCCCTTGACCTGCGGGTCGCCCTCGACCAGGCGCCTGACCTCGTCCATGTCGGGGCCGTCGGCGCCCATCTCGATGGGGACGTTGACGATGCCGAGGGATTCGGTGATGGCAAAGTGGCGGTCGTAGCCGGGACTCGGGCACAGGAACTTGACCTCGCCCTGGCGGCACCACGGCTCGCAGCCGGCGACGCCGTGGACGTAGGCGTTGGTCACCAGGGCGTGCATGAGCGAGAGACTCGCGGAGTTGCCCACGATGACGTTGGCGGGGTCGACGCCCAGGACCTCGGCGGCCAGGCGGCGCGCGGAGGGCAGGCCGTCGGGACAGCCGTAGTTGGCCGCGTCGACGCCCTCGTCCTCGAGGCTCGAGACACTCGTGAGCTCGTCGAGAAGGGCTCGCGAGATGTCGACCTGCTCGGGGTTGGGCTTGCCGCGGGCCATGTCGAGCTTGAGGTCGCGGGCACGCAGCTCGTCAGCCTCGGCCTCCAGTCGGGAGATCTCGTCGCGAAGCTGTTCGTCGCTCATGTTGACGTATGCGTTGGGCATTGGTCCTCCTCGGTCACGCCCGCGCCTTGTGCGCGTGGTTGGGCGTCTCGGGCGTCCTTCTCGTCCGCGAAAAGTATAGCCCCGGGATGCCGCCGCAAGAGCAGCGTGGGAGGCCTTCAGCCGGGCCACATGCCGCCGACACGCAGCAGGTGGCCCGCGCGGCCGATCGCGGAGCGACCGCGTGGGCCGTTCGGGTACCATGGTCGCCATGACTAACCAGAGCAAAAGGCGCCCCACGAGCGCACCCGCACCCGAGTACGGCGAGCTGCAGAGGCTCGTCGACTCGCTGTATGCCGTCGACGAGACCGTGACCAGGCTCGACGTGGTCGTCCGCGCCGAGATGGACGACCTGGGCGAGGACCTCATCGAGGTGGTCAACCTGCTGCCCGCCGGCACCTACCGGCGCATGAGGCTGTGCGACCAGCTGAACTCGATCATCACCGCGCACGGCTGGGGCTACGTCTACGGGACCGTCAGCTAGCTGCGCGGGTAGGCCCGTCGCACGAGCCGCTACTCGGACGGGCGCCTGCCCGCAATAGCGTCGTGAACGCGCACGAAGAGCACGCCCAGCGCACCCGCCGTGAACGAGCCGGCGAGGATCGCGCACTTGGCTGCCATGACCTCGGCCGGGTTGGGGAACGCCAGGCCGGCGATGAGGATCGACATGGTGAAGCCCATGCCGCCCATGATGCCCACGGCGATGACCTGGTCCCAGGTGACGCGACGCGGCAGCTTGGCAAAGCCGACCTTGACGAGCGCCCAGGTGACGGCCACGATGCCGAGCGGCTTGCCCAGCACCGCGCCCAGGAACACGCCCTGGGTAACGGGGTCGGACACGATCGTGCCGAAGTCGGCGCCCACGAGCCTGACCTGCGCGTTCGCGAAGGCGAACAGCGGCAGGATGAGGAAGTTGACGGGAACCGCGATCGCGTGCTCGACGCGCTGCAGCGGCGGGGTGACGTGGTGCATCACACGCTCGACCTTCTCGGCAGCGGCCGTGAAGTCGTGCTGGCCCAGGACGTGGGTCTCGTCGTCGTAGTGATCGTCGAGGACGCGGGCCTGGCTGCCGAGCCAGGGGCGCAGCTGGGACAGGCGGACGTCGGAGCGGGCGGGCAGGAAGAAGGCCAGGATCACGCCGGCGAGCGTGGCGTGGATGCCCGAGTTGAACATGCAGACCCATAGCACCAGGCCGACCACGAGGTAGTGGCGCGAGGTGTAGACCTTGGCCTTTGCCAGGGCGGCAAGCACCAGGACGCACACGAGCGACGCCGCGCACCAGGCGATGCTGGGGCTCTGGCCGTAGCAGACGGCCAGGACCACGATGGCCAGGATATCGTCGGCGATGGCGAGGGTCTGGAAGAAGACCTTGGTCTCGGGGGCCACGCGGTCGCCCAGAAGCGACATGACGCCGAGGGCGAAGGCGATGTCGGTGGCGATGGGGATGGCCCAGCCGTGCGGGGCGGCCGAGGCGTTGAGCGCCAGGTAGATAAGGGCGGGCGCGGCCACTCCGCCGACCGCGGCGAGCATGGGCAGGGCAGCCTGACGCGGGCGGCGCAGCTGGCCCACGGTCATCTCGTACTTGAGCTCGATGCCCACAAGCAGGAAGAAGATGGCCATGAGGAAGTCGTTGACGAACTGCTCGACGGAAAGCGAGGCCGACAGCGGCCCGACGCCGAGCGTGAGGGGCGTCTCGAGCACCTCGTGCACCACGTGGTAGGCGGGCGAGTTGGCGACGCACACCGCCAGCAGCGCCGCGGCGACCATGACGGCCGCGGCGACGGTCCCGTTGGAGGTGATCTTGCTGTGGCGCGACTTGCGGGCGAGCCTCTTTACCACGGCGGGCTCGCGGATGATGGTGGCCCTGCTCACGGGCGAGGCGGACGCTGCGCTTGCCTGGGTCGACGTCTCGGGCGTGCTGGTCTGGGTCATGTTATGGGCTTCCTCACGTCTGTCTCGAAGTTCTTCTCTGCAGGCAATTGTATCCGGCGCGCATTTGCCCCAGACCGGGTTCGCGAGCGGAACCGGAACGTGACCACAACCCCGCCCGGACAACTCGACCACAACCCGAGAGCGTCTGTGGAGCATCGCTGGCCTGCGCTATAGTCGAGACGATGGATTGGCGCCGGCCCGTGGGCGGGCGCGCGCCGCCGCCACAAGCGGCGTTCGCGAAACGAGAGGTATCCCATGAACGAAAAGCGCATCGCAATCGTCTGTGACTCGGGCACCGACACGCCCGTCGACTTCGTCGCGGAGCACGACATCCGCGTCGTGCCGCTACTGCTCAACTACACGGACGGCACGTACCGCTCCTGCGTCGACATCGACTCGGCCCAGGTGGTCAAGCGCTTTGCGACCGAGATCCCGACCACGTCGCTGCCCAGCCCCCACACCATCCGCGAGACGCTCGAGGCCGCGCGTGACGACGGCTACGAGGCCGCCGTGTTCGTGACCATCGCGGGCGCCCTGTCGGCCACCAACCAGACGGCCAACCTCGTCGCCTCCGAGATGGACTTCCCCGTCGCGGTCGTCGACTCCAGAAGCATCGGCCTGGGCGCCGGCCTCACCGTCATGGCCGCCACGCGCCTTGCCGAGAAGGGCCTCGAGCTCGACGAAATCCGCGCGCAGCTCGAGGGGCTGACGCGCGACTCGAGCATCTTCTTCTGCCCCAAGACGCTGTCCTACCTGCGCAAGGGAGGACGCATCGGCGAGGCCACGTACCGCCTGGGCTCGGTCCTCAACATCAAGCCGGTCATGACCTGCGACCCGGACGGCGCCTACATCGTCGCGCGCAAGGCCCGCGGCTGGGAGCGCGCGCTGCGCGCCGAGGTCGACCTCATCTGCGCGGCGGCCTCCAAGCTCGAGAAGGTCGTGCTGGGCATCTGCGTCTCGATGGACCCCGCCGAGCCCGAGCTGTTCGACCGCATGGAGGCCGAGGTCCGCGAGCGCGTGGGCAACATCGTCGAGGTCATCCGCACGTCGGCCACGCCCGACCTGCTGGTCCACACGGGCCCCGACTTCGTGGGCATCACCTGCGAGCCCGCCATCGGCTACTAGGCCATGCGACGGGCGAGCTCGCCCACGATCTTGGCGCAGCGCTCGGCCGAGCGCTTCTCGAAGATGGGATAGAGGACCTTCTTCGAGCCGTCGGCCTTGTCCGAGATCGCGCGCACGATGACGAACGGGATCTCGTTGAGCCAGCAGACCTGGGCGATTGGGGCACCCTCCATCTCGCAGCACATCGCGTCGAAGTCGGCCTTGATCCGGGCCTTGCGGGCACGCTCGGCGATGAACTGGTCGCCGGAGGCGACGCGACCCTCGAACACGCCGATCTCGGGCACGACCTCGCGGCACGCCTCGACGGCGCGCTCGCGCATCTCGTCGTTGGCGGGAAACGCGATGGTGCCCACCTGGGGAACCTCGCCCGGGGCATAGCCGAGGCCGGTCACGTCCATGTCGTGGTGCACGGCGTCGGTCGACACGACCACGTCGCCGATCTCGATGCGGTTGTCCAGGGAGCCGGCGACGCCGGTGTTGACGACGTGCGTCACGCCGAACTCGTCCGACAGGATCTGGGCGCAGGCGGCGGCGTTGACCTTGCCGATGCCGCAGCGCACGACCACCGCGGGACAGCCGTTGAGCACGCCCTCGCTAAAGTCCATGTTGGCGCGGGTGACGGTGCGCTCCACGTCCATCTGGTCGCGCAGGGTCGCGACCTCGACCTCCATGGCGCCAATGATTCCGAGCTTCATGGGTCCTCCCCTAGTCGATCTTCACGATGGGCGCGAAGCCCTTCATCAACTTCTTCTTTTTACCCGTTCGCGAGAAGGCGACCTCGATCGTGTCGCCCTGGACCGCGGTGACCACGCCCGGGCCGAACGTCTTGTGCGAGACCTTGTCGCCGGCGGCAAAGGTCTCGGCGGCCTTGCGCTCGTCCTTGCGGATGGGCTGCGGGGCGGCCGGGCGCGCCTGCTGGCGCGAGCCGAGGTTCGACGAGCGGGTGGCCGAGCCAAAGACGCGGCCGCCGTACATGTCGGAGCCCTGGCCGCTGCCGAAGGTGCCGCGACGGTCGCCGCGCTTCTCCCAGCCCACGCCCGAGAAGCCCTGCGAGCCCACGCCAACCTGCTTGACGTGCTCGGCGGGGATCTCGTTGAGGAAGCGGCTGCGCGGGTTGGCCTGGGTCGAGCCAAAGGTCCTTCTCGTCACGGCATAGGTGAGGTAGAGCCTGCGCTCGGCGCGGGTGATGGCGACGTAGGCCAGGCGGCGCTCCTCCTCGATCGAGGAGGGGTCGTCCTCGCCGTAGCGGATGTGCGGGAAGATGCCCTCCTCCATGCCGGTGACGAAGACGACCGGGAACTCCAGGCCCTTGGCGGAGTGGATGGTCATCATCGTGATCGCGCTGGTGGAGCCAGACAGCGAGTCGAGGTCGCTGCGCAGGGCGAGCCACTCCATCAGGGCGGGCAGCTTCTCGGCGGCGACCTGCGGGCGCTCGGGCGTCGCGGGGGCGGCGGAAGCGGGCGTCGCAGGAGCGTCGTTGGCGTCGGCGGCGTCCAGGGCGCCGGCGGCACGCAGCTGTTCGATGCTCTCGAGCGTCTCGGCCGCGTCGTCGTGCTCCTCGTCGAACTCGGAGGCGACGCCGAAGAACTCTCGGATGTTCTCGATGCGGCCCTCGGCCTCGGTGGTGTTCTCGGCCTCCAGCGCGCGGATCAGGCCGCTCTTCTCGACAATGTGCTGCACGACGTCGGCAAGCTCGCCGGAGACGTGGCGGCACGACTCGATGGCGTCGGTGAAGCCAGCCAGGGCGTTGCGGGTCTTCGCGGAGAGAAGCCCCTCCTCGCAGGCGCAGGCCTGCGCTGCCGAGAAGAACGAGATGCCGCGCTCGGCCGCGTAGGCGCTGATCTTGTTGACGCTGGTGGTGCCGATGCCGCGGCGCGGGGTGTTGACCACGCGCAGGGCGCTGACGTCGTCGTCGGGGTTGACGACCAGCTTGAGGTAGGCCATGACGTCGCGGATCTCCTGGCGGTCGAAGAAGCGCGTGCCGCCGACGATCTTGTAGGGGACGCCGGCGCGCAGGAACATGTCCTCGAGGACTCGCGACTGCGCGTTGGTGCGGTAGAACACCGCGATGTCGTCGTAGCTGGTGCCCCCGTCGTGCACCTTGTCGATCTCGGAGCCGACCCAGCGGCCCTCGTCGCGCTCGTCTGAGGCCTGGTAGACGTGGACAAGCTCGCCGTCGCCACGGCTGGTGTAGAGGCGCTTGGCCTTGCGACGGCTGTTGTTGGCCACGACGGCGTTGGCCGCGTCGAGGATGTGGCCGGTGGAGCGGTAGTTCTCCTCCAGCTTGACCACGGTGGCGTCCGGATAGTCCTTCTCGAAGTCGAGGATGTTCTGGATGTCGGCGCCACGCCAGCTGTAGATGGACTGGTCGTCGTCGCCCACGACCATGAGGTTGCGGCGCGCGGCGGCCAGGAGGTTGGTGATCTTGTACTGGACGTGGTTGGTGTCCTGGTACTCGTCGACGCTGATCTGGACGAAGCGCTGCTGGTACTTGGCCAGCACGTCGGGGTTCTTGAGCAGGAGCTCGTACGCGTTTACCAGCAGGTCGTCGAAGTCCATGGCGTTGGCGCGGCCCAGGCGGCGCTGCAGCTCGCGGTAGACGATGGCGGTCTTGGCGACCTGCGGGCTGTCGGCCTGGTCGGACATCTCGTCGGGCGAGACGAGCGCGTTCTTGGCGGCGGAGATCTTGGAGCGGATGCCCTGGATCGGGTACTGCTTGGGGTCGACGTCGAGGTCGGCCATGATGCGCTTGACCATGCGCTTGGAATCGTCGTCGTCATAGATGGTGAAGTTGGGCTCGTAGCCCAGGCGGTCGGCGTCCTCGCGCAGGATGCGCACGCACATGGCGTGGAAGGTGCAGACCCACATGCCGCGCGTCTGGCCGGGAAGGATCGCCTGGAGGCGCTCGCGCATCTCGGCCGCAGCCTTGTTGGTGAACGTGATGGCCAGGATCTGCCAGGGGCGCACGCCCTCGTCGGCGATCATGTGCGCGATGCGGTAGGTGAGCACGCGCGTCTTGCCCGAGCCGGCGCCCGCGAGCACGAGCAGCGGGCCGTGGGTGCACTCGGCCGCCTTGCGCTGGGCGGGGTTGAGGGTGGTGAGGTCGACCACGCCCGGGGCGGGCGCGGCCTGCGGGACGGGAGCTGCCGCGGGGGCGGCGGTCTCGGGTGTCGCGGGCTGCGGGGCGACGTTCTTCTCGGCATTGGCGGCCTCGAAGAGGCTGAACTGCTCGAAGTTCATGTGGGCGTTCTCCATGTGGTGTTCGTTTTCGACGAACAAGAGTGTAGCCGTGCGCGCGGACCACAAGAGGGCGGGCGCGACGAGTCCGCGAGGGTTCCGCAAGGTGTTCGGGCGACGAAGGCGACGGGCGCGACAACCCCGAGCGTGTCCGCACTGAAAGCGAAGCTTTTCCAACCTGCAAACGGACGGCGGGCGCGGTACGCCGGCGCACCCGCGCACCCGTAACCTCTCCCCCATACGAAGAGACGTGCCGTCGGGCGCCGCGAGAGCGACGGCCGCGTCACGCACGAGGGGAGACGCCATGGGCAAGCACCGCATCCTGTACTTCTCGCTCGACGGGGACACGACGGTTGTCGACGACTACCTGAGGGCGAAGGGCGCCGACAACGAGATCGAGGTCGTCGGCGTCAAACAGCCCGAGCGCTGGTGCGCGCCCACGCCCGAGCAGCTCGTTGGCATCGACGGCGTCATCGGCGACTCGATGCCGGTGGACGCCGCGACCGCGAGGATGTTCGGCGAGGCGGGCGTAAGGATCACGTCCGCAATGTCGATCGGCTACGACCACCTGGACGTCGACGCCCTGCGCGAGAACGGGGTCCTTGCGTGCAACTGCCCGGGCTACTGCTCGGAGGAGGTCGCCATGCACGCGGTGGCGCTGATGATGGACGTGCTGCGAAAGGTCACGCTGCTCGACCGCGACGTGCGCGGCGGCGGGTGGGACTACAAGCCGGGCTACCCCATCCGACGCATCTCCAACATGACGCTTGGCCTGGTGTTCTTTGGCTCGATCGCGCGACGCGTGGCGCCTGTGGCCCAAGCCATGGGGATGCGCGTCGTGGCGTGGGCGCCCCACGGAAAGGCCGACGAGATGGCAGCCCTGGGTGTCGAGAAGGTCGAGGAGCTCGACGAGCTCCTGCGCAGGTCGGATGTGGTGAGCCTGCACTGCCCGCTCGTGGACGTGACGCGCAACCTCATCGACGCGCACGCCCTTTCGACCATGAGGCCGGGCGCGATGCTGATAAACACCGCGCGCGGCGAGTGCGTCGACGAGGAGGCGCTGCTGGCCGCGCTGGACGAGTGCGAGACGAGCGACGGGGCGCGCGGGATCGCCGCGGCGGGACTCGACGTGCTGCGCCACGAGGAGGCCGACCCGAACCCCGCGCTGATCGCGCACCCGCGCTGCGTGGTGACCCCGCACTCGGGCTGGGACTCCGTCGAGTCGTACGTCCAGCTCAGGCAGATGGCCATCGAGCCGATACGCGAGTACCTGCTTACCGGAAGGATCCCGTCCACCTGCGTGAACCCTCCGCTTGCGTAAAAACGGGTATCGTTGTCCGTCAAACCCCACGGGCCCGTGGGACGTTCCCACACGCGTCGCCTGGCGGCGCGAGGCGCGACCGGAGCGCCGAGAAGGGCTTTGACGCGGGGCGGGAAGGCAGCTGGACACCCATGACAGACTGGATAATCAAGACGTTCGTTCCGAATGCCGACGACGTGGACGACGCGCGCGTCCGCAACCGCTACGGCACGGTGGCGAGCCTGGTGTGCATCGTCTGCAACGTGTTGCTGTGTGCCGGCAAGGGCTTGGTCGGCCTGGCCGTGGGGTCGGTCTCGATCGTTGCCGACGCCGTCAACAACCTGTCCGACGCCTCAAGCAACATCGTGTCTTTGCTCGGGTTCCGCCTGGCGAGCAAGCCCGCCGACGCCGAGCACCCCTACGGCCACGGGCGCTACGAGTATTTGAGCGGCCTGGTCGTGGCGACCCTGGTCACCGCCATCGGCCTGGAGCTGGTGCGCTCCTCCGTCGAGAAGCTCATGCACCCCTCGCCCACCGAGTTCACGCCCGCGATCGTCGCGGTGCTTCTCGCCTCGGTGCTCGTGAAGCTGTGGATGGCCGCGTTCAACTCCAGGCTCGGCAAGAAGATCGCGTCGACCACGCTCGAGGCAACCGCCGTCGACTCGCGCAACGACGTCGTCACCACGCTCGCGGTCCTGGCCGCGGCGGTGCTGTCGCGCGCCATCGACTTCGACCTGGACGGCTGGGTCGGACTGGCGGTGGGCGGCTTCGTCGTGTGGAGCGGCATCTCGCTGGTGCGCGAGACCATCAGCCCGCTTCTGGGCCAGGCGCCCGACCCCGAGCTCGTGAGACACATCCACGACACGATCATGGCGGCCCCCGGCGTGCTTGGCACGCACGACCTCATGGTCCACGACTACGGCCCCGGCCGAAAGATCGTGAGCGCCCACGTGGAGATGGCCGCCGAGGACGACCCGATGGCCAGCCACGACACGCTCGACAACATCGAGCAGGACCTGCTGTCCGAGGGCCTGCTGACGACGCTGCACTACGACCCGATCGTGACCTCGGATGAGGCCGCGAACGACATGCGCGCCAACATCGCCGCCGACGTCCTTACCATCGACCCGCGCCTTACCATCCACGACCTGCGCACGGTTCCCGGCCCCACGCACACCAACGTGATCTTCGACTGCATGCGCCCCCACGGCCTGGCAATGACCGACGACGAGCTGCGCCACGCCATCGCAAGGCTGGTGGTCGCGCGCTACCCGCAGGCCATCTGCAAGATCACCGTCGACCACGACTTCGTCTCGCAGGCCTAGGCGTCCCTCGCCCTAGACGCGCCTGCAGAGAAGGTCGCCCGGCTGCAGGGGCCACGGGCTGATCGCCCGGTAGCGGTCCATCGAGTGCGCCAGGCCCTCGGGCGCCGCGGCCCAAGCGCCGTCGTCGCCGGCGGCCTCCACGCCCGCAAGCGGCATCTGGCGCACGGGCTGCCCCGGCGACAGGACGTCGAGCTCGCAGCCCGCCTCGGCGCGGTTGCGGCAGGTCAGCCCCACACGCCAACGCACGCCCGCATCACTCGAAGCGCCGGCGCCGGCAACCCCGCCCCGGCCCGGGCCGCCCTCCACAGGCTCGCACGACGTGACCACGCCCACCATCAGGCGGTCGCGGGCATAGCCGTCAACCTGGGGCGACTGCGTGGGGTTGCCAAAGAGGAACCCCGTCGAGTACGGGCGGTGGCTCACCATGTCCAGCTCGCGGCGCCAGGCGGCGGGGTCACCCCCGTCCAGCACGTGGCGATAGGCGTTGGTGACCGCGGCGGCATAGTAGGCGCCCTTGGCGCGGCCCTCGATCTTGATGGAGTCGACGCCGGCGTCGGCCAGCTCGTCCAGATGCTCGACCATGCACAGGTCGTCGGCACTCATGAGGTGCGACCAACCACCGTCGCACTCCAGGCCCAGCTCGCGACCGGGCGTCCTTCTCTCCACGAGGCCCCACTCCCAGCGGCACGGCTGCGCGCAGTCACCAAAGGTCGCGGCGCGGCGACCGCCCGTCATCTCGGACGACAGCAGGCAACGGCCCGAGACCGCCATGCACATCGAGCCGTGCGCGAACGCCTCGAGCTCCAGCTCCGCGGAGGTGCGGCGACGCAGCTCGGCTATCTGGGTAAGCGTCATCTCGCGCGCGAGCACCACGCGACGCGCGCCCAGCCTCAGGTACTGCTCGGCCGCCGCGGAGTTCATGCACGAGGCCTGGGTGGATACGTGGAGCTCCACGTGCGGGGCATGGGCGCGCGCCAGGGCCATGACGCCCAGGTCGCCCACGATCACGGCGTCGACGCCCGCCTCGTCCAACAGGCGCAGGTATGCGGGAAGCTCGTCGATGTCGGTGTCGGTCGCCATGGCGTTGACCGTCACGTGGACGCGGGCGCCTGCCGCATGGGCGCGTGCCACCGCGGCCGCAAGCTCATCGTCGCCGAAGTTGGCGGACGCCGAGCGCATGCCCCAACGGCGCCCCGCCAGATACACCGCGTCGGCGCCAAAGTGCAGGGCCATCCCCAACTGCTCGGGTCCGCCCGCGGGCGCCAAAAGCTCCATCTTGCGCATGGTCAATCCCCTACAGCGCGGCCAAAAGGGCCTCACAGCCCTCCGTCACGTCCTGGTAGGTCCGCTCGAAATCGCCCGTGTACCAGGGGTCCGATATGTCGTGGGGCGCGTCGGACCAATCCAGCAGCAGGTGGACCTTGTCGTCGGGGTCCGACCCCAGAATCCGCATCATATTGCGCATGTTGAGCGAGTCCATCCCCACGATCAGGTCGAAGCGGCCATAGTCGGCGCGCGTCATCTGGCGCGAGTGGTGCTCGCCGCACGGGATGCCGGCCTGCTCCAGGCGGCGGCGCGTGCGCGGGTCGACGGGGTTGCCCAGCTCCTCGGTGCTGGTGGCGGCCGAGTCGCACTCGACCTGGCCGGCGCGCCCGGCACGCTCGACCATCCAGTCCATCACGTACTGGGCCATCGTCGAACGGCAGATGTTGCCGTGGCAAACAAACAATATGCGGGTCATGGTTCAACCTTTCCAAAACGTCGCTGTCGGAGCCATTGTCCCGTAAACCATCGGCAGGCGCTCGCGACACCACTTGGGCAGAGCGGTATTCTCGATAGAGTAGAACGGGTAGAACAGCCTTCGGGACATTCCAGCTGGCTCACGAGCGGAGGCCGCCTTGATGAAATACGAGAACGTCGCCGACAGCCTGGAGGCCGCCATCACCGACGGCACGTACGTTCCCGGGGAGCAGCTGCCCTCGATCGAGACGCTCTGCACGGCGTACGGGGTCAGCAAGATCACCATCAACAAGGCGCTTGGCGTCATCGAGTCGCGCGGCCTGATCACCCGCCGTCGCGGGTCCGGCTCCTTCGTCAAGAGCGCCGTACAGCACCCCGACGACCATGCCTCCTTCGAGACGAACGACCAGCTCGGCGGGCTGACCGCGGAGCGTCGCCGCCAGGGCGACACCATCACCAGCACCGTCCACACCTTCGAGGTCATGACGCCCCCGCCCGAGGTCGCGCGCCTGCTCTCCCTGGAGGAGGACCAGTTCGTCTACCACATCGTGCGCTCGCGTTACGCCAACGGCGAGCCACACGCGGTCCAATACACCTACATCCCGATCGACATCGTCCCCAACCTGCGCCGCGCCAACGTCGAGGCGAGCACCTACGACTACATCGAGGGAACCCTCGGGCTCAGGATCGCAAGCGCCCACAGAACCGTGCGCGCCGTCTCCCCCACCCCCGACGAGTGCACGTGGCTGCATGCGGAGCCGTCCGACCCCCTGCTCGAAATCGATCAGGTCAGCTTCCTCGACGATGGCAGGCCGTTCGAGCGCTGCGTCTCGCACCACCCAAACGGCTACGAGTTCCGCAGCATAAGCACCAAATAACGGACGCGCAGGCCAGTCCTTCCCATGGCCGCGAGCGCGCGGAGGCACGTCGAGAGAGGAGCTGCCTGACACGACCCAAACAGACAAGCAGAAGGAGCCGATCGCATGTCTTCCGAACACGGACTGATATTCCTCAAGCCCATCTTCCACGAGAAGATCTGGGGCGGCCGCAAGCTGGCAGAAGAGTGGGGCTACGACATCCCCGACGGCCCCATCGGCGAGTGCTGGGCAATCTCGGCCCACCCGCACGGCGACTGCGAGGTCGCACGCGGCGAGTTCGCCGGCCGCCACCTGTCCGAGCTGTGGGCCAGCGAGCGCGACCTGTTTGGCGAGGTCCCCGCGGACAACGGCCCCGCCGACCAGTTCCCGCTGCTGATCAAGATCCTGGACGCGCAGGGCGACCTGTCGGTGCAGGTCCACCCCGACGACGACTACGCCCGCGAGCACGAGAACGGCTCGCTGGGCAAGAAGGAGTGCTGGTACGTCCTGGGCTGCGACCCGGGCGCCACGATCGTCGTGGGCCAGCGCGCCCACGACCGCAAGGAGTTCGCCGCGATGGTCGAGGCCGGCGAGTGGGCCGAACTTCTCAACGAGGTGCCCATCCACCCCGGCGACTTCTTCCAGATCGACCCCGGCACCGTCCACGCGATCAAGGCCGGCACCACGATCCTGGAGACCCAGCAGTCCAGCGACGTCACCTACCGCGTCTACGACTACGACCGCGTCCAGGCAGACGGCACCCGTCGCCCCCTGCACATCGCGCAGAGCCTCGACACCGTCGACTTCTCGGTGGCGTCGCCCGCGTCCGGCACGGTCACCGCATCCCAGAAAGACGGCGTGACCGAGCTCGTGAGCTGCGACCGCTACGTCGTCGACCGCGTGCGCGTGGGCGACGGCGGCGACGCGGGCGACGCCGCGCCGCAGGCCGTGACCCTGCCCTCGATCCCCACCTTCCTGTGCGCGAGCGTCATCGCGGGCGCCGGCACGGCCGCAGGGGAGCCTGTGAGGAAGGGCGACCACTTCGTCGTGCCCGCCAACTTCGGCGAGCTCGAGCTTGCGGGTGACATGACGCTGATCGTGTCCCACGTGCCCGTGGCATAGCCCCCCGCCTACGCGAGGGCGGCAACCGCGAAGTAGGCGATGACGACGGCGCCCAGGGCGATGCGGTACCAGCCGAACGGCTTGAAGTCGTGGCGCTTGACAAACGACATCAGGAAGCGAATCGCCGCGACCGACACCAGGAAGGCGACGACGCAGCCGACCAGAAGGATGGCCAGCTCGTTGGGGGCAAAGGCGTTGCCCTTGAGAAAGAACTTGACCAGTCGCAGGCCGCTCGCGCCGAACATGACGGGGATGGCCAGGTAGAAGGTGAACTCCGCGACCGCAGCGCGCGAGCACCCCAGAAGCAGGCCGCCGATGATAGTGGAGCCGGAGCGCGAGGTGCCCGGCACCATCGACAGCACCTGGAACAGGCCGATGCCGACGGCCGTGGGCCAGGGCATGTCGGCCACGTCGGTGACCTTGGCGTCGGCGTCGGCAAGCTCGGCCAGGGTCGGCGCCAGGACGTTTCCGGTCTGGCCCTGCGCCGTCACGCGGCCGGTGGAGCCGGCGGGCACGGCAAAGTGCTTGCCGCGGCTACGGCCGACGGGCACGCCGGCGCGCATGAGCTCGCGGGCGCGACCCTCGCGGACGTTCTCGATGACGATGAAGGCGATGCCGTACGCGATCAGCGCGCCGGCGATGACGAAGGGGCTGCCCAGGTGCTCCTCCATCCAGTCGTCCAGCGGGATGCCGATGACGGCGGCGGGAAGGCAGGCGACCACGATCTTGGCCCACAGGACCCAGGTGCCGCGACGCTCCCCGGCGGTCTTGGACGGCGCGAACGGGTTGAGCGGCGCGAAGAACAGCACGCACACCGCCAGGATCGCGCCCAGCTGGATCACGACGAGGAACATGTCCCAGAAGTCGGCCGACACGTCGAGCGTGAGGAACTGGTTCAGCAAGATCATGTGGCCGGTCGACGAGACGGGCAGCCACTCGGTGACGCCTTCCACGATGCCGAAGACGACGGCCTTGAGAAGTTCGATGAGGTTCAAGAGGGATTCCCCTTCTTCCGATGTTTCCGCCAGGCGGAACGCAGGCGGGCGGGCGGCGCGCATGCCGCCCCACGTTCGGGATGCCGCCGACGCGGCGGCGAGTCACACCATGATGGGGCTTGCCGCGGCACCGCATGGCGCCACTGGCCCATCGTCGGCAAATCCCCACGGCGCAAGGTCCTTCTCGGCAGCGGAAAATGGGTATGGAGCAGGTAAGACCAGAAGGGAGTCGACCATGGCCAACTACAAGGATATGGACTACGACAGGGTCTTCGTGTCGCTGGACGGCACCGACAGGCAGGACAAGGTGCTCGAGCGCGCGATCCTGGTCGCCGCCAACAACAACGCCGACCTGTACATCGGGCACGTCATCGACTCGACGGCGCTGGAGACCGCCGGCACCTACCCCGTGGACCTGATCCCGGAGCTCGAGAGGGGCTTCCGCGCCTCGATCGCCGACGGCGTCGCGCGCGCCGAGGCCGAGCCGGGCGTCGGGTCGGTCAAGGTGCTCGTGAGGTGCGGACGCATCCGCGAGACCCTCAAGGAGGAGATGATCGACCAGGTCAAGCCCGACGTCATCGTCTGCGGCGCCCGTGGCCTCTCCCCCATCAAGTACGCGCTTCTGGGGTCGATCTCCACGTTTCTGCTGCGCAGCGCGCCCTGCGACATCCTCGTGGTCAAGTAGCGGCCGGCGCCGGTGCGCCTAGTGCCGGCCCAAGGGTCTCGCGCCCGCCAAACGTGTGCGTGGCGTGTCGGCGACGTGAAGGCTGCGTGAAGGCAACCCCCACGCGCAAGACAGTCGACGGAGCTGGGTAAACACGGGTCAGGCAAGCGTCGGGTGGGACGCGCGCCTACAGCGGAAATTGCATCAGGAGTTCTCCCCTTCAGGGCCCCGCGCCACGGCGTGGGGCCCACTCCTTTTTAGGGACACCGCGGCAATCAGGCCGTGAGGAACACCATCGCGATGATCATGGCGAAGCCCGCCAGGTCAGCGGGCGAGAAGGACGTGCCCAGCCAGACGACCGAGCTGATCATGGCAACCAGGGGCTCGGCCGTGCCTAGCATCGCCGAGCGCATGGGACCCACGCGTCGTACGCCCTCGAGGAACAGCGCGTACGAGCCATAGGTGCCGACCACGATGGTGACGGCCACCAGGACCCAGCCCGCCGCGGGCATCACGGGCACGTGCTCCCAGGGCCTCACGAACAGCGCCAGCAGCGCGCCCGAGATGAGCATCGCGTAGCCGTTGAAGACCATCGACCCCCACCTGTTGAGCAGGCCGACGGGCGCGACCGAGAGAAACACCGCGCAGACCGCGCACCCCATGCCCCAGGCAAGGCCCTGCGGCGGGATCCGCAGCGCGTCAGGGTTGCCGCCGGTTGCAAGCAGGTAGGTTCCCGCCAGCGCCAGGATGGCGCCCGCCACCTCGCGGCGACGCGGGCGGCGGTGCGTCCTAAGGCACACGTAGACCATCACCAGGACGAGGTTGGTCGACTGCAGGACGGTGGTCGTGGCCGAGTTGGTCCAGCTGATGGACTCGACGTAGCAGACGTTGGAGCTCAGGATGCACGCGACGGAGGCGACGGCCAGAAGCCCCATCTGCCTCGGCTCGCGAAGGATGCCCACCACGCGGTCGCGGCAGGTGACCCATGCCGTGAGCAGGAACAGCCAGCACGAGCCCAGCTCGCGCACGCACACCAGCCACACCGGGTCGATCGGGTAGTTGTCCAACAGGAACTTGACGAGCGTCCCGTTGAAGCCCCAGCAGGCGCAGCCCGCCAGGGTGATGAGGATGCCCACGAGCAGGCCACGCCCGCCGCCAGCCGAGGCGTCCCCGGCCACGCCGCGCCCGGTCGCGGAGGCCCCGGACCCAGCCAGGTCCTTCTCTGCAGGCGCGCCGTCGATTCCCGTCAACCCATGCTCCCCTCCATAGCGATTCGCGTCCGCGGCAAAGGGTACCATCAACGGGATAGGAGCTACGACGCTAGGGGCGGCATTACCACTTGCCGCCGAAAGGAAGACGCACATGGCAGACAGGACCGATTCCGCAGCCGTGACCCGCGACGCCGCGATGGGCGTCGGCACCACCCACGCAGGCTTCGTCGTGACCCGGGCGCTCGACGTTCCCGAGCTGCGCGGCACGGCCTACGTCATGAGGCACGAGGCAACGGGCGCACGCCTCATGTGGATCGCCAACGACGACACCAACAGGTCCTTCTCGATAGCGTTCAAGACGCCGCCGACCAACGACACCGGCGTCTTCCACATCCTGGAGCACTCGGTGCTGTGCGGCTCGGACCGCTTCCCGGTCAAGGAGCCGTTCGTCAACCTGCTCAAGACGTCGATGCAGACGTTCCTCAACGCGCTCACGTTCCCGGACAAGACCATGTACCCCGTGGCCTCGACCAACGAGCAAGACCTCCTCAACCTGATGGACGTCTACCTCGACGCGGTCCTGCACCCCGCCATCTACCACAGGCCGCGCATCTTCCAGCAGGAGGGCTGGCACTACGAGATCTCTGGCGAGAAGGACGGCGAGGTCGAGCTCACCCGCAACGGAGTCGTCCTCAACGAGATGAAGGGTGCGTTCTCGGACCCCGACGAGGTCCTGATGGAGGCCCTCAACCGCGACCTGTTCCCCGACACGGCGTACCGTTGGGAGAGCGGCGGCGACCCGCGGCACATCCCCGAGCTCACCTACGAGGAGTTCGTCGACACCCACGCGCGCCACTACCGCCTGGACAACAGCTACACCGTCCTGTACGGCGACCTCGACATCGAGCGCGTGCTGGCCTTCGTGGGCGAGCGCTTCGACGGCGCGGCGGACCGCGGCGCGGGCGCGCCCAACGAGCTCGCGCTTCAGGCGTGCGTCGAGGCGGCGCCGCGCGAGGTGGAGATGCCCACCGACCCGAAGAACGCCTGCGTCGGCATGGGCCTTGTCATCGGCCGCGCCGGCCAGCGCGAGCGCCTGCTTGCCTGCGACATCCTGTTCGACGCCCTCATGGGCTCGAACGAGGCCCCGCTCAAGCGCGCGATCCTGGCCAGCGGCATGGGCCTCGACGCCACGAGCTACCTGATGGACGGCCTGGCCCAGCCCTACATCCTGATCCAGCTCAAGGGCAACGCGCACGGCGCGGCCACCGGCTTCGAGCGCCTCGTGCGCGACGAGTGCGCCCGCCTGGCAAGCGAGGGCATCGGCGACGAGCTCCTGGAGGCGTCGCTGGCACAGGCCGAGTTCAACCTGCGCGAGGGCGACAACGGCTACTACGCCGACGGCGTGGCCGCCGCCATCAACTCGCTCAACAGCTGGCTGTACGACGACGATGACCCCACCGGCGGCCTCCGCTACGAGGAGGCGCTCGCGTCGCTGCGCGCCCACGTCGAGGCGGGCGACGGCTGGTTCGAGGGCCTCCTGCGCGAGGTCGTGTGCGACTCGGCCCACCACGCGCTGGTCGAGGTCGTCCCCACCGCAGACGACGACTCGGCAGCCGAGCGCGCCGAGCTCGCGGGCATCCTGGCCGGCATGGGCGACGCCGCCCGCGACGCCGTGCGCTCCGACGTCGAGGCCCTGCGCGCCGAGCAGGAGGCCCCCGACGCGCCCGAGGACCTGGCCAAGCTGCCGAGCCTGGGCATCGACGACATCGGCCCCATGGCCGCCGACCCCGCCTGCCACGAGATGGCGGGCACCTGCGCGCCCTGCCTGGTGCACGAGGTCCCCTCCAACCACATCGACTACGTCTACGCCTTCTTCGACCTGGGCGTCGTCTCCTACGAGGACATGCCCTACGTAAGCACCATGTGCACGCTGCTGGGCTCGCTCGGCACGGCGGCGCACTCCGCCTCCGAGCTGGACACCCTTATCGAGAAGAACCTCGGCTCGCTCACGTTCCACGTCACGTGCTACGCCACCCACGACGACCCCGACAGCGCGCACGCCGCGCTCGTGGTGGGCACGAGCGCCCTGGCCGAGAAGGTCGGCGCCTGCGCCACCATCCCGGCCGAGATCTGGTCGTCGACCGACTTCGACGACCGCGACCGCGTGCGCGACCTGCTGCAGCAGAAGCTCGTGGGCAGGGAGCAGACCTTCATGGGCGCGGGCCACATGTGCGCCCTGTCGCGCGTGGCCTCGTACTTCTCGCGATCCGACCTTCTTGCCGAGAAGGTCTCGGGCGTCGACGACTACCTGTTCCTGCGCGAGCTGCTGGGCGACTTCGACGCGCGCTTCGAGGGGCTCGTGGCCAAGCTCTCGGAGCTGTCGCGCGCGATCTTCAGCGCGGGCAACGTCTGGGTGAGCTTTACCGGCACCGATGACGAGGCGGCCGCGTTCTGGGAGGCGGCGGGCGACCTGTCGCTCGCCCCGGCGGTGGCAGACGATGCCCGCAACCTGCTGCGCGTTCCCGACCCTGTCGTCAAGAACGAGGCCTTCGCCGTCCCCGGCACCACCGCCTTCGTCGCGGCGGGCTCCAACGGCACGGCGGCCGGCATCGAGCGCGACGGCGCCTGGCAGGTGGCCGGCCGCGTCCTGCAGCTGGACTACCTGTGGAACGAGGTCCGCGTGAAGGGCGGCGCCTACGGCTGCGGCTTCGGCCTCAACCGCCTGGGGCTCGCCAGGTACTACTCGTACCGCGACCCCAACGTCGACGCCACCGTCGAGCGCTTCGACGCCGCGGGCGACTGGCTCGCCGGGTGGGACCCCGACGCCGACGAGCTCGCCGGCTACGTCGTCTCGACCGTGGCCGGCATGGACGCGCCCGCCAAGGCGCGCGCCGTCACGCGCAGGCAGAACGCCGAGCGCCTGGCCGACACCCCAGCCGACTACCGCGAGAGAACGCGCGCCGAGGCCCTTGCCACCACCGTCGAGCAGGCACGGCAGAAGGGTCGCGCGCTGACGGGCCTGGCCGCCTCCCGCGGCCTGTGCGCCTTCGGCGGCAAGGCGCTTCTGGAGGCCTCCAGCCTCGGCCTGCACGTAATCGAGCTCATGGCCGACGACAATGCGGACGACGGCGAGCTCTAGAGAAGGACCTCGGACAGGGGGAGCTTGGGCACGTGGTGCGTGCCGTCGGCGTCACGCCAGTAGGCGACGCCATGCTCGTCGTCGGCCTCGTCCAGCACGATCTTCTCGCCAGGCTTGCCCAGGGCCAGCACCAGCTGGGGTGCCATGCCCTCGGGAAGGCCGAGCGCCTGCGCCAGGCCGGGGCCGAAGCTCTTGATCATGCAGCCGCCATAGCCCGCCTGGGTCGCCGCCAGAAGCATCGTCTGCGCGGCGATGCCCGTGTCCACCGCGCGGATGGGCGCCACGGGCTCGGGCGCGCAGATCACGACGTAGCCGGACGGACGCTCGCCGGGCTCGGGGCCGGCCCAGTCCCTCAGGCGGGCCGCCCACGACAGGCACGCGAAGGTGGCCTCGCGCTCCTCGGGCGCGCTGACCACGCGGAAGCGCAGCTGCTGCATGTTGTTGCCGTTGGGTGCCACGCGCGCGAGGTTGACCAGCTCCAGCAAAAGCTCGCGGCCGATCGGGTCGGACTCGTCGTAGCGGCGGACGCTGCGCGCGCAGCGCACCAGCGCGGCAAAGTCCGTGAGGTCACTTTCCAGCTCGACGCGCTGCTCGAGGTTCTTCTCGACAGCGGTCGCATCGGTCTTGGCCATGGCTCCCCCTTGGGTCTCGTGTCGCGGGGCGACATGCCCCGGCGCGATTGTCACCCCTACAGCAGGCCGCAGGCAACCAGAAGCGGCGCCAGGGCAATGGGAAGGAAACACGCGGGCAGCAGGTTCGCCACCTTGATGTCGGTGATCCCGGCGAGGTTGGTGCCGACGGCAAACAGCAGGAGCGAGCCCGTGACCAGCATCTGGTTGATGACGAGGTCCGACAGCATCGGCGCGATGACGCTGGCGCCCAGGCTCAGCAGGGCCTCGTAGGCGAACACGACCACGCCCGACAGCATGACGCCCACGCCCATGGTCGTGGCCATGAGCATGTTGATGACGAAGTCCATGAGCGACTTGGTGAACAGCGTCGAGTGGTCGAGGGCAAGGCCGCTCTCCAGCGAGCCCACGATGGCCATCGACCCGATGCAGATGACCAGGGTCGAGCTGACGAAGCCGCGCGAGACGTTGGCGAAGGCGGGGTTGCCCTGGGCCAGGCCCACGAGACGGTCCTGCACGCGGTCGCCGAAGCGTCGCACGACGCCGTCGATGTCCAGCAGGTGCCCCACGACACCGCCGAGGCCGACCGACAGGGTCACCAGCAGCACTGAGCCGCCCTGCTGCGCCATGCCCTGGACTCCCGCCAGGATGACGCACAGGCCCATGGCGACCATCAGGAAGTCGCCCATGTCGCGCCTGACGCGGGTGCCCAGAAGCACGCCAACGAGCCCGCCGAGCACCGCGGCGAACCCGTTTACCAGCGACCCGAGAATTACCATGCGCCCGCTTCCCTTCCGACGACGACACCGCGCGAACACACGCCCGCGCACGCACGCACGCACGCACGCACGCACGGGAAAGGATAGTCCACGCGCCGTCAAAGCGCGCTGCCGAGAAGGGCGGGCGGTGGCACGGACGCAGATCCGACGTCGGAACGGCGCGATCGGGCGGGCGCACGTGCCGCCCCTTACGGAAACCCCATCGCTGACAGAGTCATTACACGCACGCCGTGGCCAAGTGGGTATACTCCCTTCGGTCAATGCGAACAGGCCCTGCCCCGACACCAAGGAGGTGTGCGTCATGTCCGACGGTTCCAGTCACAGTCACGAACCCAAAGCCCTTCAGTCCGTGGAGGAGGCGCCCGCCCTCGGGATGGCAGGCGCCCGTCGCGCGTAGCCGCAAGGCCGCGACGCGGCCGCACACCCGTGCCTCCAGGGACTCCCGGCACGACGCCGGGGGTCCCTTTTGCGTATCCCGGGATTGCGAGGTTCGCCATGACCCTGCGCGACCTCTTCGTCAACACCGGCTCCGGCGAGATCCGTGCCCAGAAGCCCAAGAGGAAGGCCGAGCGCGCGAAGGCACAGCAGGAGTGGCTGCGCCACGCTGCGGCCGTCGACAGCGACGAGCTGTTCGCCGAGCTCAACAGCTCGGAGGAGGGCCTTGCCTCCGACCAGGTCGAGACCGCCCGCGAGTTCTACGGCGGCAACGCCGTCGCCCAGGCCACCGAGCGCCCGCTGCCGCTGCGCTTCCTGGCGGCGTTCGCCGACCCCTTCACCTACATCCTCGTGTTCATCGCCGCGGTCTCGGTCCTCACCGACTGGGTCTTCGCCACCGGCGCCGAGCGCGACCTGTCCACCCCGCTGATCATCGGCGCGATGGTGCTCGTCTCGGGCGTGCTGCGCTTCGTGCAGGACGAGAAGAGCTCGGTCGCGGCGGCCTCCCTCGCCGAGATGGTCGAGTCGACCGCCGAGGTCGAGCGCGACGGCGACGGCGGCAACGAGACCCCAATCGACGAGATCGTCGTCGGGGACGTCGTCCACCTCTCTTCGGGTGACGTCGTGCCCGCCGACGTTCGGATCTTCGCCGCCCGAGACCTCTTTGTGAGCCAGGCGTCCCTCACGGGCGAGTCCGAGCCCATCGAGAAGCGCACCGAGCTTCCCGAGGCCGCCGCAGACGAGCCCGCCATGGCCCTCACCGACCTCGACGACCTCGCCTTCATGGGCTCCACCGTCATCTCGGGCAACGCCCGCGGCGTCGTCGTGGCCACCGGCGCGCGCACCATGTTCGGCGAGGCCACCGGCACGCTCGTCGGCCGCAAGCGCGAGACCGCCTTCGACGTCGGCATCAAGTCCACGAGCCGCCTGCTCATGCGACTCATGGTCGTCATGCTGCCGTTCGTGTTCGTCATCTCCGGCGTCACCAAGGGCGACTGGGTCTCCGCGCTTCTCTTCTCGCTGTCCGTGGCGGTGGGTCTCACGCCCGAGATGCTGCCCATGCTCGTGACCACCTGCCTGGGCAAGGGTGCCGTCGACCTCTCCCGCGACCGCGTCATCGTCAAGCGCCTCGACGCGATCCAGGACCTCGGTGCCGTCGACATCCTGTGCACCGACAAGACCGGCACCCTCACCGAGGACCGCATCGTGCTCGAGCGCCACCTCGACGTCAACGGCCGCGAGGACGCGCGCGTGCTGCGTTACGCGTTTCTCAACAGCTACTTCTCGACCGGAGTCAAGAACCTGATTGACGCCGCCATCATCGACCGCGCCCTCGCCGAGGGCACCGACGAGGTCGGCGCCACGAGCGCGGGCAACGCCGTCACCGCCGAGGAGCTCGCCGAGCGCTACCACGGCATCGATGAGCTGCCGTTCGACTTCGAGCGCCGTCGCCTGTCGGTCGTCGTGGGCAACGCCTGCGGCCGCACCCGCATGGTCACCAAGGGCGCGCTCGAGGAGGTCCTGGCGGTCTGCACGCAGGTCGAGGTCGACGGTCGGGTCCTGCCGCTCGACGGCGAGCTTGCCGAGAAGGTCATCGCGCGTGGCGCCGCACTCGCCGACGAGGGCATGCGTGTGCTCGGCGTCGCCCGCAAGGACGACCCCGCCGGAACCGAGAAGCTCACCGCCGACGACGAGCGCGACATGGTCCTCATCGGCTACCTGGCCTTCCTCGACCCGCCCAAGCAGAGCTCCGCAGCGGCCGTCGAGGCCCTCAAGGCCCACGGCGTTGACACCAAGGTCCTCACCGGCGACTCCGCCCGCGTCGCGGCGCACGTGTGCCGCGCCATCGGTATCCCGGCCGACGACGTGCTCACCGGCACCGACGTCGAGGCGATGGACGACGAGCGGCTTGCCGTGGCCGTCCAGCAGGCAAGCATCTTCGCCAAGCTCTCCCCCTCGCAGAAGGCCCGCGTCGTGCGTGTGCTGCGCGGGCTGGGCCACGCCGTGGCCTACATGGGCGACGGCGTGAACGACGCCGCCGCCATGCGCGAGAGCGACTGCGGCATCTCGGTCGACTCTGCCGTCGACGTGGCCCGCGAGGCCGCCGACATCATCCTTCTGGAGAAGGACCTGATGGTGCTCGAGCACGGCATCGAGTGCGGGCGCCGCACCTACGCGAACATGATCAAGTACGTGAAGATGACCGTGAGCTCGAACTTCGGCAACATCGCGAGCGTGCTCGTGGCCGCGGCGCTTCTCCCCTTCCTGCCCATGACCGCGGTCCAGCTGCTGCTGCTCAACCTGATCTACGACCTCACCTGCACGGCCGTGCCCTGGGACAACGTGGACGACGAGGCCATCCGCGACCCGCGCCGCTGGGACACCGCGTCGCTGCGCCACTTCATGGTCGCCTTTGGCCCGCTGAGCTCGGTCTTCGACATCCTCACCTTTGCCGCGCTGTTCTTTGTCGTCTGCCCCGCCGTCGCCGGCGGCGCGTGGCACACGCTCGACGCGGCAGGACAGGCGCTGTTCGCGGGCACCTTCCAGGCGGGATGGTTCGTCGAGAGCATGTGGACGCAGACCCTGGTCGTGCACCTGATCCGCACCGAGAGGACGCCGTTCGTGGGCAGCCGCGCCTCCTGGCCGCTCATGGCGCTGGGCACCGCCGGCATCGCGATCGCCATGGCGCTGCCCGCGAGTCCCATCGGCGCGGCGCTCGACCTGTGCCCGCTGCCCGCGGCGTACTGGGTCCTTCTCGCCATCATGGTCGCCGGCTACGCGACGGCCGTCACGGTGATGAAGAGGCTCTACCTCAAGCGCTTCGACACCCTGTTGTAGGGACCAACGGACAGGTGCCCTCGCGGCTGGATCAGCTGCAAGGGCACCTGCCGCTAGTCCGATCTGGGCTGACCTACAGGGCGGCAACGACCTTGTCGCCCATCTCGGCGGTGCCGAGGACGTGGTCGGTGGGGGTGGCGTCGTCGGCGATGTCGCGCGTGCGCCAACCCTCGTCCAGCACGCGCTCGACGGCCGCGTCGACCATGGCGGCCTCGTCGGTCATGCCGAAGGCGTAGGTCAGCATCATGCCGACCGACAGGATCTGCGCGAGCGGGTTGGCGATGCCCAGGTCGGCGATGTCGGGGGCCGACCCGGCGGACGGCTCGAACAGCGACACGCCGTCGCCGAGCGAGGCCGAGGCGAGCATGCCGAGCGAGCCGGTGATCTGCGCGGCCTCGTCGGACAGGATGTCGCCGAACATGTTCTCGGTCACGACGACGTCGAAGTCGGCCGGGCGGTTGATGAGCTGCATCGCGGTGTTGTCCACGAGGAGGTCCTCGAGCTCGACGTCCGGGTAGCTCTCGTCGTGCACGCGATGGACGACCTCGCGCCACATGCGGCTGGTCTCGAGCACGTTGCGCTTGTCGACGCTCGTGACCTTGCCGCGACGCTTGCGCGCGGCCTCGAAGGCCTGGCGGGCGATGCGCTCGACCTCGTACTCGCGGTACTCGAGCGTGTCGTAGGCGCGCTGGCCGCGGCCACCACCGGCGCCCGCGCCCTCCTCGTCGTAGAAGCGCTCGCGGCGACCGAAGTACAGACCGCCCGTAAGCTCGCGAACGATCACCAGGTCAACGCCGCGAATGACCTCCGGGCGCAGCGTCGAGGCGCCTGCGAGCGCGTCGTAGATCTTGACGGGGCGCAGGTTGGTGTACAGCCCAAGCGCCTTGCGGATGCGAAGCAGGCCCTGCTCCGGGCGCGGGACGGCAGGGTCGGTGGAGTCCCACTTGGGCCCGCCCACGCTGGCGAGAAGGACCGCGTCGGACGCCTGTGCCGCGTCGAGCGTGACCTGGGGCAGGGGGTCGCCGCAGGCGTCGATGGCGGCACCGCCGATAAGGGCGTCGGCGCACTCGAACTCGACGCCGGCACGCCTGCCGACCTCCGCCAGGACCTTCTTGCCCTCGGCGATGACCTCGGGCCCGATTCCGTCACCGGGCAGGCAGCAGACCTTGTACGTCCTTCTCACGTTGCAACTCCAGTCTCTCGTGCTCGGCCCGTCCGCAAAGGGGTTGTCGATTCCCATGGCTACTCCCCCGACTTGTCGGCGAGCATCTTCTTGGTGCGCGCGACCAGGCCGCCCTCGTTGATGATCTCCTGGATGAAGGGTGGGAAGGGCTGCGCCTCGAAGGTCTGGTCGGCGGTCTCGTCGACGATGGCGCCCCTGTCGGCGTCGACGCTCACGACGTCGCCGTCTTGGATGGCTTCGACGGCCTCGGGGCACTCGAGGATGGGAAGGCCCACGTTGATCGAGTTGCGGTAGAAGATGCGCGCGAAGCTCTTTGCGATGACGCAGCTGACGCCCGCGGCCTTGATGCACACCGGCGCGTGCTCGCGGCTGGAGCCGCAGCCGAAGTTCTCGTCGGCGACGATGATGTCGCCCGCCCGGACGCGCTCGACGAAGGTCGTGTCGAGGTCCTCCAGGCAGTGCTTGGCGAGCTCGGCGGGGTCGGAGGTGTTGAGGTAGCGGGCCGGGATGATGACGTCGGTGTCGATGTCGCGGCCATAGCGGAAGACGGTTCCCTTGAACTGCATGTGGCTGTCCTTTCTTGCCCGAGGCGACTAGTCGAGGTCGGAGGGCAGTGCGATGTGGCCGGCGACGGCGCTCGCCGCGGCGACGGCGGGGCTTGCCAGGTAGACCTCGGAGGTGGGGTCGCCCATGCGGCCGACGAAGTTGCGGTTGGTGGAGCTGACGCAGCGCTCGCCCGCGGCCAGGATGCCCATGTAGCCGCCCAGGCAGGGGCCGCAGGTGGGGGTCGAGACGACGCAGTGGGCGTCGATGAAGACGTCCATCAGGCCCTCGTGGACGCACTGCTTCCACACCGCCTGGGTCGCGGGGATCACGATGCAGCGGACGCCGTCGGCCACGGTGCGGCCACGCAGGACGTCGGCGGCGGCACGCATGTCCTCGATGCGGCCGTTGGTGCAGCTGCCAATGACGGCCTGGTCGATGCGGATGTCGCGACTCTCGGAGACGGGGTGGGTGTTGGAAGGCAGGTGCGGCCAGCTGACCTGCGGCTCGATCTGGGACGCGTCGATGTGGATGACCTGCCTGTAGGTCGCGTCCGCGTCGGCGTGGTACTCGCGGATGGCACGGTCGGAGCGGGCGGCAACATACTCGCGGCACTTCTCGTCAACCTCGAACAGGCCGGCCTTGCCACCGGCCTCGATCGCCATGTTGGCGATGGTCAGGCGACCCTCGACCGACAGGGCGTCGACCGTGGAGCCGGCAAACTCCATCGCGCAGTACAGCGCGCCGTCGACGCCGATCTTGCCGATGACGTAGAGGATGATGTCCTTGGCGCTGGCGCCGGCGGGAAGCTCGCCGTCGATCTCGAAGCGGATGGTCTCGGGCACCTTGAACCAGGCGCGGCCCGTGGCCATGCCCACGCCGGCGTCGGTGGAGCCCACGCCGGTGGAGAAGGCGCCGATGCCTCCGTAGGTGCAGGTGTGGGAGTCGGCGCCGATCACGAGGTCGCCGGGGACGACGACACCCAGCTCGGGGAGAAGGGCGTGCTCGATGCCCATGCAGCCCTGCTCGTAGTAGTGCGTGATCTTGTGCTCGTGGGCGAAGTCGCGGGTGACCTTGGTCTGCTCGGCGCTCTTGATGTCCTTGTTGGGCGAGTAGTGGTCGGGGACCAGGAAGATCTTGTCGCGGTCGAAGATGCCGGCGCCGATCTCGCGCACCGTCTTGATGGCGATGGGCGCGGTGATGTCGTTTGCCAGGACGCCGTCGAGGTTGCACTCGACGAGCTGGCCGGGCGTGACCTCGTCGAGGCCGGCGTGGTCGGCCAGGATCTTCTCGGCCATGGTCATGGGGCGTGCCATGTGGTTGCCTCCTGTGGGTTGCGGGCGCTACTTGCCCTGCTTGGAACGGGCGGTCTGGATCATGCGGTTGACTGCGTTGACGTAGGCCTTGGCGCTCGAGACGATGATGTCGGTGTCGGCGCCGCGTCCCGAGAAGACCGAGCCGTCCTCGGCCGTCACGCGGACCGTGACCTCGCCGATGGCGTCGATGCCGCGGGTGATCGCCTTGACGGAGAACTCGGCCAGGTCGCCGTGGACCGCGAGGGCCTGGTCGACGGCCTTGTAGGCGGCGTCGACGGGGCCGGTGCCGGTGGAGCAGGTCACGTGGGTCACGCCGAGCTCGTCGGTGATCGTGGCGGTGGCGGTGGGCACCAGCGGGTCGCCGCAGGAGACCTGCAGGGCGTCCAGCGTGTAGATGGCCTTCACCTCGCGGTCGCGCTCCTGGACCATCGACTCGAGGTCCTCGTCGTAGACCTCCTTCTTCTGGTCGGCGATCTCCAGGAAGCGGTTGTAGACGTCTTCGAACTCCGCGTCCTCGAACGTGTAGCCGAGCTCGCCGAGGCGGTGGCGCAGCGCGGCGTGGCCGGAGCGGGCCGACAGGATGATCTCGGAGCCGGCGGCGCCCACGTCGGCGGGGTCGATGATCTCGTAGGTGTCACGGGCCTTGAGCACGCCGTCCTGGTGGATGCCCGAGCTGTGCGCGAAGGCGTTGGCGCCCACGATGGCCTTGTTCGCCTGGACGTTCATGCCCGTGATGCGGCTGACCAGGTGGGAGGCACGGGTGAGCTCGGGGGTCACGATGTCGGTGTGGCCGTCCAGCTCGTCGCCGTGCATCTTGATGGCCATGACGACCTCCTCGAGCGCGGTGTTGCCGGCGCGCTCGCCCAGGCCGTTGATGGTGCACTCAATCTGGCGGGCGCCATTCTTGACGCCCTGCAGCGCGAGCGCGGTGGCCATGCCCAGGTCGTTGTGGGTGTGGACCGAGATGATGACGTTCTCGATGCCGATGACGTTGTCGGAGAGACTCTTGATGCGCGCGCCGAAGTCCTCGGGCAGGCTGTAGCCGGTGGTGTCGGGGATGTTTACGACGGTGGCGCCGGCATCGACGGCCGCCTGGATCACGCGGATGAGGAAGTCCTGGTCGGAGCGGCCCGCGTCCTCGGCGTAGAACTCGACGTCCTCCACATAGCGCTTGGCGTACTCGACGCAGCGGCGGGCGCGCTCGACGCACTCGTCCTCGGTGATGTGGAGCTTGTCGCGCAGGTGGGAGGGGCTGACGCCCAGGCCGGTGTGGATGCGCGGGCGCTTGGCGGACTTGAGGGCCTCGGCGGCGCGGTCGATGTCCTTCTCGACAGCGCGAGTCAGGCCGCATACCGCGCACGCGTCGCCGGCGATGCGGCCGATCTCCTGCACCGAGCGGAAGTCGCCCGGGCTCGAGATCGGGAAGCCGGCCTCGATGACGTCGACGCCCATGCGGATGAGCTGCTGGGCGATGACGAGCTTCTCCTCGGTGTTCATGGAGGCGCCGGGCGACTGCTCGCCGTCGCGCAGGGTGGTGTCGAAGATGTGGATCTTGCGGGTCATGGTGTGCCTCCTGCTTGGTCGGGCCGCCGCGCGTCGCGCGACGGATGCCGGAGGGAGGCGTATAGCTGCCGAGAAGTCCGTGCGGCCGCCACCCTGCGGCAGGGTTGCGTTACGCGTGCGGGACTTCTGCTTTTGGTGCCCGGATGGATGGGACGAGAAGCCCTAGCGCGCGTCGGCGGATAGTAGGGCTAGGGCCAGGCACACGGACTCACGCGCGACCGCGGTCGCGGCGGGGGCGATGATGTTGGCCTGATCCTGCACCGTCGTGTACCTCTCGTCGTGTGGCGCGCCGCGTCGTGCGGACACCTTTGAGGCGACATTCTACGCGAAAGCCCCCGCGCCGGATCGTCCGGCACGGGGGCTTGTGACCAACTAGAAAAGATTGAGGCGCCGACAGGCGTTGAATATGCCGTCGTGGTCCACGTCGTCGGTGACCACGTCCGCCGCGGCGCGGACCTCGCCCGCGGCGTTGCCCATGGCGACCGCGGTGCCCACGACCCCGAACATGCCCAGGTCGTTGCCACCGTCGCCAAAGGCCACCGCCTCGCCCGGGTCGATGCCCAGGAGCTCGAGCACGCGCGAGACGGCACGGGCCTTGCCGCCGCCCTTGGGAATCACGTCGCAGAACAGCTCGGTCCAGCGGGTGTAGTCCAGGTTGCGGGTGACGTCGCTCGCAACGCGCTGCCCCTCCGAGTCCGCGAAGATGTTGATCTGGAAGACGTCGTGATCCAACGCGCGATACGGGTCGTCGCCAATCGGGTAGCGCTCCCCCACCTGACGCTCGAGCTCGTCGACGAGCGCGTTGCGCTCGGTGAGGTAGAGGCGGTCCTCCTCCATGTAGATGCTCGCGTACAGGCGCTCCTCCACCGACTGGCGCAGGATGG
Source organism: uncultured Atopobiaceae bacterium (assembly GCA_934792625.1). Taxonomy (GTDB): domain Bacteria; phylum Actinomycetota; class Coriobacteriia; order Coriobacteriales; family Atopobiaceae; genus CAKVON01. The sequence continues at coordinate 136,578 of CAKVON010000001.1, forward strand.
TCGCCACGTCGTCGCGGTCGAGCGGGTTTCTCACCAGTTCGCGCCCGTCCGACATCACGCACAGCGCGCCGTTGAAGGTGCAGGTGCCCGCAAAGTGATCCCGCTCGATCATGCCCAACATGTAGGGCGAGCGCCCGGTGCACAGGATCGGCAGCACGCCGTTCTCGCGCAGGCGCCTGACGGCCTCGCGCGAGCTGTCGGGCTCCTCGTGCGTCGAGAAGGACAGCAGGGTCCCGTCGACGTCGAAGAACGCGACCTTTATGCCATGCCCCCGGGCGACCGGGGCACTCCCGTCGGAACCCATGGCTACAGGTCCGCGGCGGCGATGGCGGCGACGGCCTCACGCAGCCTGTCGGGAGGCATCACGAGCGCCATGCGGAAGAAGCCCTCGCCGGAGGGGCCAAAGCTCGCGCCGGGGGTGACGATGACGCCGGTCTTCTCCATAAGCTCGAGGGCGAAGTCCATCGAGTCCATGCGGCCGCCGGGCAGAGGCGCCCAGACGAACATCGAGCCGTGGGCGTTTGGACGGTCCCAGCCAATCGACTCGAGGCCGTCGCACAGCGCGTCGCGGCGCTCCTGATAGAGCATGCGCTGCTCCTCGACCTGCTCGCGCGGGCCGGTGAGCGCTGCGATGGCCACGTCCTGCTCGGGGTAGAACATGCCGAAGTCGACCTGGCCGCGCAGCCTCTTGGCCGCGGCGACGATGTCCGGGCGGCCGACCAGGAAGGAAAGGCGCATGCCCGTGACGTTGAAGCTCTTGGACAGCGAGAGGAACTCGACGCCGACCTCGTCCGCGCCCGGGTAGCTCAGGAAGCTGCCGCCGGCGGGGCCGTCGAAGATGATGTCGGAATAGGCGTTGTCGTGGATGACCACCAGGTCGTGCTCGCGCGCGAACTCGATGATGCGCTCGTAGACCTCGGGGGTGCCCACGCTGCCCACCGGGTTGGCGGGAAGCGACACGATCATGGCCTTGGCGGCGTCGGCGACCTCGGGGTCGATGCCGTCGACGTAGGGCAGGAAGTCGTGCTCCGCGGTCAGCGGGTAGTAGGCGCACTTGGCGCCCGCGAGCAGCGTGGCGTTCTGGAACACGGGATAGCACGGGTCGGGCACAAGCACGGTGTCGCCCGCGTCGACCAGCGCACTGATGGCCCACAGCATGCCCTCCTGGGTGCCGCGGCAGCTCATGACCTGGTCGCGGCCGATGCCGTCGACGCCGTAGCGGTCGGCATAGTAGGAGCCGACCGCGTCGAGGAGCTCGTCCTTGTCGTGCAGGGAGTACTTCCAGTTGTCGGTGTCGGCGGCAGACGCCTGCAGGGCCTGCATCAGGTGCGCGGAGGGCTTGAAGTCGGGCGTGCCGACCGACAGGTCGTAGACGGTGCGGCCGGCGGCCTCGAGCTCGCGGCGCTTCTCGTTGAGGGCCGCGAAGACCTCGGCGCCAAACAGGTCCAGACGCTTGGAAAGCTGCATTTTCTCTTCTCCCTACCTCAGCATCGCGTAGCGGCCGCACTTGTGGAAGCCGATGCGCCCGTAGATCCTGCCCGCCGAGGGGTTGTCGTAGAACAGTGCGAGGAACTGCTTGCCGTCGGCCACGGCGTCCGTGCACAGCTTGGCGACGACGGCGGTCGCCAGGCCAAAGCCGCGGCAGTCGTTGCGGGTGCCCACGCTCACGACCATGGCGGACGAGCTGCTGGCGGCGCTGGTGGCCGCGGTGGAGACGAGCTCGCCCTCGTAGAAGGCGCCATAGGTGATGCATCCGTGCTCGGCGTCGGCGGCACGCTGCTTCTTGGCCATGGCCACCGAGCGCTCGTCGTCGTACAGGCCGCGGTACTCGTCCATGCTGCCGAGAAGCGCGAAGAGCTCGTCGTAGTCGTCCTCGCCCAGGACGCGGATGGTGGTGCCGTCCGGCGCGGGGGCGATCTGGTCGTGGGCGACCTCGGTCAGGCCGGCAAGGTTGAGCGTGCGCATGTCCAGCTCGCTGAGGTACGGGGCCAGGGCGACGACGGTCTCGTACTTGCCGTTGACGCTGCCCAGGAAGCGCTCGCCCGCCTGCTCGCGGATGAGGCCGGCCATGGTCTCGGCGTCAAAGTGGCTCTCGCGCGCATAGCAGACGAAGTTGGCGAAGAACTTGCAGACGATGCCGTCCCAGCTGCCGTCGGCGCGCTCGAAGGCGTAGACGCTGACGGGGTCGGTCATGCCAAACTGCTCGATGTCGCCGGTGATGAAGACGGCCATCTCGGGCTCTGCCGAGACGTACTCCAGGACCTTCTCGCGATCATCTGGCGTGCAAAGTCGAGGCGTGGTCATATGCGCTCCAAACTGCTTTGAGACGTCGTGGGGCGCCACGCGGGGGCGGCGTCGCGGACGGCGCCGCGAATGGGTCAATGGTTGATTGTAACCCCGCAAAGTAGACCAACGCGATCGCATGCGTCCCGCAATCGCCCGACGGGCCGATGCGCCCGTTGTCGGGGACGATGCCGAGAAGTACGCGCGGGTCGCAAGGCCCGCATGGCGGGCGCGGTGCCTAGCGGCGCGCCTTGAGCGTGGCGAAAACCTTGGTGTTGTGGCGCTTGACGAACGAGATGAAGCTGCCCTCGCGGAAGGCCAGGCGCGCGTTGCCCTTGCGGATGGGCTCCAACATCAGGCGCATCATGCGCGAGCGCGGCTTGGCCACGGCCACTGCCACCTTGGCGCGGTCCGTCGTGATCATGCGGTCGATCTCGGCGAGCTTCTCGGCGCGCGAGAGGGTGCACTTAGGGTTGCAGACGTTCTCAATGCAACCGACCAGGCGCTCGGCGTAGCGGCGCTGGACCATCTCCATGCTCGCGGCGTCGCCGTCAAGGCCCCAGTGCGCGTAGAGGTCGAGCATCCAGGAGTGCTCCTCCTCGCGCTTGTCGTACATGTCGGGGCGCCAGCGGGCGGTCTCGGACTCGGCGCGCTGACGGATGAAGTGGTAGTAGCAGCGATCGGTGACCGTGACGCGCTCGACGTCGCGGATGAAGTCGAGCACGAAGGGGAAGTCGTCCCAGAACGTGGGCCTGAAGCGCGCGCCGATCTTCTCGATACGCGAACGCAGGAACAGCTTGTTCCACGGCGTGTACAGCAGGTTCTGGTCGAACAGCCGCCAGGCGGCGGCGCGGAACGACGCCACGTCCGCATAGGTGTGCGCGGGGCAGCTCTTGACCTCGGTCAGGTGATCGGAGGCGTTGCCCGCGTAGTAGGTGTCGATGTAGAAGCCGGCGACCACGAGCTCGGCGGAGTCGCGCTCCGCGGCCTCGACCATGTCGGCCAGCATCGTGGGCTCGGCCCAGTCGTCGGCGTCGACGAAGTAGACGTACTCGCCGCAGGCGTGGTCCAGCGCCAGGTTGCGAGCGGCGGGGGCTCCGCCGTTCTCGGTGTGGAAGACCTCGATGCGGATGTCTCGCTCGGCAAGGCGGTCGGCGATGTCGCCGGAGCGGTCGGTCGAGCCGTCGTCGACGATCAGCAGCTCGAAGTCGCGAAGGGTCTGGTTCTGCAGGCTCTCGACGGCGCGCCCAACGTACTTGTCCACGTTGTAGACGGGCATGATGATCGAAACCTTGGGAGTCCTGCGAGCCACTTTAGGCACCCTTCGTCACGTGCGCCCCACCATGGGCAGGGCCTTCGCCTGCCGAGAAGGACGCGTCTGGAGTCACGACCCCAAGGGTACCAGTGGCGTCGCGCGCGGCACGGCACACGCGCGGCGTAACGGCAATCCAACACATTCCGGGAACGGGCGCGACCCGCACGCACTTCTCGGCTACTCGCTCACCAGGGAGCCGACGGCCAGGCCCAGCTTGGTCTTGTCCACCGTCACGCCGCCGTCGTCCGATTTGGAGGACTCGGCATCGACCTTGCTCAGGTTGGCGGTCCCGACCGTACGGCACGTCTCGGCAAGGTCCAGAAGGTCCCGGGCACCCATGTCGGTGCGCATCATGCCCAGCAGCTCCGTCGCATGGTTGACGAGCTCGCTGGCACCCGCGGAGGACAGCGACATGAGCTTGTCCATCCCACCCTGGTCGAGCACGATCACATGGTCGAGGGGAAGCCCGCTCGCGTCGGCCACGCCGGCGACGCACGCGGCGGCCCCCTTGGACGAGAAGGCGTCCGCAAGCGGCGACTCGGAGCCCGAGACGCTCACGCGCATGTCGTCGGGCAGGGTGACGAGCGAGCCCTTGTTCTGGCTCACGTCCAGGCAGAGCACCTGGACCTTCTTGAGCGCGGGCTTGTCTGCCGAAGCGTCGTCGACCAGGAAGAGCAGGATGTTCTTGAAGGTGTCGCCGGACGCCTTGGTCCCCTTGGCGGGATCGGGCGTCACGCGCGCGTCGGCGAGCGAGGCCGAGAGCTCGGTATCGCCCAGCGTCGAGTCGACGTTGGCGCGCTGCCAGAGGAACCGCACGACCCCCGCCAGCACGCATGCGATCACAACGAGCGCGACCGCGGCCTTCGCGTTACGGTGCTCGCCACCACGTGGCACGTCCGACCTGCTGTAGAGTTCCCTTCGACCAGCCATCGTCATCCCTTCCGACAAAGCCCGTTCGGACGGCGCTGGGCACCACGCCCTTGCGCGCACCCATGCGCTCGCCCGCGCTCGGCGCCAACCCCGATGCTAGATCGTGACCCCCGCGAGAAGCGCCATGACGCCGCAAACCACACTCGAGATATACAGCAGCACGGCAACCGCGACGTTCTGACGCATGTCGGCGTTGGTGCGGAACAGCACCAACAGGCCGACCCCGCCGGAGGCCAGAAGCCCGGCGAGCATCGCGGGCGCGCCGAGGGTGCCCGCCAGGAACAGCTCGGAGATCGCGACCGAGGCGGCGCAGTTGGGCACCATGCCAACCAGGGCCGCGACGAACACGGCGCGCAGCGGGTGGCTTCCCGCAAGGCCCGCGATCGCGTCGGTCCCGACGAGCTCGATCAGAAGGCCCATGGCGAGGGTGATGACGAAGATGAACACGGTCACCTGCACGGTGTGGACCACGGCGCTGCGGACGATGCCCGCCAGGCCATGCCCATGCTCGTGGGTGTGCCCATGGCCGTGCCCGTGGCCGAGCTCGTGCCCATGCCCGTCGCGGCACTCGTGCCCATGCCCATGGTCGTGCCCGTGCCCGTGCTCGCACCCATGCTCGTCCCCGGACGCTGCGGCCTCCGAGGCGTCAAAGTGATGCCCGCAGCACTCGCACACGCACTTCTCGGCAGGCTCGTCCCCAAACGAGCAGTCGCAATCGTCGTCGCAGTGGCAGTGCTCGCGCTCGCACAGCTCGTGAATGTGGGTGTGGCCGTCGCCCGCCAGGTGCAGCAGGCGCAGAGCCGCGTCCAGGGTCAGGCCGCACACGATGCCCACGGCCACCTTGAGGGCCAGGACCATCCCCCAGCGCTCGGGGGCGACGCCGTGAGCAACGAACACGGGAATCATCTCGTCGCTGGTGGAGAGAAGGACCGCGAGCAAGGTACCCATGCCGACCACGCGGCCCGAGAAAAGCGTCGCGGCCATCGCGGAGAAGCCGCACTGCGGCAGCGCGCCCACCGCGCCACCGACAATCGGCCCGGCGACGCCGGCGCGCTCTACCAGGCGGCGCGAGCGCGGCCCCATGCCATGCTCGAGCGCCTCCATCGCGAGGTAGGTCACAAACAGGAAAGGCAGCAGCTTCGCGGTGTCAACCACACCATCGATCAGAACGTCCAGAACCAGATCCATCGTCAGGGCTTCTCCCCAGTCTCTTCGTGTCGTTTAGTCGCGTCCGGCGCACGGCCAAGGCTCGAGCGAGCCGTCGGGGTACTCAACCGCCGCAAAAGACAGGCCCTTCGCGGGCGCGCACTGTCCCGCGGCACGTCGGTCGCATGCGGAGAGCACGTCGGCAACCCACGCGGCGTCACGATGCCCGCGGCCGACCTCGACGAGCGTTCCCGTGATCGTGCGAACCATCGAGTGCAGGAAGGCATTGCCCGTGATGTCGAGCGCGACCAGCGACTCCCCCGCCTCCTCGATACGACTCACGCGGCAAGACTCCACATAGCGGCAGGTGGGCTTTCCCACCGCCGAGCTCGCCTTGCAGAAGCTCTTGAAGTCATGCTCCCCCTCAAGGCAGCGAGCGGCCTCGTCCATGGCCTCGGAGTCCAGGGGTGCGCGCAGCCACCAGGCGTGCTCCCATGCCATGACGGGACGGACCCATCCCTCGCAGATTCGATAGCGATAGCTGCGCGAAACCGCGTCAAAGCGTGCCGAGAAGCCCGCGCGGGCACGAAACACCCCGCCGATGGAGACGTCATCGTCCACCAGTGCGGTGAGGGCACGCTGCAGCGTGCGCCCGTCGATCGCGAGCTCGTCGGCCGTGACGGGAAGGCTCACGTGCTGCGCGCACGACATCGAGTGCACGCCCGCGTCGGTTCGCCCCGCACACGTCAGCTCCACGGGTCGACGCAAGAACGTCTCCAAGGCACGGCGCAGGTCTCCCGCAACCGTGCGCTGGTCGGGCTGCTCCGCAAAGCCGCTAAAGTCCTGGCCGCGATAGCCCACACGCACGACCATGGTGGCCGCCGCGGGCACGTCACGTGAACCGACGCGGACGGTCGGGATGTCGTTGTCGTCAATCGTCGTCATATGAGCTTCCTTCCCGTTTGGCGGCCGTCAGCGACACCAGGTTGCGACATGTGACCACGTCATCACCAAAGCGGCATCAGCGACAAGGCCATATGCAAGCAGGATACAAAAAGAGGGACCCGCGCTGGATGCTGCGGGTCCCTCATCAAACACTTGGTTCGGGATGCCTACTCGGCGTCCTTCTCCTCAGCCTCGGTCTCCTCGGCCTTGGGCTCCTCGACGGGAGCCTCCTCGACCTTGGCGACCTTCTTGACGGAGGCCTTGGCCTTGGGGGCAACCGGCTCGGTGACGATCTCGATGATCGAAACCTCGGTGTTGTCGCCCTTGCGGTTGCCGAGCTTCATGATGCGGGTGTAGCCGCCGTTGCGGTCAGCCCACATGCCCTGCTCGGCCTTCTGGAAGACCTCGCTGATGAGCTGGGCGTCGCCGACCTTGGCGATGGCAAGGCGACGGGAGTGCAGGTCGCCCTTCTTCGCCCAGGTGATGACGCGATCGACCTCAGGCCTGATGGCCTTGGCGCGCTCGGTCGAAGTCTTGATGCGGTCGTTCTCGAGCAGCGCGCGAACCAGGCTCTTCTTGATGGCCTTGGTGTGGCTCGCGTCGGTGCCAAGCTTCATGCCGCGCTTCTTGTTGTGTCTCATGGTCTTGCTGCTCCTAAGCGATTACGTGGCGTGGCCCTAGGCCTTGAGGCCGAGGCCCATCGACTCGAGCTTGTCCTTGACTTCCTCGATGGACTTGACGCCGAAGTTGCGGATGTTGAGAAGGTCGTTCTCAGAGAACTCCACCAGCTGACGGACGGAGTGGATGCCAGCGCGCTTGAGGCAGTTGTAGGAGCGGACGGAGAGGTCCAGGTCCTCAATCTGCTTGTCGAGCTCGCTGTTGTCGTCATCCTCGGGAGCGGCGAAGATGTTCTGCTCCTCGGGCTCCTTGGTGTCGTCGCCCAGGGCCATGAACGCGTTCATGTGCTGGTTGACGATGTTCGCGGCCTCGACGACGGTATCGCGCGGGGCGATGGAGCCGTCGGTCTCGACCTCGAGGACGAGACGGTCGTAGTCGGTGTGCTGGCCGACGCGGCAAGGCTCGACGGCCTTGGCGCAACGACGCACGGGCGAGAAGCGCGAGTCAACGTGGATGATCCCGATGGGGTCCTCGCTGCGCTTGTTGTCCTCGTTGGAGACGTAGCCACGGCCGGTGCCGATGCGCATCTTCATCGAGAGGTGGTGACCCTCGCCGAGCGTGCACACGACGTGCTCGGGGTTAATGAGCTCGAACTCGGCGGGCACGTCGAAGTCACCGGCGGTAACGGTGCACGGGCCGTCGACGTTGATGGAAGCCACGGCCTCCTCGCCAGTGCCCATGGACTTGAAGACAAGCTCCTTGACGTTGAGCACGATGGCGGTGACGTCCTCGTACACGCCCTCAACGGTCGTGAACTCGTGCTGGACGCCATCGATCATGATGGCCTCGACGGCAGCGCCCTCGAGGGAGGAGAGAAGGACTCGACGAAGCGAGTTGCCCAGCGTATCGCCATAGCCACGCTCAAGCGGCTCGACGGTGAAGCGGGTGACGTTCTCCCTAATATCCTCGGCGTCGACCTGGGGTCGGATGAATTCGGACATGTGTACCTCCAACCGAGATCGGACTACTTGGAGTAGAGCTCGACGATGAGCTGGGCGTCAATGTCGAGGTCGATCTGGTCGCGGGAGGGAAGCTGGAGGACAGTGCCCTGGAGCTTCTCGATGTCGACCTCGAGCCACGAGGGAACGGCCATGTGCTCGGAGGAGATCAGGGCCTCCTTGATGGGCAGGAGATCCTTGAACTTGGCGCCCACGGCGACGACGTCGCCGGCCTTGACGCGGTAGGAGGGGATGTCGACACGACGGCCGTTCACGGTGATGTGGCCGTGACGGACGGTCTGACGGGCCTCCTTGCGGGTGCGGGCGAAGCCAAGACGGAAGACGACGTTGTCGAGACGGGACTCGAGGATCGTCATCAGGTTGTCACCCGTGATGCCCTCGATCTTGAGGGCCTTCTCGTAGTAACCGTGGAACTGGTTCTCCAGAACGCCATAGATGAACTTGGCCTTCTGCTTCTCGCGCAGCTGACGGCCATACTCGCTCTCGTTGCGACGCTGGCGCTTGGGCTGACGGTTGGACTTCTTGTTGATGCCCATCACGATGGGGTCGATGTCAAGGGACCTGCACCGCTTGAGGACAGGCGTCCTATCCACTGCCATATTAGTGATCCTTCCTAGCTACACGCGACGACGCTTGCACGGACGGCAACCGTTGTGCGGAATGGGGGTCTTGTCCTGGATGCTCGAGACCTCGAGGCCGGCGGCCTGGAGGGAGCGGATGGCGGTCTCACGGCCGGAGCCGGGGCCCTTGACGAAGACGGCGACCTTGTGCAGGCCGTGCTCCATCGCGGCCTTGGCGCAAGCCTCAGCGGCCATCTGGGCGGCGAACGGCGTGGACTTACGGGAGCCCTTGAAGCCGACGGTACCGGCGGACTGCCAGGCGATCACGTTGCCCTGGGGGTCGGTGATGGAGATGATCGTGTTGTTGAACGTGCTCTTGATGTGGGCCTGGCCCACGGCGATGTTCTTGCGCTCGGAGCGCTTGACGCGCTGACGCGCGCCCTTCTTAGCGGTAGCCATGCTCTGTTATCCCCTACTTCTTCTTCTTGCCGCCGACCTGACGCTTCTTGCCCTTGCGGGTGCGAGCGTTGGTGTGCGTGCGCTGGCCGCGGACGGGGAGGCCCTTGCGGTGACGGAGGCCGCGGTAGCAGCCGATCTCCATCAGGCGGGCGATGTTCTGCTTGACCTCACGACGCAGATCACCCTCGACGGTGTAGGACTCGTCGATGGCATCGCGGAGCTTGGTGACCTCGTCCTCAGTAAGATCGCGGACGCGGGTGGCGGGGTTGACGCCGGCCTTCTCACAAACCTTGCTGGCAGTGGTGCGGCCGATGCCGTAGATGTAGGTAAGACCGATCTCGACGCGCTTCTCGCGCGGGAGGTCGACACCGTTGATACGGGCCAACTTGATGCTCCTCTCTTAGCCCTGGCGCTGCTTGTGGCGCGGGTTCTCGCAGATCACGTAAATCTTGCCGTGACGGCGGATGATCTTGCACTTATCGCACATCTTCTTGACCGAAGGACGTACCTTCATCGTTCTTCCTCTCGGTAGTTCCTGTACGAACCGATGGTTCTGCGGCGTTCCAGGTGGAAGCTGGAACACACTATCTCGTCGCCCAGCCGCAGGCGTTAATAACCGGCTAATGCCCAGATAAACCTAGGGTGGTGGTGCTGTTACTTGTAGCGGTAGGTGATGCGACCGCGGGTCAGGTCGTACGGCGAAATCTCGACGACAACCTTGTCTCCGGGAAGGATGCGGATGTAGTTCATCCTAATCTTGCCCGAGATGGTGCAGAGAATGGTCTTGCCGTTCTCAAGCTCGACGTTGAACATTGCGTTGGGCAGCGGCTCGATGACCTTGCCCTCAAGCTCGATGGCGTCCTGTTTGCTCACTTGTGGCTTACCCTTTCACACTATCGGCACAGTGACAGCAGCTAGATATCTTACATAAACCGAGCCGAGCCGTCCACGGTCACACCAATCGAACACAGATGAAATGACTTCCCTGCCGAGAAGGGCATGGGGAAGTCACGTTCAATCGATGCCCGAGGTTAGGCTAGCGCTTTCCACCCTGGAACTCGCACCAAGACCCAAGCTCGTCGGCAGTCAGAACGACCGGGCCGTCATCGGTGATGGCCACGGTATTCTCGTAGTGGGCCGCAAGCGAGCCATCAAGGGTCGAAACGGTCCAACCATTGCCTGCGACATCGTTGGCCTGGTTGCCAAGGGTGATCATCGGCTCGATCGCGATGACCATGCCGCTCTGAAGGCGAACGCCGCGACCACGCTTTCCGTAGTTGGGGACGTTTGGCTCCTCGTGCATGTCACGTCCGACGCCGTGACCAGTGTAGTCACGCACGACACCAAAACCGTGCCTCTCGGCAAGGCGCTGAACGGCGTCGCCGACATCACCCAGGCGATTTCCCGGAACAGCCTGGCGAATAGCAGCCTTCAGACAATCGCGGGTAACCTCGCAGAGGACCTGCGCCTCTCTGGAGGGCTGGCCGCAATAGAAGGTCCAGGCGTTGTCACCAACCCAGCCGCCAAACGTGGCCCCGACGTCAACGGAGACGATGTCGCCATCTTGCAACACCATCGAAGAGGACGGAATGCCGTGAACGATTTGGTCGTTCACGCTCGCGCAGATGGTTCCGGGAAAGCCGCAATACCCCTTGAAGGTGGGAGTGGCGCCAGCCGAACGGATGACTCGCTCGGCAATGGCATCCAGCTCCAACGTGGTAACTCCGGGTACAACTGCCTCACCAACGCGCCGGAGCGCTGTCTTGGACAGCGCCCCGGCACTCTTCATTTCTTCAATCTGGCGAGCGGACTTGATCTTGATCATAGCCCGAGCAGGGACTTGACGTCGGCATACACCTCGTCAACGGGACGGTCGCCATCAACCGTCTTGAGAATGCCGTGGCCACGATAGTACTCGACAAGAGGAGATGTCTGCGTGGCGTAGACGTCGAGACGGTTCTGAATCGTCTCAGGCTTATCGTCGTCACGCTGGTACATCTCGCCACCACAGCGCGGGCAGGTCTCGTCGGCAGCGGTGCCGGTGAAACCACACGCACGGCAAGTGCGGCGGGAGCTCAGGCGCTTGACGATGACCTCGGAGTCGACGTCAACCAGAAGGGCCGCGTCAAGATCCATGGCCAGAGTGGCGAGCTCGGAGTCAAGCGTGACGGCCTGTGCGGTGTTGCGCGGAAAACCATCGAGAATGAAGCCCTTCTGGGCGTCATCGGCGGCAAGGCGCTCCTTGACGAGGTCGACCACGAGCTCGTCAGGCACGAGCTTGCCAGCGTCCATGTAGGACTTGGCCTGCTTGCCAAGCTTGCTCTCGGCCTTGACGGCCGCACGAAGCAGGTCGCCGGTGGAGATGTGCGCAACGCCGAATTCGGCGACGAGCTTCTGAGCCTGGGTGCCCTTGCCTGCGCCCGGGGCGCCGAGCAGAACGATATTCATCGGTCCTTCTCTCCCCTAGTCCTAGTTCCTACTTGAAGAATCCCTCGTAGTTGTGCATCTTGAGCTGGCTCTCGAGCTGCGAGATCGAGTCGAGGGCGACGCCGACCATAATCAGCACCGAGGTGCCGCCGAACGCGCGAATAAGCTCGTTCGAGGTGAAGGCGAAGACGATCGAAGGGACGATCGCAACGAGGGCCATGAAGATGCCGCCCGGGAGGGTGATGTGGCTGAGCGTGTTCTTGATATAGGCCGCGGTGGCAGAGCCGGGACGGACGCCGGGGATGAAGCCACCCTGCTTGCGCAGGTTGTCGGCGGTCTCGTCGGGGTTGAAGACCATGGCGGTGTAGAAGTACGCGAAGAACACGATCAGGAGCACGGAGAGCAGCCAGTTGATCCAGCCGCTCGAGATGGCGTTGGCAAAGCCGTTGATCCACCCAACGTTCGGGAAGAAGACGGCAAGCTGCGCCGGGAGGTACAGAATCGCCGAGGCGAAGATGATGGGCACGACACCCGCCGTGTTGACCTTAATCGGCAGGTAAGTGGTCTGACCACCCATCATCTTTCGTCCAACCATGCGCTTGGCATACTGCACCGGAATGCGACGCTGGCCGCGCTCGATGTAGACGATGAACGGGATGACCGCGCAAATCACCAGGACGGTGACGATGGCCATCACGAAGCCGGTGTTGGACGAGGCGATCGTAGCGGTCAGGGACGCAGGCAGGCCACTGATGATGTTGGTGAAGATGATCAGCGACATGCCGTTGCCGATGCCACGCTGCGTAATGACCTCACCAAGCCACATGATGAGCACGGCGCCAGTGACCATGGTGACCACCACGACGATGTCCATCAGAAGCTCGGGTGCGCCTGCGGTCGCAAAGGAGATGCCGAACGAGGCGCTCTTGAACAGGAACAGGTATCCGATGGCGTTCACCGTGGCGAGGCCAATCGTCAGATAACGCGTGTACTGGGTAACCTTGCGCTGGCCAGCCTCACCCTCCTTAGCAAGCTCGCCAAGGGAGGGAATCACGGTCTGCATCATCTGCATGATGATCTCAGAGGTGATGTAAGGCATGATGCCCAGGCAGAACACCGAGACGCGCGACAGTGCACCACCCGAGAACAGGTCGAGCACCGAGATGAAGCTCGCGTTGGACGATGCGTTCTGGTACGCCGCCAGCATCCCCGTGAAGGGGATGCCAGGGACGGGGACGTGCGAACCGATGCGGTACAGCACGAGGATGCCCAACGTGAGCAGGATCTTGTCGCGCAGCTCCTTGATGCGGAACGCGTTGACAATGCCCTTTAGCACGGGAGCTCGACCTTTCCTCCAGCGGCCTCGATCTTGGCCTTGGCGGAAGCGGAGACCTTGTCGACCTTGACGGTGACCTTCTTGGTGATCTCGCCGTTACCGAGAACCTTGACGAGCTTGTCAGCCGACTTGATGACGCCCTTGGCAACGAGCGACTCGCCGTCGACGGTCTCGCCGTCGGCGTAGAGGGCATCGATGCGAGAGACGTTCACGGGCGCGTACTCGACGCGGTTGATGTTACGGAAGCCCGGAAGCTTCGGGAGACGCATCGCGAGCGGGGTCTGGCCGCCCTCGAAGCCGGCACCCTTGCCGCCACCGGCACGGGAGAGCTGGCCGTTCTGGCCGCGACCGGCAGTGGTGCCGTGACCAGAGGAGTTGCCGCGGCCGATGCGCTTGCGGGCCTTCTTGGCACCCTCGTTGGGGCGCAGATCGTGAAGCTGCATTGGGTGACTCCTAGTTCTCTTCCACGTCAACGAGGTGCTTGACCTTGAAGATCATGCCTCGGACGCTGGGGTTGTCGGGCAGGGTGGCGACGTCGCCGATCTTGCGAAGGCCCATGGCGCGGCAGGTGGCCGTCTGGTCCTTCTTCACGGAGGCCACGGCGCTGCGAACCAGCGTGACCTTCAGAGTCTTGTCTGCCATGTTTAGTTCTCCTTCCCGACGAACATCTGCGCGACGGTGATGCCGCGACGCTCGGCGGTCTGCTCGGGGCTCTCGAGCTGCTTGAGGCCCTCGGCGGCAGCCTTAATCATGTTCAGGGCGTTGTCAGTGCCGAGCGAGTTGGCCAGGACGTTGGTGATGCCGGCGAGCTCGAACAGCGGACGGACGGGGCCACCGGCAATGACACCGGTACCCTCGATGGCCGGGCGAATCAGGACGCGGCCAGCGCCGAAGCGACCATCGACCGCGTGGGGGATGGAGCCGGCCTCGGTAACGGGAACCGTGAACATGTTCTTCTTGGCGTCGTCGACGGCCTTCTGAATGGCCAGGGGCACCTCGGCGGAGCGGCCGGTACCAATGCCGACCTTGCCCTTGCCGTCGCCAACGACGACGAGAGCGACGAGGCTCATGCGACGGCCGCCCTTGACGGTCTTCGAGACACGACGAATGTAGACGACGCGCTCCTGAAGGTCGCTATCCTGCTGGCGCTTGCGATCACGTGCCATTATTCAATCCTCCTAGAACTTCAGGCCCGCGTTGCGGGCGCCGTCTGCGAGAGCCTTGACACGGCCGTGGTAGATGCGGCCGCCACGGTCGAAGGTGACCGTGGTGACGCCCTTGTCCAGGGCGCGCTTGGCGACGAGCTCGCCAACGAACTCAGCGGCCTCCTTGTTGGAGCCCAGCTTGCCAGTGGCACGGAACTCGGCGTCAAGGGTCGACGCAGAGCAGATGGTCGTCGAGGTGACGTCATCGATGACCTGAGCGTAGATGTGAGCGTTGGTGCGGTGCACGGCGAGGCGCGGACGCTCGGCGGTGCCGTTGACCTTGGCACGAACGCGGCGCTGACGGCGCTTGAGGCCGAGCTGCTTAGCCTTCTGCTTGTTCATTGCTACTCCTTTTCGTGCCGCCACCTAACGGGGTGGCGGTCTAACCTACCTCGCGGAGCGGGGTTTACTTGGCGGCCTTGCCGAGCTTGCGGCGGATGCGCTCGCCCTCATAGTGGATGCCCTTGCCCTTGTACGGCTCGGGAGGACGCTTCATGCGAATCTCGGCGGCAACCTGGCCGACCTGCTCCTTGGAGATGCCCTTGACGGTGATGTGGGTGTTGTCAGGCACCTCAAAGGTGATGCCCTCGGGGGCAACGTAGATGACGGGGTGCGAATAGCCCAGGGAGAGGTCGAGGTCCTTGCCCTTGAGAGCGGCACGGTAGCCGACGCCCGTCAGCTCGAGCTTCTTGGCATAGCCCTCGGAAACGCCGATGACCATGTTGTTGATGAGGGTGCGGGTGAGACCCTGCTGCGCGTTAGAGGCGGTGGAGTCGTCAACGCGGGTGACGAGGACCTCCTCGCCCTCCACGGCGATGTTGACGAGCTCGGAGAACGAGCGGTTCAGCTCGCCCTTGGAACCCTTAACGGAAACGTTGTTGCCATTGACTGCCACGGTGACTCCGGCGGGAATCTGGACAGGCTTCTTACCGATACGAGACACGGTGTCTCCTTTCCTTTTCCTGCCGAGTGTTACCAGACGAAGGCGATAATCTCGCCGCCGACGCCGAGCTTACGGGCGTCGCGGTCGCACATCATGCCCTTGGAGGTGGAGATGACGGCGGTGCCGAGGCCACCGAGGACGCGGGGCAGGTCCTCAGCAGAGGAGTACTTGCGCAGACCAGGCTTGGAAATGCGCTTGATGCCCTTGATGACCTTGGAGCGCTTGGGGCCGTACTTGAGGGTGATGGTGAGGGTCTTCTGGGGCTTGGTGTCCTCGACCGTGTAGCCCTCGACGTAACCCTCCTCGGTGATGACGCGAGCGACCTCGACGAGCACCTTGGACGACGGCATGGAGACCGTGGCCTTGCTCGCGGAGTTCGCGTTGCGGATGCGCGTCAGCATGTCCGCGATGGGATCGGTAACGTTCATGTAGTGTTCTCCTTCGTTAGGGATGAATTCCCGCGCTCGGTTCGCTACCACCCGTGGCGGCAGCGCCTGGACGCGACTGCTCCGACGCAGTCAGCTGTTACCAGCTGGCCTTCTTGACGCCGGGAAGCTCGCCCTTGCTCGCGAGTTCGCGGAAGCAGACACGGCACAGACCGAACTTGCGGTAAACGGAGTGGGGACGCCCACAACGCTGGCAGCGGTTCTGTGCGCGCGTCGAGAACTTCGGCTCACGCGAAGCCTTGACGATCATCGAAGTCTTAGCCACAAATCCTCCTTCTTGAAGCCGTCCCGGGCTTTCCCGGGGCGCGACTTACCAAATAGTTAGTTGCCGCTAGTCCTGCTTGAACGGGAAGTGGAAGGCCTGAAGCAGAGCCTTGCCCTCCTCGTCGGTGGCGGCGGTGGTGACGATGGTGATGTCCATGCCGCGAGCGTGGTCGATCTTGTCGAAGTCAATCTCGGGGAAGATGGACTGCTCGGTGACGCCCATGGAGAAGTTGCCACGGCCGTCGAAGGACTTGCTGGAGATGCCGCGGAAGTCGCGGATGCGAGGAATCGCGACGGCAATCAGGCGGTCCAGGAACTCCCACATACGGTCGCCGCGAAGGGTGACCTTGGCGCCGATGGGCATGCCAGCGCGCAGGTGGAAGGTGGCGATGGACTTACGGGCACGGGTGACCATCGGCTTCTGGCCAGTGATGGCGGTCAGGTCAGCGACGGCACCGTCGATGGCCTTGGAATCGGTGGCAGCCTCGCCGACACCCATGTTCACGACGATCTTCTCGAACTTGGGGATGAGGTGCACGTTGCTGTAGTTGAACTGCTTCTGGAGCTCGTCACGCACGGTGGCGTAGTACTGCTCCTTGAGGCGGGGGACGTAAGCGTCCTGCTTCTCGGCCATGTTCTCTCCTTCACTCATGGTGGATTGTGCGCGGGGACCAACCTCGCGCCCCCCGACCTGGCCAGTCGGGAGCCATTACCACGTCGCTACATAAATGTCCCTATGTAGTGACGCAAGTTCAAATAATATGCTCTGCGCCAAGGAAAATCCAGGCTCTTCGGGCATTCGTCGTTTGCACACATTGCCGAGCAAGCTGCCGAGAAGTACCTTGAGCTCAAAGCCCTTCTCGGCAGCCAGGCACTCATTCAAGCGAAGGGTCTCCACATACAAAAGAAGGACCCCGGCCGATGTCGGGGTCCTTCTGATTGCCACTGGCATGTCCGGGCGCTACCCGGCAATGACTAGAACAGCTCGCCGCACTTCTTGCAGACGCGCTTGCCGTCCTGGTGACCGACGCGGGTCGGCTTGCCGCACTTGGGGCACACGAGGGCGACGTTGGAGACGTCGATCGCGGCCTCCTGCGACACGATGCCGCCAGCCTGGTTGTTGGGGTTGGGACGGGTGGCCTTCTTGACGATGGCGACACCCTCGACAACGACCTTGCCCTTGGCGGGGAGGGCGCGGAGCACCTTGCCCTGCTTGCCCTTGTCCTTGCCGGACAGGACCTGGACCAGGTCGTCCTTCTTGACGTTCATCTTAGGCATGCGTGCGCTCCCTTGCCTACAGCGTCTCAGGTGCGAGCGAGACGATCTTCATGTACTTGCGGTCACGCAGCTCGCGGGCGACGGGCCCGAAGATGCGGGTGCCGACCGGAGAGCCGTCCTTCTGAATCAGGACGCAGGCGTTCTGGTCGAACTTAATGTAGGAGCCGTCCTTGCGACGGGTCTCCTTGACGGTACGGACGACGACGCACCTGACGATGTCGCCCTTCTTGACGTTGCCACCGGGCGTGGCCTCCTGCACGGCGCCGACGAAGACGTCGCCGATGCGAGCGTAACGACGCTTGGAGCCGCCCAGGACCTTGATGCACTTCACGCGACGCGCGCCGGAGTTGTCGGCGACAGCGAGCATGGACTCCTGCTGAATCATCAAATCCTCCGAACTGTTCCCGCCAGAGGTGCGCCCAACGTGCGACGCACTTGGCTGGATGGATTAACTAAAGGTCGTGCCTACTTGGCCTTCTCGACGATCTCGACCACGCGCCAACGCTTGTCCTTGGACAGGGGGCGGGTCTCCATGACCTTGACGGTGTCGCCCAGGCCGCAGACCTGCTCCTCGTCGTGAGCGTGGAGCTTCTTGGTCGTGGTCATCATCTTGCCGTACTTGGGGTGAGGCTTGCGCTCGGAAATCGTGATGGTCACGGTCTTCTCGCCAGAGATAGACGTGACGACCCCGGTGCGAACCTTACGCGCGTTCCTGTTTTCGGTATCGCTCATTGTGTATCTCCTGCGATCTAGTTGGCCGCAGCGCTCTTCTGCGCCGCGATCTGACGAGCACGAATCTCGGTCTGGATTCGGGCAATGTCACGCTTGACGGTGGTGACGCGAGCCGTGTTGTCCAGCTGGCTGGTGGCCATCTGGAAACGCAGGTTAAAGAGCTCGGCGCGGGTGTCCTCGAGCTTCTTGGAGAGCTCCTGGTCGGAGAGCTCGCGGAGTTCGGTCGACTTCATTTACTTATCCTCCCCAGCCTGATCGGCGCGGGCGACGATCTTGGTCTTGATCGGCATCTTGTGCTGAGCGAGACGCAGGGCCTCCCTGGCAACTTCCTCGCTGACGCCGGTGATCTCGAACATGATGCGGCCGGGCTTGACGACGGCCACCCACTCCTCGGGGTTACCCTTACCGGAGCCCATGCGGGTCTCGGCGGGCTTCTTGGTGATGGGCTTGTCCGGGAAGATGGTGATCCAGACCTTACCGCCACGCTTCATGTAACGGGTCATGGCGATACGAGCGGCCTCGATCTGACGGTTGGTGATCCAGTGGGCCTCCTCGGCACGCAGGCCGTAATCACCGAAGTTGAGCTGGGTGCCACCCTTGGCCTGGCCCTTCATGGAGCCACGCTGAACCTTACGGTGACGGATTCGCTTAGGAGCCAGCATTAGTTGCCCCTCCTCTCGTTGCGACGGCGGGGACGGCTCGAGCCCTCAAGCGCCGGGTTGGGCGCAGGCTGGCCGGGGAGCTTCTCGCCGAGGTAGATCCAAACCTTGACGCCGCAGGCGCCCATGGTGGTGCGGGCAGTGGCCTCGCCGTAGTCGATCCTGGCACGCAGGGTGTGCAGGGGCACGCGACCCTCGCGGTACCACTCGCGACGACCGAGCTCGGCACCGCCGAGACGGCCGGAGCACTGGATACGGATGCCCTTGGCGCCGGCCTTGCGGGCGGACTGGACGGCCTTGCGCATAGCGCGACGGAAGGCGATGCGCTGCTCGAGCTGCTCGGCGACGGACTGGGCGACGAGGGAGGCATCCAGCTCGGGACGCTTGATCTCGACGACGTCGACGCTGACCTGGCCCTTGCCGACACCAGCGATCTTCTCGAGCTCGCCACGCAGGGCGTCGATCTCGGAGCCCTTCTTGCCGATGACGATGCCGGGACGGGCGGTGAGGATGGTCACCTTGACCTTGTCGCCGGCGCGCTCGATCTCGACGCGGGACAGAGCCGCGCGGGAGAGGCGCTTCTCGAGGTACTTACGGATCTCGAGGTCGTTACCGAGAGTCTTGGCGTAGTCCTTCTCGGCGTACCAACGGGAACGCCAGTTCTCGGTGATACCGAGGCGGAAGCCAGTAGGCTGAACTTTCTGACCCATGCTTTCCCTACGCCTCCTTTCGGGGAGCGACGATGACGGTGATGTGGCTCGTGCGCTTGTTGATGCGCGAAGCGGAGCCCTTGGCGCGAGGACGGATGCGCTTAAGCGTCGGGCCCTCGTCAACGTAGGCAGCCTTGACAACCAGGTTGTTCGGGTTCATGCCGTTGTTGTTCTCGGCGTTGGCAACAGCCGAACGCAGAACCTTCTCGACGTCGACGGCAGCGGCACGCTGCGTGAACTGCAGCGTCTCGAGAGCCTTCTCGACAGTCTTGTTGCGAATCTGGTCGACGACCAGACGGGCCTTACGGGGGGCAATGCGCACGTACTTGGCGGTGGCGCGGACCTCGTTGGAGGCAGTGTTGTTAGCCATTACTCGTTACCTCCCTTAAGCCTTCTTGTGACCACGGAACGTGCGGGTCGGGGCGAACTCGCCCAGCTTGTGACCAACCATGGACTCGGTGACGTACACGGGGACGTGCTTGCGGCCGTCGTGGACAGCGATCGTGTGACCAACCATCTCGGGGAAGATGGTCGAGGAGCGCGACCAGGTCTTGACGACCTCCTTCTTGCCGGCCTCGTTCATCGCGGCGACACGCGCGAGGAGGCGAGTCTCCACGAACGGGCCCTTCTTGAGACTTCTGCTCATTCTTGCTATCTCCTACTACTCGTGTTCCGACTACTTCGTCTTGCGACGACGGATGATGAGGCGGTTCGAGGCCTTCTTCGGGTTGCGCGTCTTGGCACCCTTGGACGGCTTGCCCCACGGAGAGACGGACGGACGGCCGGAGGTGTGGTTCTTGCCCTCGCCGCCGCCGTGCGGGTGGTCGACAGGGTTCATGACGGTACCACGGACGGTCGGACGGACGTTCATCTTGCGCTTGCGGCCGGCCTTGCCGATGGTGATGTTGGAGTGATCGGCGTTGCCGACCTCACCGACGGTGGCGCGGCAGGTGAGAAGCACGCGACGAAGCTCGGAGGAGGGCATGCGCAGGACGGCGTAGCCGTTGTCCTTACCCATGAGCTGGCAGGAGTTGCCGGCGGAACGGGCAATGGCAGCGCCCTTGCCCGGCTGGAACTCGACGGCGTGAATCAGGGTACCAACGGGGATGTTGGCGAGGGGCAGCGCGTTGCCCGGCTTGATGTCGGCATCGACACCGGAGACGACGGTGTCGCCCACGTTGAGGCCCTTGGGGCACAGGATGTAGGCCTTGGCGCCGTCGACATAGTGCAGCAGTGCGATACGAGCGGAACGGTTCGGATCGTACTCGATGGTAGCGACCTTGGCGGGCACGCCGTCCTTGTTGCGCTTGAAGTCGATGATGCGGTACTGACGCTTGACGCCGCCACCCTGGTGACGGGTCGTGATGCGGCCGTTGTTGTTACGGCCGGCCTTCTTGGGCAGGGGCCTGAGAAGCGACTTCTCGGGCTTCGTCGTCGTGATCTCGGAGAAGTCCGAAATCGTCTGGAAGCGACGGCCTGCGCTCGTAGGCTTGAGGTGCTTGACTCCCATGAAACTTTCCCTTCTTATCCGTTAGCCGCCCCGCTCAGGGATTGGGGCAACGGCGTGCCCCGGCGAGGTGACGCCGGATTACCACGGTACCGCGCGTATCCATAGACGCGGCACCAGACTTACGCCCCCGCTCGTGCGGGGGCGGAGGTGCTGATGGAACTAGGCCTCGGCCTGGGCGCCGAAGATCTCGATGGACTCACCCTCGGCGATGGTGACGATGGCCTTCTTCCAGGTGCGGGTCTTGCCCTGGACGAAGCGGACGCGCTTGTTCTTGGGCTTGACGTTGACCGTGTTGACCTTCACGACGTGCACGTTGAAGATCTTCTCGACGGCGTCGCGGATCTCCTCCTTGGGAGCGTCCTTGGCGACCTCGAAGGTGTACTTGTTCTGGCCCATGAGGTCGAACGTACGCTCGGAGACGACCGGGCGGATGATGACGTTGTAGACGGAGTTCATTATGCGAGCGCCTCCTCGAGCTGCTTCGCGACCGCGACGCTCATGACGAGGGCGCCGTTGTCGATGAGGTTGCCAGCGTTGGCCTCGGTGGAGCCGATGACGTTGACCTTCTTGATGTTGCGGAACGACAGGAAGGCGTTGATGTCATCGTCGGCGACAACGACGGTCACGCGCTTGCCCTCGACACCAAGGGCGGCGAGAAGGGCGACGGCCTGCTTGGTCGAGGGCTTCTCGAAGGAGAAGGAGTCGACCAGGGTCAGCTCGGCGTCACGCAGCTTGCCCGAAAGGACAGAGCGCATGGCCAGCTTGACCTCCTTGTTGTTGACCTTCTTGGCGTGGCTGTGCGGGGTGGGGCCAAAGACAACACCACCGCCAGTCCACTGCGGGGCACGGATGGTGCCCTGACGGGCACGGCCAGTGCCCTTCTGACGCCAAGGCTTGATGCCGCCGCCAGAGACCGCGGAGCGGTTCTTGGTGGAGTGCGTACCCTGACGCAGGTTGGAAGCCTGGCACACCACGACCTGGTGGGTGACGGCAATGTTCGGCTCGATGCCGAAGACGTCAGAGGAGAACTCGACGGTGTCGACCGTCTTTCCCTCCGCGTTCTTGATTTCGATGTTGGACATCTGTTTCTCCTTGCTAGCCTAAAAGCTGTTTGAGTGGGCCCTTAGGCCATGCGGATCGAGACGAGAGCGTTCTTTCCGCCGGGGACGGCACCCTTGACGAGCATGAGGTTCTGCTCGGCGTCAACCTGAACCAGCTTGAGGTTCTTGACGGTGACGCGCTCGTCGCCCATGTGACCGGCCATGTGCAGGCCCTTGCGGACGCGCGCGGGATAGGCGCACTGGCCGATGGAGCCCGGCTTGCGCTGGTTGCGCGAACCGTGGGTCATGGGGCCGCGGGAGAAGTTCCAGCGCTTGATGGTGCCCTGGAAGCCCTTGCCCTTGGAGGTGCCGGTGACGTCGACGTTCTTGACGTCAGCGAAGTCGGCAACGGTGACGACGTCGCCGCACTTGTGCTCCTCGCCGTTCTCGACGCGAACCTCGCGCAGGGTGCGCATGGGCTCGACGCCAGCCTTGGCGAAGTGACCAGCCATGGGCTTGTTGACGTGCTTGACGGTGCCAAAGCCAATCTGAACGGCGTCGTAGCCGTCGGTGGCCTTGGTCTTGACCTGCGAGACAACGCAGGGGCCTGCCTGGATGACGGTGACGGGCACGACGTTGTCGTCCTCGTCGAACACCTGCGTCATCCCGATCTTACGGCCGAGAATCGTGCTGACCATTCCAAATCCTTACCCTCGGTGGTCATGGGACACGTTGGGCGCCCTTGCGCCCTCCCCAGCGGACCACATCCTGACTTTGCCGAACATTCTAGGCAGGGCCGTGAGCTGCGAATTCCCTCTCCCTGGCGCCAGTCGTCTGCAATTGCGACCAGTCCCTGTCGAAGGGATACGCCCGGCACCGTGTTTTACGGATTCGGCACAGCATGCCCCTAATGAACAGCCTGTCTAGTATACACAGGTCAGAGGGCCTTCACAATCTCTATATCCTTTGCTGGCAACTGCCGAGAAGGGCCGCGAACGGACCGCACTTCTCGGCAGGAATACGAGAAGAACCCCCCGAGGCTAGCCCGAGGGGTTCCGAAAACTCGATGCCTTGAGAGGCTTAGAGCTTGATCTCGATGTCGACGCCAGCCGGCAGGTCGAGACGCATCAGCGAGTCGACCGTGGAGGACGTGGGGTCGAGGATGTCGATGAGGCGCTTGTGGGTGCGCATCTCGAACTGCTCGCGGGAGTCCTTGTCCTTGTGCGGGGAGCGGATGACCGTGTAGAGGTTGCGCTCGGTGGGCAGGGGAATCGGGCCGGAGACGCGGGCGCCGGTCTTCTGCGCGGTATCGACGATGAGCTTCGCGGACTGATCGACGACCTCGTGATCGTAGCCCTTGAGGCGAATCCTGATCTTCTGGGTGGACACTTTTACCTCCATCGATGAGCCGAGGGCTCGTTGAGTTTGTCTTTAGGCGTTGCCGCCGGCCTTCTTGACGATCTCGTCGGCGACGGCCTTGGGGACGGGCTCGTAGGACGCGAACTGCATGGTGTAGCTCGCGCGGCCCTGGGTCTGGGAGCGAAGGTCGGTAGCGTAGCCGAACATCTCGCCCAGGGGCACCTTGGCCTTGATGGACGTGGTGCCGTTGCGCTCCTCCATGCCCTCGATCTTGCCGCGGCGGGAGTTGAGGTTGCCCATGACGTCGCCCAGGTACTGCTGCGGCGTCTCAACCTCGACGTCCTCGATCGGCTCGAGAAGAACGGGGTCGGACTTCTTCAGGGCGTCCTTGATAGCCATGGAACCGGCGACCTTGAAGGCGGCCTCGGAGGAGTCGACCTCGTGGTAGGAACCGTCGACCAGGGTGACCTTGACGTCGACGACCGGGTAGCCGGCGATGACGCCGGTCTCGAGCGCCTCCTGGATGCCCTTGTCGATCGAGGGGATGTACTCCTTGGGCACGACGCCGCCGACGATGGCGTTGACGAACTCGTAGCCCTTGCCCTCCTCGTTCGGCTCCATGTCGATGACGGCGTGGCCGTACTGGCCGCGGCCGCCGGACTGGCGGACGAACTTGCCCTCGGCGTGCTGGACGGCGTGGCCGGCGGACTCACGGTAGGCGACCTGGGGCTTACCCACGTTGCAGTCAACGTTGAACTCGCGCTTCAGGCGGTCGACGATGATCTCGAGGTGCAGCTCGCCCATGCCGGCGATGATGGTCTGGCCGGTCTCGTGGTCGGTGTGGACCTGGAAGGTCGGGTCCTCCTCGGCGAGCTTGGCCAGGCCAACGGACATCTTGTCCTGCTCGGCCTTGGTCTTGGGCTCGACGGCGACATCGATGACGGGGTCGGCGAAGTCGATGGACTCCAGAATGATCTGGTGGGCCTCGTCGCACAGGGTGTCACCGGTGCGGGTGTTCTTCAGGCCGACGGCGGCGACGATGTCGCCCGTGGCGCAAGCGTCACGGTCCGTACGGTCGTGGGCGTTCATCTCGAGGATGCGGCCCAGGCGCTCGCGGTTGCCGGAGGTCGAGTTGTAGACATAGCTACCGGACTCGGCGGTGCCAGAGTAAACGCGGAAGTAGGTCAGCTTACCGACGAAGGGGTCGGTCTGGATCTTGAAGGCCAGGGCCGAGAAGGGCTCCTTGTTGTCAGCCTTGCGCTGGACGGTCTCGCCGGTCTTGGGCGCGGTGCCCTCGACGGGAGGAATGTCGAGCGGGCTGGGGAGGTAGTCGACGACGGCGTCGAGCAGCTCCTGGATACCCTTGTTCTTGTAGGCGGAGCCGACGAAGACGAGGTTGAGCTCGTTGGCGATGACACCCTTGCGCAGGGCGGCCTTGAGCTGGGAGACCTCGATCTCCTCCTCCATGAGGATCTTCTCCATGAGGTCGTCGTCGAAGTTGGCGGCGGCGTCGAGCAGCTCCTCGCGCTTCTCCTGGGCGAGCTCGGTGAACTCGTCGGGGATGGCGTCCATGGCCTCGGGGTAGATCATGCCCTTGGCATCTTCCTTGAAGTCCCAGGCGGTCATGGTGACCAGGTCGATGAGGCCCCAGAACTGGTCCTCGGCGCCCATCGGGATCTGGGCGGCGACCGCGGGAGCGTGCAGGCGCTCCTTCATGGTGTCGATCGCGTGGAAGAAGTCAGAGCCGATGCGGTCGTACTTGTTGATGAAGGCGATGCGCGGGACGTGGTAGTTGTGAGCCTGACGCCAAACGGTCTCAGACTGCGGCTGGACGCCGGCAACGGCGTCGAAGACGGCGACTGCGCCGTCGAGGACGCGCAGGGAGCGCTCGACCTCGGCCGTGAAGTCGACGTGGCCCGGGGTATCGATGATCTGGATGACGTTATCGCCCCAGAAGCAGGTGGTAGCAGCGGACTGAATGGTAACGCCGCGCTCCTGCTCCTGAACCATCCAGTCCATGGTGGCGGCGCCATCGTGGACCTCACCGATCTTGTGGGTCTTGCCGGTGTAGTAGAGGATGCGCTCGGTAGTGGTGGTCTTACCGGCATCGATGTGGGCCATGATGCCGATGTTACGCATGTCCTTGAGCGTGTACTTGCTCTTTGCCATAGAAGTAGTTCCCCTCGACTAGAAGCGGTAGTGAGAGAACGCGCGGTTGGCCTCGGCCATCTTGAAGACGTCCTCGCGCTTCTTCACGGAAGCGCCAACGCCGTTGGAAGCGTCGATGATCTCGTTGGCCAGGCGCTCGGCCATGCTCTTCTCCTTGCGGGCGCGAGAGAAGCCGACCATCCAACGGATGGCGAGGGTGGTGGCACGACGGGAGTTGACCTCCATGGGCACCTGGTAGGTGGCGCCACCGACGCGCTTGGGCTTGACCTCGAGGGTCGGGCGGACGTTGTCCATGGCCTTCTTGAAGACGGCCAGGGGATCCTGCTCGGTCTTCTCCTTGACGATGTCGAAGGCGCCGTAGACGATGCGCTCGGCAACGGACTTCTTGCCGTCCAGGAGGATCTTGTTGATGAGCTGGGTCACGAGCCTGTTGTTGTAAACGGCGTCAGGCTGGACCTCACGACGAACTGCTGCTGCACGACGCGGCATGTTATCTCCTCAGTACTTGATTTCTCGTAGGGTCCTAGAACTTAGGCACGCTTGGCGCCGTAGCGCGAACGGCCCTGCTTGCGGTTCTGGACGGCGGCGCAGTCGTAGGCGCCACGGATGATCTTGTAGCGAACACCAGGCAGGTCGCGGACACGGCCACCGCGGATGAGGACGATGGAGTGCTCCTGCAGGTTGTGGCCCTCGCCGGGGATGTAGGCGGTAACCTCGATGCCGTTGACCAGGCGGACACGCGCGACCTTGCGCAGTGCCGAGTTCGGCTTCTTGGGGGTGGTGGTGAAGACGCGGGTGCACACGCCGCGCTTCTGCGGGTTGTGCTGGAGGGCGGCGTTCTTGGACTTGGCCTTGACGCTCACGCGGCCCTGACGGACGAGCTGGTTAATGGTAGGCAAAGCTTCTCTCCTTCGTACCTATCTAGAAACGATCGGAATTGCTAACCCTTTGAAGGCGACGCAGCACACGTCACCCAGAATTGGCGCAAGTTGGTAATTTACGCCCTGATATGGGCGGTGTCAAAACGCCACGGACCCGGGCGTATCCCTCTCCATCCCACAGACACATTCTCGAACGCAAAGGGAGGGGTCCGCGGCTTGCGAACCCCTCCCCCATCGTGCCCATATGCCTCAGGCAGGGAATGCCTGGGTCAAGCTAGTCCTCGTCGGACTCGCCCTCGGAGGCGGCGGCGTCCTCCTGCCTCACGACCTGGGACAGAATGTCGTCCAGGGAGTGAAGGTCCTCGTTGATGACGGAGCCGGAGTCCTTCGGCTGCTCCTCGCTCGGGGCGCCGATCAGCTCGTCGGTCGAGTGGTGCGTGGACGGCGCGGCGGAACCGAGCATGACGTCGTTGCCGTCGTCGGGCGAGAAGACCATGTTCAGCAGCTGCGACAGGTCCTCGTCGTCGGCGGTGTCGTCGTCGGGCTCGAGGATGTAGAGAAGACCGCGGGCCTCGAGGCCGTCACGGAGCTCCTCGATGGCCTTGGCGCCGATGCCATCGATGCGCAGCAGGTCGTCCTCGGTCTTGCCGATGAGGTCACCGACGTTCTCGATGCCCACCTCGCTGAACTTGTTGGTCCAGCGCTGCGACACGCCCAGGTCGTCGAACAGGTAGAGCTTCGCGTCCTCGCTGGAGAGCGTGCGGCCGTTCTTGGAGTACACGCCGCCGAAGCCATACTCGTCGCCAACCCAGTCGAGCTGCTGCGGGAGCTGCTCCTCGATGTCCTTGAGTGCGTCGGGGGCCCACTCGGGCAGCGTCTTGGAGTTGGGGCTGGTGGGACCGTCTATCTTCTGGCCGTGGTAGGTGAGGCCAACCTTGTCGTAGGCAGCCAGGCCGGTGCCGGCGGGAATCTTCTTGCCGACGATGACGTTGGACTTGAGGTCGAGCAGGTTGTCGACCTCGCCCTCGATCGCGGCCTCGGTCAGAACGCCCGCGGTGCGGATGAACGACGCGCTGGACAGCCAGGAGTCGATGGAGCTGGAGACACGCAGGACGCCCAGGATCGTCGGCTCGGCCTCGGGCGGGGTCTTGCCGTCGAGCGCGAGCTCGTTGACGGTGTCGGCGAACTCGTAGCGGTCGACGTACTGGCCCAGCAGGTACCTGGAGTCGCCGGGGTTGGTGATCTGGACGCGACGCAGCATCTGACGGGCGATAACCTCGATGTGCTTGTCGTCCAGGGCAACGCCCTGACCGGTGTAGACGTCCTTGACCGACTCGACGAAGGTGTGCATCGTCGACTCGATGTCGGTGAGCCTGCGCAGGTTGCGGAAGTTGGCGAAGCCGCGGGTCAGCTGCTGGCCGGCACGGACGGGGACGCCGTCCTTGACGCCGGGCATGAAGCGGACGGACACCGGGACGCGCTTCTCGGCGAGGATTCGGCTGGAGTCCTCGGGGTCGACGATGCGCAGCAGGTGCTCGTTCTGCTCGGTCGTGATCGTGAGCGTACCCGACACGGAGGCCAGGTCGGCCTCGCGGCCCAGGATCTTCTCGTTGACGTTGCCGACGACGTCGAACATGCGGGCAACGGTCGGCAGACCCTGCGTAATATCGTCGGCGCCTGCAACGCCACCGGAGTGAATCGTACGCATGGTGAGCTGGGTGCCCGGCTCGCCGATGGACTGGGCGGCGATGACGCCGACCGCGGTGCCGATGTTGACGGGGCGACGGGTCGAGAGGTCCCAGCCGTAGCACTTCTGGCACACGCCGTACTTGGAGCGGCAGGTGAGAAGGGCGCGGAGCTCGACCTTCTTGAGGCCGGCGTCCACGAGGCGCTGGATGTCCTCACGGGACTCGATATAGCCGTCCTTGGCGATAAGGACCTCGCCGGTGACGGGGTTGCAGACGTCGTTGAGGGCGCAACGGCCGATCAGGTCGACGTTGAGGTCGGACGAGTGGTCGCCCTCCTTGATGAGGTCGTAGGTGACGCCCTCGGTCGTGCCACAGTCCTCCTCGCGGACGATAACGTCCTGGGCGGCGTCGACCAGACGACGGGTCAGGTAACCGGAGTCGGAGGTGTGCGACGCGGTATCGACCAGGCCCTTACGGGCGCCGTAGGTGGAGATGAAGTACTCCAGCGGCGTCAGGCCCTCGCGGAAGTTGGCCTTAATGGGAAGGTCGATCGTCTCACCAGACATGTCGGCCATCAGGCCACGCATGCCGGCGAGCTGACGAAGCTGCAGCTTGGAGCCACGGGCGCCGGAGTCGGCCATCATGTAGATGGGGTTGTCCTCTGCGAAGCCCTCGAGCATCTTGACGCCGAGCTCGTTGGTGGCGGAGGTCCAGGCCTTGACGACCTCGCCGTGACGCTCGCGCTCGGACAGTAGGCCGTCCTCGTAGTTCTCGTTGATCTCGTCGACGGCGCCCTGGGCCTCGTCGAGGATCTGCTCCTTCTCGTCGGGGATGACGGCATCCCAGACCGAGACCGTCAGGCCGGCGCGGGTCGCGAAGTGGAAGCCGGCGTACTTGATGGCGTCCAGGATCGGCTCGACCTGCGCGAGCGGGTAGCGGTCGCAGCAGTCGTTGACGAGCTTGCCCATGTCGCTCTTCACCATCTTGTAGTTGATGAAGGGGTAGTCGGCGGGCAGGCACTGGCGGTTGAAGATGATGCGGCCCGTGGTGGTCTCGAAGGTCTGCGGAGCGTCGGTGACGTCGAGGTCGACCTGCTCGCCCCAGGCGGACATGACACGGAAGACCTTGCGGCCGTCGACCTCGGCGTTGGCGTCGGCGGCAGAGACGCGCACGACGACCTTGGCCTGGATGTCGACGCCGAGACGGGCGTCGTAGGCGCTGAGGGCATCCTCGAAGCTGGAGAAAGCGTGGCCCTCGCCAGCGGCACCCTCCTTCTCCTTGGTGAGGAAGTAGCAGCCGAAGACCATGTCCTGCGACGGAACCGTGAGAACCTTGCCGGAAGCCGGGCTGCGCACGTTGTTGGACGACAGCATCAGCACGCGGGCCTCGGTCTGGGCCTGCGTGGACAGGGGCACGTGGACCGACATCTGGTCGCCGTCGAAGTCTGCGTTGAACGGAGCGCAGACCAGCGGGTGCAGGTGGATGGCCTTGCCCTCGACCAGGACGGGCTCGAAGGCCTGGATGGACAGGCGGTGCAGCGTCGGGGCTCGGTTGAGAAGGACCAGGCGACCGTCGATGACCTCCTCGAGGACGTCCCAGACGGCGGGCTCGGCGCGGTCGATGGCGCGCTTGGCAGCCTTGATGTTGTCGACGAGGTTGCGGTCGACCAGGCGACGCATGACGAACGGCTTGAACAGCTCGAGGGCCATGGCCTTGGGCAGGCCGCACTGGTGCAGCTTGAGCTGCGGGTCGACGACGATGACCGAACGGCCGGAGTAGTCGACACGCTTGCCGAGGAGGTTCTGGCGGAAGCGGCCCTGCTTGCCCTTGAGGGACTCGGCGAGCGACTTCAGCGGACGGCCACCACGACCCGTGACGGGACGGCCGCGACGGCCGTTGTCGAACAGGGCGTCGACGGACTCCTGCAGCATGCGCTTCTCGTTGTTGACGATGATCGCCGGGGCGTCAAGGTCGAGAAGGCGCTTGAGTCGGTTGTTGCGGTTGATGACGCGACGGTACAGGTCGTTGAGGTCGGACGCGGCGAAGCGGCCACCGTCGAGCTGAACCATCGGGCGCAGGTCGGGCGGAATGACGGGGATGACGTCGAGAATCATGTCCGCGGGGTCGTTGTTGCCCTCGATGAAGGCGTCAACGATCTCGAGGCGCTTGACGGCGCGCTCGCGCTTCTGCTTCTGGCTCTTGTCGTCGGCGATGATGGCGCGGAGCTCCTTGGACTCGGCCTTGAGGTCGATGCCACGGAGCAGGTCGCGAACGGCCTCGGCACCCATGTCGCCGTCGAAGTAGATGGAGTAGTACTTCTTCATCTCGCGGAACAGCGACTCATCGGCGATGAGCTCGCGCTCCTCGAGCTGCATGAACTTCTCGTAAGCCTCACGACGGAGGGTCTTCTCCTCCTCGTACTCCTCCTCAAGGTCGGCGATGCCGGCACGGATCTCGTCCTCGGACAGGGGCTCGACACCATCGAACTCGTCCTCGGAGCCTGCCTCGCCCTGCTCCCTCAGACGCGCGATCTGGTCCTCGAGCTCGGCGTCGAGCTCCTCGATGTCGGCGGCCAGCTCCTCCTTGAGGTCGACGGCGTCGGCCTCACGGGCCTCGTAGTCGACGTGGGTGATGATGTAGCTGGCGAAGTACAGGACCTTCTCGAGGTCCTTGCCCTTGATGTCGAGAAGACGGGCCAGCGGGAAGCTGTTGGGGCTCTTGAAGTACCAGATGTGGCTCACGGGAGCGGCGAGCTCGATGTGGCCCATGCGGTCACGACGCACCTTGGAGGTGGTCACCTCGACGCCGCAGCGCTCGCAGGTGATGCCCTTGAAGCGGATGCCCTTGTACTTGCCGCACGAGCACTCCCAATCCTTGGCCGGACCAAAGATCTTCTCGCAGAACAGGCCGTCCTTCTCGGGCTTGAGCGTGCGGTAGTTGATCGTCTCGGGCTTCTTGACCTCACCGTGAGACCAGCTGCGGATCTGTTCGGCGGAGGCAAGCGAGATCTTGATGGCGTCGAAGTCGGTGGTTTCGAAATCTGCCACGGTGTGTTACTCCTTCTCGTTCTGGACGTCGCCGACAAGCGCCTCGGCGCCGTCGTCCGAGCTGGCGGTGGTCACATCGCCGATGAGGTCGGCGGCCTGGTCGACGGCAGAGAAGACGTCGTCGGCGGCAACCGTCTCGGCGTCGGCCTCGGGGGCCTGCTGCTCGCCCTTCTTGTAGGAGATCGGCTCGATGGACAGCGCCAGCGAACGCATCTCCTTGACGAGAACCCTGAAGGACTCGGGGATGCCCGCGTCGGGGACGTTCTCGCCCTTGACGATGGACTCGTAGGTCTTGACGCGACCGTTGGTGTCGTCCGACTTGACGGTGAGGATCTCCTGCAGGACGTTCGAGGCGCCATACGCGTACAGCGCCCAAACCTCCATCTCACCGAAGCGCTGGCCGCCGAACTGGGCCTTGCCGCCCAGGGGCTGCTGCGTGACGAGGCTGTACGGGCCGGTCGAACGAGCGTGGATCTTGTCGTCGACCATGTGGCCGAGCTTCAGGATGTAGGACGTGCCCACGGTGATCTTGTCGCGGAACGGCTCGCCGGTGCGGCCGTCGTAAAGGGTCGTCTTGCCCATCTCGTTGAGCTGGGGGACGAAGTCCTCGCGCATGTTCTCGCCGTACTCCTCCTTGGCCTTGTTGACCAGGTTGATGTTGGTGCGGCGAATCGCCTCGGCGACCTCCTTGTCGGTGGCGCCGTCAAAGACCGGCGTGGCCACGGGCATGGGGCCAGGCACGTAGTGGTCGGAGTCGGCGGACTCGGTGTCCCAGCCGTGCGAGGCGGCCCAGCCGAGGTGGCACTCGAGCAGCTGGCCGACGTTCATACGGGAGGGAACGCCCAGGGGGTCGAGAAGGACGTCGATGGGGGTGCCGTCAGCCATGTAGGGCATGTCCTCGACGGGCAGGACGCGGCAGATGACGCCCTTGTTGCCGTGACGGCCGGAGATCTTGTCGCCCTGCTGGATCTTGCGGCGCTGCGCGACGTAGACGCGGACGAGCTCGTTGACTCCGGGCGGCAGGTCGTCGCCGGCCTCGCGGCTGAAGCGGACGATCTCGACGACACGGCCATAGGAGCCGTGGGGCATCTTCAGCGAGGTGTCGCGGACGTCGTGGGCCTTGGCGCCGAAGATGGCGCGCAGCAGGCGCTCCTCGGAGGTAAGCGCGGTCTCGCCCTTCGGGGTGACCTTGCCCACCAGGATGTCGCCAGGGCCGACCTCGGCGCCGACGCGGATGATGCCGTCCTCGTCGAGGTTGGCAAGCATGTCCTCGCCCTGGTTCGGGATCTCGCGGGTAATCTCCTCGGGGCCAAGCTTGGTGTCACGGGCGTCGATCTCGTGACGGGAGATGTTGATCGAGGTGAGCAGGTCGTCCTGGACGACGCGCTCGGAGACGACGATACCGTCCTCGTAGTTGTAGCCCTCCCACGGCATGTAGGCCACGAGCAGGTTCTTGCCCAGCGCGAGCTCGCCGTTCTCGATGGAGGTGCCGTCGGCCAGAGGCTGGCCCTTGGCGACCTTCTCGCCAACGTGGACGACGGGACGGTGGTTGATGCAGGTCGACTGGTTGGAGCGCTCGAACTTGGGGAAGTTGTAGCGGATGTCGCCGGACTCGCCGTGAACGACGGCGTGGGTGGCGTCGACCTCGACGACCATGCCCTCCTCGGAGGCGCAGACCATCTCGCCGGAGTCATAGGCGGCACGCTGCTCCATGCCGGTGCCGACCAGCGGCGCGGAGGCCTTGATCAGGGGCACGGCCTGACGCTGCATGTTGGCGCCCATGAGGGTACGCTTCGCGTCGTCGTGCTCGAGGAACGGGATGAGCGTGGCGGCGACGGACAGCAGCTGTCGGGGCGAGACGTCCATGTAGTCGACGTCGACGACGGGAACCTGCGCGGGGGCGCCGAAGGAGCCGTCGAAGTCGCGGGTGCGGGCGACGACGTGCTCGGGCTTGACGAGCTTGCCGTCAAGGTCAACCTCGATGAACTCGCCGGTCTTGGAGTCGTACGGCGTGTTCGCCGGGGCGATGATGTGGTTCTCCTCCTCGTCGGCGGTCATCCAGTCGATCTGGTCGGTGACCTTGCCGTCGACGACGCGACGGTACGGGGCCTCGATGAAGCCGTACTCGTTGACGTGCGCGTACAGCGAGAGCGAGCCGATCAGGCCGATGTTGGGGCCTTCGGGGGTCTCGATCGGGCACATGCGCGCGTAGTGGGAGTTGTGGACGTCGCGGACGGCGGTCGGCACGTTGGTGCGACGGCTGGAGCCGGACTTGTGGCCCGCCAGGCCACCAGGGCCAAGCGCGGACAGACGGCGCTTGTTGGTGAGGCCGGACAGCGGGTTGGACTGGTCCATGAACTGGGAGAGCTGCGAGGAGCCGTAGAACTCCTTGATGGCGGCCACGATCGGGCGGATGTTGATCAGCGACTGCGGCGTGATGTCGTCAACGTCCTGGGAGGCCATGCGCTCGCGGACGACACGCTCCATGCGGCTCATGCCCATGCGGAACTGGTTGGCGACGAGCTCGCCAACGGTGCGGACGCGTCGGTTGCCAAAGTGGTCGATGTCGTCGGTCTTCTTGGTCATGTCGCCGGCGTGCAGGGCCAGCAGGTAGCGCAGGGCCTCGATGATGTCCTGGTCGGTCAGGACGGTCTCGGTCGCGTCGAGCTCGGTGCCGAGCTTCTTGTTGATCTTGTAGCGGCCGACCTTGGCGAGGTCATAGCGCTGCGAGTTGAAGTACAGGCCGTCGAGAAGGGCGCGCGCGGCGTCGACGGTGGGCGGCTCGCCCGGACGCTGGCGACGGTAGATCTCGATGAGGGCGTCCTCGCGCGTCTGGGCGGAGTCACGCTCGATGGTGGAGCGGACGACGTCGGAGTCGCCGAGAAGGGCGATGATCTCGTCGTCGGTGTTGGCGATACCAAGGGCACGCAGCAGCAGCGTCGCGGACTGACGGCGCTTGCGGTCGATGGAGACGACCAGCTGGCCGCGCTTGTCGACCTCGAACTCGAGCCAGGCACCACGGGCGGGGATGAACTGGGCGCGGTGAACCTTGACGCCGTTGTCCATCTCCTCGGCGAAGTAGACGCCCGGGGAGCGGACGAGCTGGGAGACGACGACGCGCTCGGAGCCGTTGATGATGAAGGTGCCGCGGTCGGTCATCAGGGGGAAGTCGCCCATGAAGACGAGCTGCTCCTTGATCTCGCCCGTCTCCTTGTTGACGAAGCGGACCTCGACCAGCATCGGCGCCTGGTAGGAGATGTCCTTGGCCTGGCACTCGGCGATGGTGTGGGTCGGATCGCCGAACTGGTGCTCGCCGAAGGAAACCTCCATGGTTCCGGCGTTGTTCTCGATAGGGGACGCCTCGGCGAAGGCCTCGTCGAGACCCTTGGTCATGAAGCGCTCGAAGGACTCCTTCTGCACCTCGATGAGACTGGGGGGTTCCATTGCGGACGGGATCTTGCTAAAGCTGACGCGCTCGTGCTTCTTTGCGGAGCTCAAAGTGGAGTTCTTTGCGGTAGGCACCAGGCTTTTCCTCCTTCATATGGCAAAAGGCGGCATTTGTCGCAATCTAAAAAGATACCGAAGCAATCTCAGAAGGTCAATCAAAGTCTTGACTTTAGAAAAGATTTGATTTAGTTTACCGACTTTTGCCCGTTTTCCTGGGCAAACGTATTTCGGAGATGTGGATTTGCCGTGTGCGACGCCATGCCTCCCATTCCCATGAGACTACCATTCGCCCGCAAGGCCCACTCAACGCAAAAAAGGGACCGGGCAATATGCCCGGTCCCCTGAACGCTTGCTCTTGGGAGCAGGAGTTACTTGAGGGTGACGGCAGCGCCAGCGGCCTCGAGCTTCTCCTTGGCAGCCTCGGCGTCCTCCTTCTTGGCGCCCTCGAGGACGGCCTTGGGGGCGGACTCGACGACCTCCTTGGCCTCCTTCAGGCCAAGGGAGGTGAGCTCACGGACGACCTTGATGACGGCGATCTTGTTCTCGCCGAAGCCCTCGAGGACGACGTCGAAGTTGGTCTTCTCCTCAGCGGCCTCAGCAGCGGGGGCGGCGGCAGCGGCGACGGCGACGGGGGCGGCGGCGGAAACGCCGAAGACGTCCTCCAGCTCGTGAACGAGCTCGGAAAGCTCGAGGGCGGGCATCTCCTTGAGGGCCTCGATGATCTCATCCTTGGTGACAGCCATGTCAATTCTCCTTTGTTAGGGGCGCGTCTTTGCGCCCTCATACTTTTGTTTCGTGCAGTTCGAACGAGAAGGGCGCTTAGGCGGCGTTCTTCTGGTCCACCAGCGCGTCGAGCGCAGTGACGAGACCCTGGGCGGAACCGTTGCAGACGCGAACGATGCCAGAGAGCGGGTTCGAGATGCAGCCGACGAACTTGGCGATGAGCTCCTCGCGAGAGGGCAGGTCAGCGATGGCGATGGCCTGCTCGGCATTGACGACGACGCCGTCGGTGATGCCGCCGCGGAACTCGAGCTTGTTGAACTTCTTGCTGGCCTCCTTGACGACCTTGGCGGCGTCAACGGGATCGTTCTCGTAGAAGACGCACGCGGTAGTGCCAACGAGGACGTCATCGATGGCGGGGAGTCCGGCCTTCTCGAGCGCGATCTTGACGATGTTGTTCTTGTAGACCTTCATCACGGCGCCGTTCTCACGCAGAGAGTGACGCAGCTCCTGGGCCTCCTTGACGGTAAGGCCACGATAATCGATGACAAACAGACCCTTGGAGGCCTCCAGGGACTCGGAGACCTTCGCGAGCATGTCGAGCTTGGACTGTGCGGGCATGGTGTTACACCTCCTCATTGCTATGTTCGGGCACGTGCCACCGATTCGGCGACCCTTGCATAGCAAAGGCCCCATCGGGCTTATGCCAGACGGGGCCTCAATGAGTCAAGCTCTTAAGACCACCTCGGCAGGCGGGATCTGCTCCCTTTACGCCCCGCAGGGGCACCGGCTGTCTCTGGCAGCGGACGTGCGGTTTATACCGAGAAGTTCTTCTCGGCAATAAAACAGGATGCCATCCCGAATCCCCCACGTCAAGCACGGACCCAACAACGAGAAACCCTCCACGAGGCCTGCGCAAATCCCTCCCCAGTGAATAGCTCCCAAACAAGAAGAGCCCCGTCTTTCGACGGGGCTCCATCAGCCATGCAAAGGTGTCCGATATGGACTAGTCCTCCATGAGGGCGCGAACCTTGGTGGTGTCGACCTTGACGCCAGGACCCATCGTCGAGGAGAACGAGACAGACTTGACGTAGCGGCCCTTGGCGGTGGCGGGCTTGACGCGCAGAATCTCGGCGATCAGCGTCTGGTAGTTGTCGACGAGGTCGGCAAGCTCGAAGGACGCCTTGCCCAGGGGCACGTGGCAGATGCCGTAACGGTCAGCGCGGTACTCGACGCGGCCGGCCTTGAGCTCGCCAACCATCTTGGCGACGTCCATGGTCACGGTGCCGAGCTTGGGGTTAGGCATGAGGCCACGGGGGCCGAGCAGCTTACCGATGCGACCAACCTTGGCCATCATGTTCGGGGTGGCGATGGCGGCATCGAAGTCGAAGTTGCCGACCTGGATGGAGGCAACGAGGTCGTCGGAGCCCACGATGTCGGCGCCGGCCTCCTCGGCCTCGGCAGCCTTGGCACCCTCGGCGAAGACGGCGACGCGGACGGTCTTGCCGGTACCGTGGGGCAGCGAGATGGAGCCACGGATGTTCTGGTCGGCCTTACGGGTGTCGACACCCAGGCGAATCGAGCAGTCGATGGTCTCGTCGAACTTGGCGGAGGCAAGCTCCTTGACCAGCTCGAGGGCGGCCTTCGGGGCGTACAGGGTGCCGGCCTCGATCTTGGCCTCGGCGTTGCGGTAGTTCTTGCCGTGCTTAGCCATGCTTCTTACTCCTTCATTCGTGGTGGTAACGGGTCCGTGGACCCTCCCACACGCCGCATTCGCGACGTGCTATGAGAAACTTCGCGGACGCGAAGCCTACTCGGCGATGGTGACGCCCATGGAACGGGCGGTGCCGGCGACGATCCTCTTGGCGGCCTCAATGTCGTTGGCGTTGAGGTCCGGCATCTTGATCTCGGCGATCTGGGTGAGCTGCTCCTGGGTGAGCTGGCCGACCTTGTCGCGCTGGGGAACGCCAGAGCCGCCCTTGAGGCCCAGGGTCTTCTTGATCAGGTGAGCCGCGGGAGGAGTCTTGCAGACGAAGTCAAAGGACTTGTCCTCGTAGACGCTGATCTCAACGGGGATGACGTCGCCGGACTGCTCCTTGGTCTGGGCGTTGAACGCCTGGCAGAACTGCATGATGTTGACGCCGGCGGCACCCAGGGCGGGGCCGACGGGAGGCGCGGGGTTGGCGGCGCCAGCGGGAATCTGAAGCTTGATGAAGTTGGTGACCTTCTTCTTAGCCATCGTGGGACCTTCCTGATGTTGGGCTGATGTGATTCTTGGTGGTGCTTATCTCCTGCCAGCGTGTCCTAGAAGCATTCCTCACCGAAAAGGACGCGCGTGCGGATGTGCTAGCTGATGGTTGCGACCTGCTCCAAGGCAAGCTCGACGGGCGTCTCGCGACCGAAGATCGTAAGGGTGACCTTGACCTTGCCGGCCTCCGCCATGACCTCGGAGATAACACCCTCGAAGTCGGCGAGGGGACCAGAGACCACGCGGATGGCCTGGCCGGCCTCGAGATCGGTGGAGACACGCTTGGGCGCGGCTGCGGCGACCCTGTCGGAGGTGCGACGCATGATCTTGTTGAAGTCGTCGCGAGTCAGCGGGGTGGGCTTGTTGTCGATGCCGACGAAGCCGGTGACGCCCGGGGTGTTGCGAACGACGGACCAGGTGTTGTCGTCGAGCTCCATGCGAACGAGGACGTAGCCCGGGAAGACCTTGGACTCCTTGGTCTCGCGCTTGCCGCCCTCCTTGACCTCGGTGACCTCCTCGGTCGGAATCTTGATGTCCACGACGTTGTTCTCGAGACCGGCAACCTCGATGCGGTGCTCGAGATCGCCCTTCACCTTGTTCTCGTAACCAGAATAGGTGTGGATGACATACCAACGCTTGGCCATTGCTTAACCCCTCAGGCTCGCGAAGCCGGTAAGAACACCCATGATGCCAAGATCGACAAGCCAGATGGCAATGCCGAACACGAACAGCATGGCGATGACGCCGAGAGAGTAGTTCTTGAGCTCGGTGCGGGACGGCCACACGACGCGACGCATCTCGGATCGAACGGCAGAGAAGTAGTTGCCGATGCGCTTGAAGAAGCCGGGCTTGCCGTCCTTCTTCTTGGGAGCGGCCTTGGCAACCTCAGCCTTCTTGGGAGCGGCGGAGGGCTGGGACGCGGCCTGGGCGGCCTCGCGCTCCGCGCGCTGCTGCGCACGGGCCTTGCGGGCGCTCCTCTTGTTGCGTTCCTTGTTGGCCATTCCACTCAATCCCTTCGGGTAAAACTGACTCTCAAAAAAACCGGCCGTCCCGCAATTGGGACGGGCCGGTGTGTTAACTGGCAGGCCAGGAAGGACTCGAACCCTCAACAAACGGTTTTGGAGACCGCCGCTCTACCATTGGAGCTACTGGCCTATGAGTGAAGACTTAACGCGTCTCCTTGTGGACCGTGTGCTTGCGGCACCACGGGCAGTACTTCTTCAACTCCATACGCTCGGGGTTGTTAGCCTTGTTCTTGTTGGTGTTGTAGTTACGACGCTTGCACTCGGTGCAGGCGAGGGTGACCATAGTGCGCATGAATCCTCCTGGTACGTTGCCACATGCCTTTGCGATCAACTGTGGCGCGATGGGATACGTTACAGCCCATTCCCGTTGCTGTCAACTGGGCCCCACGGAGTTCATGCCCTCTCGACAAAACAACCAAAAATAGAGCGCTGACAAAAAGACTCGGCGCCCCGAAGGGGACGCCGAGTCCCAGAAGACTAGCTAGCTAAGCCTCTGTCTACTCGATGATCGAGGAGACACGGCCGTCGCCGACGGTGTGGCCACCCTCGCGGATAGCGAAGCGCAGGCCCTCCTCCATGGCGATCGGGTGGATAAGGTCAGCCTCGATGGTGACGTGGTCGCCAGGCATGGCCATCTCGGTGCCCTCGGGGAGGACGATGGTGCCGGTGACGTCGGTGGTGCGGAAGTAGAACTGCGGACGGTAGTTCGAGAAGAACGGGGTGTGACGGCCGCCCTCCTCCTTGGTGAGGACGTAGATCTCACCAGTGAACTTGGAGTGCGGGGTGACGGAGCCGGGCTTGCAGATGACCTGGCCGCGCTCGATGTCCTCGCGCTTGACGCCGCGGAGCAGCAGACCGACGTTGTCGCCAGCCTCGCAGAAGTCCATGGTCTTACGGAACATCTCGATGCCGGTGCAGACGGAGTTCTGCGTGGCCTTGATGCCGACGATCTCGACCGGCTCGTTGAGCTTGAGCTCGCCGCGCTCGACACGACCAGTGGCAACGGTGCCACGGCCGGAGATGGTCATGACGTCCTCGATGGCCATCAGGAACGGCTTCTCGTTGTCACGGGCGGGCGTCGGGATGTAGGAGTCGACGGCCTTCATGAGCTCGACGACAGAGTCGACCCACTTCTGCTCGCCGTTGAGGGCGCCGAGGGCGGAGCCGCGGATGATGGGCAGGTCGTCGCCAGGGAACTCGTACTCGGAGAGGAGCTCACGGGTCTCCATCTCGACGAGGTCAATGAGCTCCTCATCGTCGACCATGTCGCACTTGTTCAGGAAGACGACGATGTAGGGGACGCCGACCTGACGGGCGAGCAGGATGTGCTCGCGGGTCTGGGCCATCGGGCCGTCGGTGGCGGCGATGACGAGGATGGCGCCGTCCATCTGAGCAGCACCGGAGATCATGTTCTTGACGTAGTCGGCGTGGCCGGGGCAGTCAACGTGAGCGTAGTGGCGCTCCCAGGTCTCGTACTCAACGTGAGAGACGGAGATGGTGATGCCGCGCTGACGCTCCTCGGGAGCCTTGTCGATGTTCTCGAACGCGGTGAAGTCGGCCTTGCAGCCCTCGGTCTCAGAGAGGACCTTGGTGATGGCCGCGGTCAGCGTGGTCTTGCCGTGGTCGACGTGACCGATGGTACCGATGTTGACGTGCGGCTTAGAACGTTCGAACTTCTCCTTGGCCATTGCCATCCTCCTTCGGGAATCAACCTCGTCGGCCATTCCTCTATTACGTACAGAGAACCTATATATCGCCTAGTGGCCCCGAAGGGCCACGAGAACTCTGGTACCGGTGATTGGACTCGAACCAATGACATCGCGGGTATGAGCCGCGTGCTCTAACCAGCTGAGCTACACCGGCATGGTGTTGTTAGCTTGAAATGGAGCCCGCGACCGGATTCGAACCGGTGACCTCTTCGTTACCAACGAAGTGCTCTACCTACTGAGCTACACGGGCGCATGGTGGGGATGCTTGGACTCGAACCAAGGAACCCGAAGGAGCGGATTTACAGTCCGCCGCAGTTGCCGCTGTGCCACATCCCCATGCTATTTTCAAGCTCTGCCGCAAGGCACCTTCTCCCCTGCAGCGGTGGAAAATATACGCCGGCGAAATAATGTTGTCAACGTAATCCACCCTACCGGGCGTTGCCCGCACACCATTCCTGCACAACCCCAGGTAAATCCATATGGAAAGGCCGCCCGTAGGCGGCCGAGAATTCGTGGAGCTGGCGATAGGAATCGAACCTACAACGACTGGTTTACAAAACCAGGGCTCTACCGTTGAGCTACGCCAGCGCTTTGGTGTGAGGGCATGATAGCGCAGTGCCGCAAAAGACGCTACCTGCCGAGAAGTGCGTCGAGCTTGGCGCGCACGGCGGGGTCCAACCTGTCGGCTACGGTAAGCCGCTGGTGGTTGCGCTCCTCGTTGGCGACCCACGCGTCCTTCTCGTTAGTCACGACGTCGGAGATGAGGGCCGTGGAGGACACGCGGGTGACGGGGATGCCTCCGACCGTGGCCCTGATCGTGTTGTCGGACGTCACGACCGTGACCTCGCGCTCCTGCAGGCGGCACTCGGTGACCAGGCGCTCGATCACGGTGTCGGCGGTCTCGCCCGTCCTGGAGAAGACGAGGCGGATGCCCGCCTGGGTGATGTCCGGGCGGTCCGGGTTGACGTTGCCAGCGCCGTCGAACACGATCACGGCGTCGTAGCGGCCTTGCGCATAGGCGGCGACGTCGGCAACCAGCAGCGCGCGGGCGCGGTCGAACGGGTCGCCCGAGAGGTCCCGCGGGCCCTTCTCGTCCAGAAGGCTTGTGTAGCGCGGCGTCTTGTAGATGACGTTGTAGCCGTCGACGACCAGCAGCTCTCGCTTGGCGCGCGCCATGGCTACAGCCCCTCCCCGCTCGCGTGGGTGCGGCGCATCCACTCGTAGCACATGACCGTTGCGGCCTGGGCGACGTTGAGCGACTCGACCGAGCCGCGCTGGGGCAGCTTGCAGGTGAAGTCGCACTTCTCGAGGACCAGGCGCGAGATGCCCGAGCCCTCCGACCCCATGACCAGCGCAAGGCGGCCCTGCAGCGGGGCGTCCCACACGACGTCGGTAGCGTGCTCGGTCGAGCCTGCCACCCAGAAGCCGGCGTCCTTGAGCTCGGCGATGGCCGAGGCGAGGTTGGGGACCTGGGCGATGGGCAGGTGCAGCACGGCACCCGCGGACGTCTTGTAGGCGGCGGTGCCCACGCGGGCCGAGCGCGCCTTGGGGATGACCACGCCGGCGGCGCCCACGACCTCGGCGCTGCGGACGATCGCGCCGAAGTTGCCGTCGTCGGTCACGTGGTCGAGAAGGACCACGAGCGCGTCGCCGTCGCCCGCCGCGGCGATCACGTCCGCGAGGTCGGCGTAGGCGAAGGGGCGGGCCTTGACCACGACGCCCTGGTGGGCGCCGTGCGAGGACATTTCGTCGAGCCTGGCGCGCGGAACCTCCTCGACCTCGACGCCGGCGGCGACCAGACGGGAGACGAGCTCCTCGAGCTTGGGGTCGCGTGCCTGGGAGGTCGCCGCGACGAACGCCTTGCTCAGCGGCAGCCCCGTCTCGAGCGCCTCGAACACGGCGCGACGGCCCTCGATGAGGTCCGCGCCCGCACCGGACGGGCGACGATCGCGCGGGCGCTCGTCGTCGCGCTGCTGGCGCGAACGGCCCGCCGCGCGCTGCTGGCGGTACGGCTTGCCCGCGTCGTGGCGCTGGCCCTTGCGCGGGGCCGCGTCACGCTGCTGGCGCGGCTTGCCGCCGCGCGGGGACCTGCTTGCCTTGGGCATGCGGCTCACCTAGGCCTTTCGGGCCAGGCGCGGGCCGGCGGCGGTGTCCTCGATCGCCAGGCCGAGCTCGGCGATGCGGTCGCGGATGCCGTCGGCGAGGCCCCAGTCCTTCCGGGCGCGGGCCTGCTGGCGCGCGTCGAGAAGGGCATCGGCGGCCTCGGATGCGGAGTCGCCCTCGTAGGAGGCGAGCTCGGCGGCAAGGCCCACCAGCTCGACGGGAAGCTCGTCGGAGGCAGAGGCCGCGGACAGGTCGATGCCGAGGACGTCGGCGAGCTCGACCAGGGTGTCGGCTGCGCGCAGCGACACGGCGGTCGAGACGTTGTCGGCCGCCTCGGCGAGGTAGGTGTTGGCGGAGGTGACCAGCCCGAAGATGGCGGCCAGGGCGCCGGCGCTGTTGAAGTCGTCGTCCATCTGGCGACCGAACTCCTCGCGCGCGGCGTCGACGGCGGTGCCCAGGGCGCGGTCGGCGTCGTTGAAGTCGCTCTCCTGCGAGGCGCTCTCGGCGGCCCAGCGCAGGTTCTTCACGCAGCCCTGCATGCGCTGCAGGGTGCCCACGGTGCCGTCCAGGCGGTCGAACGAGAAATCGAGCGGGGCGCGGTAGTGGGTCTGCAGCATGAGCAGGCGCACGGCGTCGGCCGGGTACTTGTCGAGCACCTCCTTCAGCGTGTAGAAGTTGCCCAGGCTCTTGGACATCTTCTCGCCGTCGACGCGCAGCATGCCGGTGTGCATCCAGCAGTTGGCGAGCGGCTCGTCCCAGGCGCACATGGCCTGGGCGGTCTCGTTCTCGTGGTGCGGGAAGATAAGGTCCTGGCCGCCGCCGTGGATGTCGATCGGGGTGCCCAGGTAGCGGTGGATCATCGCGCAGCACTCGGTGTGCCAGCCGGGACGGCCGTCGCCCCAGGGGCTGGGCCAGCTGGGCTCGCCGGGCTTGGCTGCCTTCCACAGGGCGAAGTCGAACGGGTCGCGCTTCTCGTCGTTGACCTCCACGCGCTCGCCGGCGCGCAGCTGGTCAAGGTCGCGGCCCGAGAGGATGCCGTAGTTCCTGTCGGAGCGCACCGAGAAGTACACGTCGCCGTTGGAGGCCACGTACGCATGGTCCTTCTCGATAAGGAGCTCGATCATCTGCTGCATGGCCTCGATCTCGCGCGTGGCGCGCGGGCGGATGTCGGGGTCCAGGATACCGAAGCGGTGCATCTGCTCGATGAAGGCGTTCGAGAACTCCTCGGCGACCTCGGCGGCGGTGCGGCCCTGCTCGTTGGCGCGGTTGATGATCTTGTCGTCGACGTCGGTGAGGTTCTGGGCGAAGGTGACCTGATAGCCCTTGTACGACAGGTAGCGGCGGATCACGTCGAACGAGAGGAACGTGCGCGCGTTGCCGATGTGGATCTGGTCGTAGACGGTCGGGCCGCAGACGTACATGCGGATCTTGCCCGGCTCGATGGGCTCGAGCTCCTGCTTGCGGTGGGTCTGGCTGTTGTAGACGAGCATGTTCTCTCCTCGTGCCCGCGACGCGGGCCTGTTGGGTGTAGCTATCGCAGAAGTGTAGCGGGTCGCGCGGACGCTATCGCTCGCGCGGGCCCAGAAGGGCCACGGCCCATGCCTCGATTCCCTCCTCGCGCCCGACGAAGCCCAGGCGCTCGGTGGTCGTGGCCTTCACGCCGACGTGGTCGACGTCGCAGCCCAGGGCATGCGCGAGGCGCTCGCGCATGAGCTCGCGGTACGGGGCGAGCTTTGGCACCTGGGCCGCCACGGTACAGTCGCAGTCCAGAAGCTCGTAGCCCATCTCGCGCACGACGCCCATCGCGCGGGCGAGAAGGACGAGCGAGTCGGCGCCCTCGTAGGCGGGGTCGTCGTCCGGGAAGAGCTTGCCGATGTCGCCCGCGCGCGCGGCGCCCAGGATGGCGTCGGTCAGGGCGTGGGCGAGCACGTCGGCGTCGGAATGCCCCAGAAGGCCCCGCTCGCTGGGGACCTCGACGCCGCCCAGGATGCACTTGCGCCCCTCGGCGAAGGCGTGGACGTCGTAGCCGTGCCCGATCCTGAGTCCGCTCACACGGCCTCCCCTCCCCCGGCGGCCACGCCGCCGGAAACGTGCCCGGGCGCCAGGGCCGCCTCGGCGATGGCCAGGTCCTCGGGCAGGGTCACCTTTATGTTGTCGCGCGACGAGTCGACGCAGGCGACGCGCCCGCCATCGCGCTCGACCAGGGACGCGTCGTCGGTGCCCACGAAGCCGTCGCGCTCGGCGCGCTCGTGGGCGGCGAGCGCGACGTCCAGGCGAAAGACCTGCGGCGTCTGCGCGTACCAGTAGTCGGCGCGGTCGGGCGTCGACTCGATGATGCCTGTGGGCGCC
Organism: uncultured Atopobiaceae bacterium; assembly: GCA_934792625.1. Lineage (GTDB taxonomy): Bacteria > Actinomycetota > Coriobacteriia > Coriobacteriales > Atopobiaceae > CAKVON01. The sequence goes on from CAKVON010000001.1 coordinate 181,148, forward strand.
ACCTTGAGGGTGTCGATCGCGCGGGTCGCCAGGATGGCGCCGTCGGCCGAGGCGTCGTCACGCACGCGTGCGATGACGCGCTCGATGTCGTCGACGCGCACGCAGGGGCGTGCCGCGTCGTGGATGGCAACAAGCCCGCCGCACTTCTCGGCAGCGACGCGACGAAGGCCCGACAGGCACGACGCCTGCCTGACCGCGCCGGACGCGGCCAGCAGCACCGGCTTGTCGAGCGTCAGTCGGGACAGGACGTCGTCGCGGACCTCGTCGAACCTCTCGGGGGCGCACACGACGACCGTACGCCCGACCGACGGGGCAGCGTCGAAGGCCAGAAGCGACCAGGCGAGCATGGGCAGCCCGGCCACGGGGACGAACTGCTTGCCCCGCGGGTCGCCGAAGCGCTCGCCGGAACCGCCCGCGACGACGATCGCGCAGGTGTCGGCCACGCGTGATGCGGATGCGCTTTCCATCAGGCCTGCCTTCCGTGCATGCGCGAGAGGCTGTCGGCCAGAATCGTGGGGTTGTGCACGCCGATGTCGTCGAGGCGCGAGGGGTTCTCCTGGATCTCGCCGAGCATCTCCTGGAGCGAGCCGTACTCGTCGACGAGCTTCTCGGCCATGCCCTCGCGCACGACGGAGATGCGCGACAGAGTGCGCAGGCCCAGCGGCTTGACGACGCTCTCCTCGGTGGTCCCCTCCAGGCCGAGGATGGCCGCGACCTGCTTGAAGCCGAGCGAGCGCTTGGCGGCGAGCATGCGGAACTGCTCGCGGATCTCGCAGGCGACCTCGGGCGAGGAGTCGTGCGCGTAGTCGCGGACCATAAGCAGGTACTCGTCGGAGACCTCGCCGGTGAGCTGGGAGCGCTGCATCTCGACCGTACGACCCTCGCTGCCCAGCTGGGCGATGAGGTTGCGTAGGTCGGCGTCGGCCGCCAGCAGCAGCTCGAACGAGTTGAAGATCTTGGTGACGTCGCCCAGGGTGACGAAGTTGTCCATCTCGAGCGAGCTGAGTCGCACCAGGCTGCGATCGAGCGACTGGCGCGTGGTCTGCAGGGTGGTGAGCAGCTGGCTGACCGAGGTCATGAGCTCGGCCGTGGGCCTCAGCTGGAAGGAGCGGCCGTTGAGGTAGACGTGGACGACCTGGCGGCGCTCGGACACCGAGATCACGATGGCCTTGGTGAGCAGGCTCATGCGCGCCGCGGTGCGGTGGCGCATGCCGGTCTCGGCCGTGGGCAGCGACGGGTCGGGGTTGAGGTGGAAGTTGGCGCGCAGGATCTGCGTGAGGTCACGGTCGATGACGATGGCGCCATCCATCTTGGAGAGCTCGAACAGCCTGTTGGCCGTGAACGAGATGTTGAGCGGGAAGCCGTCGTTGCCCGCAGCCAGGACCGCGTCGGAGTCGCCGACGCAGATGAGGGCGCCGAGGTGTCCCGCGATGATCATGTCGAGCGCCAGCCTGAGGGCCGTGCCCGGCGCCGTCAGGCTGATGACGTCGTCCATCGTGGTGTCGCAGGCGTTCTGGTTGGGTGCGTCCATCGGCTTGCCCTTCTGTCCGAGGTGCCGTCATGTCGAAAGGGCCGCCTCGCGCGTGCGCGGGCGGCCCCGTTGGCCTTCTTGGGGTCACAGGCCCCGATTATACCGTTGGCATGTGGGGTGCCCGTGTGCGCCGGCCGCCCCACGCTGCCGAGAAGTGCCGCGCGACCGCAGGCGCGGACGCTACTCCCCGGATGCCGCGCTGTCGCTGCCCGCCGTCCCTCGGCCGGGCCTGCCCTGTGGCAGGGTGGCCATGGTGCCGGCCGCCGCAAGCGCGCGCTGCGCACGCTCGGACAGGGCAGGAATCTCGCCGACGCCCTTCTCGAACGTGAGCTTGCCGTCGGAGGCATCGACCGAGACGATGTCGCCGGGCGCGAAGTCACCGCGAAGCAGGCTCTCGGCGATCGGGTCCTCCACCAGCGTCTGGATGGCGCGGCGCAGCGGGCGCGCGCCGTAGACCGGGTCGGTTCCCTCGCGTGCCACCAGGTCGCGCGCGGCATCGGTGAGCTCGATGGACATGCCCTGGGCAACCATGCGGTCGCGCAGCTCGATAACCATGAGGTCGACGATGCGGCGCAGCTCGGCGTCGGTGAGCGACTTGAAGACGACGACCTCGTCCACGCGGTTGAGGAACTCCGGGCGGAACAGCTTCTTGAGCTCGGCGTTCGCGCGCGACTTGATCTCGGCGTCGGACAGGCCGCGACCCGACGCGCCGAAGCCCATGGGCGCCGTGGCCGAGATCTCGCGGGCGCCGACGTTGCTCGTCATGATGATGACGGTGTTGGAGAAGTCCACCTTGCGGCCCTGGCCGTCGGTGAGCCTGCCCTCGTCCAGGATCTGGAGAAGGACGTTGAACACGTCGGGATGGGCCTTCTCGATCTCGTCGAGAAGGACGACCGAGTAGGGCTTGCGCCTGACGGCCTTGGTCAGCTCGCCGCCCTCGTCGTAGCCAACGTATCCTGGGGGCGCGCCCACGAGCTTGGAGACGGAGTGCTTCTCCATGAACTCGGACATGTCGAAGGTGATGAGGGCGTCCTCGCTGCCAAAGAGGAACTCGGCAAGCGACTTGGCAAGCTCGGTCTTGCCCACGCCGGAGGGGCCCAGGAAGATGAACGAGCCGCCGGGGCGACGCGGGTCCTTCAGCGGGCTGCGGCTGCGGCGGATGGCGCGGGCCACCGCCGAGACGGCCTCGGCCTGGCCGATGACGCGCTCGTGCAGGGCGTCCTCACAGCGCAGCAGCTTGGAGGCCTCGGCCTCGTTGAGGTTGGAGACCGGGACGCCGGCGATGTCGGAGACCACCTTGGCAATCTGCTCCTCGTCGACCGTGACGACGCGCTCGTCGAGCCTCTGGCGCCAGGCGCGCTCGAGGTCGTCGCGGCGGGCGGTGAGCTCCTTCTCCTCGTCGCGCAGCCTGGCGGCACGCTCGAACTCCTGTGCGTCGGCGGCCTCGCCCTTCTGGGCGTGGACCTCGCGCAGGCGCTCGTCGACCTGGGCGAGCTCGGCGGGGGTCTCGGTCTTGTGGACGCGGGTGCGCGCGCCCGCCTCGTCGATCACGTCGATGGCCTTGTCGGGCAGGAAGCGGTCCTGGATGTAGCGGGCCGAAAGGCGCACGGCGGCCTCGAGGGCGCCGTCGGTGTAGCGCACGTGGTGGTGACGCTCGTAGCGCTCGCGCAGGCCCTCGAGGATGCGAACGGTGTCGTCGCGCGAGGGCTCGCCCACGAAGACGGGCTGGAAGCGACGCTCGAGGGCAGAGTCCTTCTCGATGTGCTTGCGGTACTCCTCGGCCGTGGTCGCACCGATGACCTGGATCTCGCCGCGCGACAGGGGCGGCTTGAGGATGCTCGCGGCATCGAGCGAGCCCTCGGCAGAGCCCGCGCCGATGATGGTGTGGATCTCGTCGATGAACAGGATGATGTCGTCGGCCTCGCGGACCTCGTCGACGACCTTCTTGACGCGGTCCTCGAACTCGCCGCGGTACTTGGAGCCGGCGACCAGGGCGCCCATGTCGAGCGTCCAGATCTGCTTGCCACGCAGCACCTCGGGCACCGAGCCGTCGGCGGCGAGCTGCGCCAGTCCCTCGACCACGGCGGTCTTGCCGACGCCGGGGTCGCCCAGGATGAGCGGGTTGTTCTTCTGGCGGCGCGCGAGCACCTGCATCACGCGCTCGGTCTCGCGGTCACGGCCGATGACGGGGTCGAGCTTGCCGTCGACGGCAAGCTCGGTGAGGTTGCGGCCGTAGCGCTCGAGCATCGAGCCGTCCTGCGGGGCGGGCGCGGCAGGGCCGCCCGAGCGGACGCGGGCGTCGCGCAGGCCCTCGTCCGGGTCCTGGGCGATGAGCTGCTCGACGGCGTTGCGGACCGCGTCGCCGGAGACGCCCATGCGGGCCAGCGCGGTGCAGGCAACGCAGCTGCCCTCGCGCACGATGCCAAGCAGGAGGTGCTCGGTGGAGATGTAGTCCTGGTTGCGGGCGACCATCTCGCGATAGGCGCCCTCGAGCACCGACTTGGCGCGCGGGGTGAACGGGATGTGACCGCCGGGGGCGGGCTCGCCCTCGTCCTTGGAGAGGGACCTGACCGTCTCCAGCGCCTCCTTGTAGGTGACGTCGAGCGAGGCCAGCGCCTTGGCGGCGATGCCCTCCCCCTCCTTTATGAGGCCGAGCAGCAGGTGCTCGGTGCCCACATACTTCTGGTTGAGCTTGCGCGCGTCGCCCTGGGCACACTTGACGGCGATACGTGCCTTGTCGGTGAACTTCTCGAACATTGATGCCTCTCTTTGCCGCGGGGCGGCATGGTCGGACAGATGGCCCCGGGGCAAGCCCGGGGCCTTATCCGTTGCGTGTACCCGTCGGCCGCGCGCGGTAGTCGCGCGAGCTCGCTAGCAGAGCTTGGCGCCGGCGGGGATGCGATCGTCGAGCATGAGCAGGTTCAGGCCCTCGTTGCCGTCCTTGTCGTGGTGAACGGCGCTGATGAGCATGCCCTGCGAGTCGATGCCCATCATCTTGCGGGGCTTGAGGTTGGTGATGGCCACCAGGGTCCTGCCGACGAGGTCCTCCGGCTCGTAGGAGTCGTGGATGCCCGACAGGATGGTGCGCTCGGTGCCGGTGCCGTCGTCGAGCGTGAAGCGCAGCAGCTTCTTGCTCTTGGGCACGGCCACGCAGTCCAGGACCTTGACGGCACGGTAGTCGGAGATGGCGAACTCGTCGTACTCGATCATGTTGTCGTCGATCGGCTCGACGTCGACCGTCGAGAAGTCCGCGCCGCCGACGCCGGAGGTGGCGGAGACGGGCAGGCCGGTCACGGCCGTCTTGGCGACGGGGGCCGCCTCGGCGGGCTCGGCCTCGACGGCGGCGGTGTTGGCCGCGGCCTCGGGGTTGGACGGGTCGGTGGCCTTCATGGCCTCGATGACGCTGGCAAACAGGTCGTCGAGCTCCACGCCGTTCAACTCGGCGCCGTAGCGGATGACGTCGCGGTCGCAGCCGGCGGCGAAGCGCTTGTCCTTGAACTTCTTCTTGAGCGACTTGAGCTCGAAGTCCATGACGGACTTGGACGGGCGCATGAGCACCGCTGCCTGAATCAGGCCGGAGAGCTCGTCGCAGGCAAACAGGACCTTCTCCATCTTGAGCTCGGGCTTGGGGAGCTCCTCGTTGACGTCGGAGTTGTGCGTCTGGATGGCGTGCGCCAGGTACGGGTCGGCACCGGCGTCGGCCAGGATCTCGGCGGCGTGGACGGTGTGCTCGCGGTCGACGCTCCACTTCTCCCAGTCGAGGTCGTGCAGCAGGCCGACCTGGCCCCAGAACTCGACGTTGGCGGGGTCGTACTTGCGAGCGTAGTAGCGCATGAGGGCCTCGAGGGTCTCGCCGTGCCTGATGTGGAACGGGTCCTCGTTGTACTTCTTCAGCAGCTCGAAGGCCTGCTCGCGCGTGAGGCCAGAGTCGAGCCTCTTGCCCTCGTCGCCCGCGGCGGCCTTGGGCTTGTCGAAGACCTCGGGGCGCATGTGCGGGAAGAGAAGGACGTCGCGGATGGACGGCTGGTTGGTGAAGAGCATGACCATGCGGTCGATGCCGTAGCCGATGCCGCCGGTGGGAGGCAGGCCGTACTCGAGGGCACGCACGTAGTCGTAGTCGTACTCCATGGCCTCGTCGTCACCGTGCTGCTTGGCCTCGACCTGGGCCTGGAAGCGGCCCTCCTGGTCGACCGGGTCGTTGAGCTCGGTGAAGGAGTTGGCGTACTCGTGGCCGGCGACGACGAGCTCGAAGCGCTCGGTCAGGCGCGGGTCGGACGGGATGCGCTTGGCCAAGGGCGACACCTCGACGGGGTAGTCGCAGACGAAGGTCGGGTTGACCAGGGTCTGCTCGACGAGCTCGTCGTACAGGGTGAAGATGAGCTTGCCGGGGCCCCAGTCGGGCTCGAAGTCGAGCTTGTTGGCCTCGAGCAGCTCGCGCAGGCGCTCGACGGGCGTGTCCATGTCGACGTGCTCGCCGATGACCTCGCTGACCAGCTCGCTCATGGGCGCCGAGCGCCAAGGGCTGGAGATGTCGATGGTGGTGCCCTGGTAGTCGAACTGGTCGCCCTTGCCCACGGCCTTGGCGACGGCGTGGAACAGGCCCTCGGTGAGCTGCTTCATGCCCTCGAGGTCGGAGTAGGCGCAGTAGGCCTCCATCGAGGTGAACTCGGGGTTGTGGGTCTGGTCCATGCCCTCGTTGCGGAACTGGCGGCCGATCTCGTAGACGCGCTCCATGCCGCCGACGATGCAGCGCTTGAGGTGCAGCTCGGTGGCGATGCGCAGGTAGCACTCCTGGTCGAGCGCGTTGAAGTGCGTGGTGAAGGGCTTGGCGTTGGCGCCGCCCAGCGTCTCCTGCAGAATCGGGGTCTCGACCTCGATGTAGCCGCGGTCGTCCTCCATGAAGCGGCGAATGGCCGAGACGATCTTGGAGCGGGTGCGGAAGGTCTCCAGGACGTCGTGGTTCATGATCATGTCGGCGTAGCGCTGGCGGTAGCGGGCCTCCTTGTCGGTGAAGCCCGTCCACTTGTTGGGCAGCGGGCGGCACGACTTGGCGAGCATCTCGACCTTGGTGGGGGCGACGGACAGCTCGCCGCGCTTGGTGCGGACGACCTCGCCGGTGGCGCCCAGGATGTCACCTACGTCGACCTGGCGCAAAAGGTCCCAGGCCTGCTGGCCCAGCTCGTCCTTACGGCAGAACAGCTGGATGGAGCCCGTGTAGTCCTCGAGCACCGCGAAGATCATCTTGCCCTGGCGACGCAGCGCGCGGATGCGGCCGCCCATCGATACGACTTCGCCCGTGCAGGCGCCGGCCTCGATGTCGGCGTACTTCTCGGCAAGCTCGGCGGCGTGCGCGGTGACGGTGGAACGCAGGGGATACGGGTTGATGCCCGCATCGATCAGCGCCTGGCGCTTGGCGCGACGCACCGCCCTCTCGTCGTTGATGTTGACGACGGGCTGCTCGTTGTCCTGTGCCATTGGATTCCCCTTTCTCTCGCGCGGTTCCGTTCCGCGCGGCAATTCACTGTGAGAAAAAACAAACGCCCCGTCGCGGTCGATTGCCGCGAGCGGGGCGCGCTCAGCTATTACGGCTACCGACTACCTGGTGATGCTCAGGACTTTGACGGAGCGTTTCTTGCCGTTGGGGGTGGCGTACTCGACGGTCTCGCCCTCGGTGGCGCCGATGAGGGCGGCGCCCATGGGGGACTCGTTCGAGATCTTGTGCTGGAGGGAGTCGGTCTCGGTGGTGCCGACGATGGTGTAGGACTGCTTCTTGCCGGAGACCTCGACCTCGACCGTGGTGCCGACGGACACGATGGCGCCGAGACCGGTGGCGGACTCGGAGACCTTGGCGTTGGACAGGATGTGGCGCAGCTCGGCGATGCGGGAGGCGTTCTTGGACTGCTCCTCCTTGGCGGCGTCGTACTCGGCATTCTCGGAGAGGTCGCCGAACTCGCGCGCCTCCTGGATGCGGGCGACGATCTCGGCGCCACCCTCGCCCTCGCGCCAGGCGAGCTCGTCGGCGAGCTGCTTGCGGCCCTCGGGGGTCAGGATGATCTCGTTCTTATCCATACTGTGGCTATCCTCGCTCTTGTGCTACTCGGCGTGGGACTTCTTGGCGGACTTCTTCTTGCGGGGCGCAGGCTCCTCCTCGGGCTCCTCGTCCTCGTCGTCCTCATCCTCGTCGTCCTCGTACTCGACGTCCTCGGCGTCCTCGGCGTCCTCGGACTCCATGCCCTCGCGGATGTTCTTCACGGTCTTGCCGAGCGACGAGCCAAGCTGCGGCAGGCGCTTGGGCCCGAACAGGACCAGGACGATGATCAGGATAACGACGAGCTCGGGGGCACCGATGCCTCCGAGAAGGCCGACGCTGGCGAGAGTTGCGCTCATGTTATAAGCCTCCAAAGGTTTCGCGCGCGGCTGGCCGTCTTCGACGCCCTACGGCATCGTGACTGCACATTGCACGGGTAAGTATAGCCGAGCGACATTACTACTCACAATCTCTACCCACGCATCATCCGTCTATACTTTTCGCCCATACGGCACAGGAAGAGGGACAGGCATGGCACGAGGCGACAAAAGGGGCGGCACGGCAGGCCGGCACGCGATCAAGCGTGTCGCATCCGTGCTTCTTGCCGTGGCCATCGCCGCGGCGTCCGGAATCGCCGCCGAGCTCGCGGGCCTGCCCCAGCCGGGCATGACGCAGACCTGCGACCCCGCCACGTCCTTCTCGGCAGAGTCCGCCGACGCCGTCGAGAAGGACGCGCCGCCCGCGACGACCGACTCCGACGAGGACGCCCTGACGCCCGAGGCCACCGACGGCCAGATGGTCGTGCGCTTTTTGGACGTGGGGCAGGGCGACGCCACCATCATCGAGTTCCCCGACGGCAAGACCCTGGTGGTCGACGCGGGCGTGGCCGAGAAGGGCGCGCAGGTCGCCAAGGCGCTCGCCGCCGACGGGCGCGAGAAGATCGACTGGCTGGTCGCCACCCATCCCGACAGCGACCACATCGGCGGCATACCCGCCCTGATCAAGGCATGCGACGTCGCCTCGGTCTGGGCGCCGAGGGTCGCCTCCGGCACCAAGACCTACGAGCGGTTCCTCAAGGCGGTCAAGGCCAAGGGCCTCTCGATCGACGCCGCCGAGACCGGCAAGTGCATCGCGGAGGGCGACGGCTACTCGGTCGACCTTTTGTGGCCGCCCGCCGACGCGGACTTCGCCGACGACAACGCCTATTCCGCCGTCATACGCGTGACGTTCGGGTCCACGACCGTCCTCCTGACGGGCGACGCCCCCATCGAGGCGCTGGAGCGCGCCAACCCCGGCCACGCCGACATCCTCAAGGTCTCGCACCATGGCTCGGCCTCGGGCACCGACACCCGCCTGGCGCACGAGATCTCCTGCGGCATCGCCGTGGTGAGCTACGGGACGGACAACGAGTACGGCCACCCCGCCAAGACGGTGCTCGACGCGCTTCGTGGCGCGGGAGCCCAGATATACGGCACGGGCGCCAACGGGACCGTCACGGTCACGTCGGACGGCACGCGCGTCAGCGTCTCGTGCGAGCGCGAGGGCTCGGTCGTGGCGCAAAGCGACGACGCGGGCGCCTCGAGCGCCAAGCTGGACTAGAGGAGGGGCCATGAGGGCCGTGATCGACAGGTTCGAGGGGAACGTCGCCGTGCTCGAGCTGGACGACGGAGAGTCGTTTGCCGACGTCGACCGCTCGACGCTGCCCGAGGGCGCGCGCGAGGGCGACGCCCTGGTTGGCGAGAAGGGCGCGTGGCTCGTCGATGAGGACGCCACCCGGGAGAACCTCGCCGCAAACGAACGCCTGATGGACGAGCTGTTTCGCGACTAGGCAGGCCGCGCGGCCAGACGGATCGACTCCTTGTGGTGGGATGGCTCCCCTACTCGCCCGCGGGCGCGGTCCTCGCCGGGTCGCGGAAGGTTGCCGCGTCGATGCGGCGACCAAACAGGTGGCTCTGCATGTCGACGGGCTCCTCGTCGGCATAGCCCACGGTCAGCACGTTGACCGGGTCGACGCCCGCGGGCAGCCCCAGCTCGGCGCGCATGGCCTCGGGGTCGAAGTGGCACACCCAGCAGGTGCCCAGGCCCAGGTCGGTGGCCTGCATCATCATCTGGTCGCACACGATGGTGGCGTCGACGTCGCCGTGGTTCTTCTCGTCATAGCGACGGACCCAGGCCTCGTCGCGGCGGCAGCACACCACAAGGACGAGCGGCGCGCCGAAGACCGAGCCGCCGCGGTCGAAGCGCCCGGTGGCGCGGCCGGCGGCGGCGCGCAGCTCGGGCGTGTCGCACACGACGACGCGCGTGGGCTGGTTGTTGCACGCGCTGGGCGCCAGGCGGCCCGCCTCCAGAATCGCCTCGACCTTCTCGGGCTCCACGGGACGGTCCTGGTAGGTGCGGACGGAGTGGCGGCTGGTCACGAGCCTCTCGAAATCCATCTTGTTCTCCCCTCGTTGTTGGGTTTGCGCCAAGCTTGCGTCGGACCACCATCAGGGTCGGACGCCTTACGCAAATCCTACAGCGCGACGCGATGGCGTTGCGCGGCGCGGCGCAACTCTGGTTGGCACGAACTCCAGTTGGCACGTTTTACGCAAACGTGCAGATTGTGCATGGCGCCAAATGGCACGTTTTTCGCAATCGTGCCGATTGGCGCCACACGCGATTGGCATCACCGTGTCTCGACTCGGCAAGCAGGCCGTCTACCTCGCCTTTTACGCAAAGGGGTCGTGCCGCAGGGAAATACAGCCCCCGCAAGACGGTCGCAATGGACACGCTTGTGCAAAACGTGTCAAATGGCGCCCTCGCATTGGGTCACATTCGGCACGTTTACGCAAAACGTGCCGAATCACGCCAGCAAACCAGGTCGCACCAGGCACGTTTCGCGCAAAACGTGCCGGTTGGCGCCATACGAATCCGACGGGACCATGCGTCTGGCGCAAGCCCTGCGGCGCGGCATCCTGCGGCGTGGCATCCTGCAGCGCGCCATCCCGCGGCGCGGCGCCCTACAGCGCGACGCCCGCGACGATGAGGGCGACGCTGGCGAGAAGCACCGCGAGGTCGACGCCGCGCATGGGGTAGCGCTTGTAGCTGCTCTCGCGGGTGCGCAGGTAGAAGCCGCGCTGCTCGGCGGCGAGCGCCGTGGCGTCGGTCTTGCCGACCGAGCTCACCAGCAAGGGCACGCACAAGGGCAGCATCAGGCGCAGCTTGAGCAGCGGGTTTTTGGTGTCGTACTCGACGCCGCGGGCCGTCTGCGCCTCCATGATCGCGTTCATCTCCTGGCTGAACACCGGCACGAAGCGCAGCGCGGTCGTGAAGGTGAAGGCGTAGCGGTACGGGACGTGCAGCACCTCGACCACGGCGTTTGCCAGGTCGTTGAGCTTGGTGACCGTGAGCATGAGGATGAGCGGCAGGGCAACGCCCAGAAGGCGAAGCGCCGCCTTGGAGCCCGTGACCAGGCCGTCGGTCGTGACCCACGCGAACAGCGGGTCGCCCGCGCGGACGAAGGCCGTCTGCAGCACCATCATGATGACCGAAAGCGGAACCATGAGCTTTGCCAGCGAGACGATGCCCGACAGCGCGCGGGCGTACGCGGCCAGAGCGAACGTCAGGGCCAAGAGCCCCAACAGCATCGGGTAGGTGTCTGCCAGAAACGTCGCCAGGATGATGGCCGCGGCCAGCGCGAGCTTGGTGACGGGGTTCAGGCGGTGCAGGACGGAGTCGCCGTCCACGTAGTCGATGACGCTAGTCACGGTTGACCATCTCCTCGGTGAGGTCGACGAGCTCGCTTACCTGGGTGATGCCGGCAAACTCGGGCGAGACATCGCGCGCGAGCTCACCCGACAGCTCGATGACCTGCGGCGGACGCACGTAGGCGGCGCGCATGAGGTCGGCGTCGGCAAACACGCGGGCCGAGTCGCCCTTGGCCAGGATCTTGCCGTCGGCCATGACGACCAGGCGCTCGGCGAAATCGCTCACGACCTCCATGTCGTGGCAGACCATGATCACGGCGCAGCCGCGCTCGGCCATCTCGCAGACGGTCTGCATGACGGTCATGCACTCGCGATAGTCCAGGCCGCTCGTGGGCTCGTCCAGAAGGACGACGTCCGGGTCCAGGACCACCACGCTGGCCAGGGCGACCATCTGCCTCTGGCCGCGGGATAGCGAGAAGGGTGCCTCGTCGCAGGACAGGCCGAAGCGCTCGGCCGCGCGTCGGGCGCGCGCAAGCGCCTCGTCGCGTGCGACGCCGTGCAGGGTCAGGCCGAAGGCGATCTCCTCCAGCACGGTGTCCTTGCAGATCTGGCGGTCGGGGTTCTGGAAGAGGGTCGCGCAGTGCACGGCGATCCTGGAGGTGGGCACCTCGCTCGTGTCGAGCCCGGCGATGCGCACGGTCCCCGACGAGGGGTGGAGAAGACCGTTGAGCAGCTTGGTGAGCGTGGTCTTGCCGGCGCCGTTCTGGCCGACGACGCCCACGAGCTCGCCGGGGTAGACGCGCATGTCCAGGTGGTCGACGGACGCGCCGCCGTTGGGATAGGCGAAGTTGACGTCGGCGAGCTCGACCACGGGGACGGCGTCGGCCGCGCGCTCGCGGGGCGCGGGCGCGTGACGCGACGCGACTCGCGCGGGCACGGCGGATGCCGCGGCGGGGCCCGCGAGCCTGGCGTCCTTCTCGGCAGCGGGGTCTGCGAGCTCGGCGTCACTCTTGGCGGCGGGGGCGGCGAGGTGGGGCGCGACGAGGTCCGCGACCAGGCGCTTGGCCTCGTCGACGTGCAGGCAGGGCTCGCCGGCGGGGATGAGGCCGTCGTGGGCGAGGCTGTTGGCCATGCGGGCGACGCGCGGGCTGTCCACGCCCATGGCGCGCAGCTCGTCGGCGTGGCGGAAGACCTCGTGCGGCTCGCCGGCAAGCGCCAGGCGGCCCTCCGACATCACCAGGACGCGCCCGCAGTACTCGCACAGCAGGGCGACCTTCTGCTCGATGACGACGACGGTGACGCCGGCGACCTCGTTGACCTTGCGAAGGGTGTCGAACACGAGGCGCGAGCTGGCGGGGTCGAGCGCGGCGGTGGGCTCGTCGAGCACCAGCACGCGCGGTGCGAGCGCCAGGATCGCAGCGATGGCGACCTTCTGCTTCTGGCCACCCGAGAGCGTGGCAATCTCACGGTCGCGCAGGTCGGCGATGCCGACGGTGTCCAGGGCGTCGGCCATGCGTCGCTCGATCTGGTCGTGCGGCACGCCGAAGTTCTCCAGCCCGAACAGCATCTCGTCCTCGACGACCGAGGCCACCATCTGCGTGTCGATGTCCTGCAGGACGCTTCCCACCACACGACTGATGTCGGTGAGCGAGACCTCGCAGGTGTCGTGGCCGTCCACCAGGGTCTCGCCGTACAGGCTGCCCGAGAAGTGATGCGGGATCGCGCCGCTCATGACGGCGGCGAGGGTCGACTTGCCCGCGCCCGACGGGCCGATGATGCCGACGAAGTCGCCCGCGCCTATCGAGAGGGACACGTGGTCGAGCGCGTGCGCCGCCCCGTCGGCATAGGCGAACGAGACGTCGCGAAGCTCGATTACGGAATCGGTGGAACCCATGGGAGATGCCTTTCGTGCCGTGAGTCAGAAAAGCGCCGACCCCGACGGGCCGGCGCCTCCAATGGTATGCGAACTACTTGCCGAGGACCTTGCCGAGCGGGAAGTACAGCGCCTGGACCACGACCGCGTTGAAGGCGGCGGTGCCCAGGACCAGTGGCACCTTGACGAGGGCGGCGGCGGGGGCAAGGCCCGCGAGCACGGTGCCGATGACGGCGAACAGGGCACCGGAGACCAGCGTGGTCACCAGGGTGGCGACGAACGGGTTGAGGGCCTTGCCGCCGACGCCCGCCGAGACAAGGGCGGACATGGCAAGCGCGGCCACGAGCTCGGTGAGGAAGTTGAGGCCGGGGATCGAGGTGGTGACCTGGATCACGCAGGCCGAGATCAGCGCGTACAGGGCGGACTGGGCGAGATTGGCGCGGGTCAGAAGGATCGCCAGGGCATAGGCGGCGATGATGAACTGCGGCTTGATGCCCGTCATGGCCAGGGCGTTGCCCACGGTCATGTTGAGGATGAAGCCGGCGGCCAGAAGGATGGCCAGAAGGACGAGGGACTTGACGTCGAGAAGACCGTGGTCGGAGGCGGTGGCGGTGACGGTGCGCGCCTGGGAGGAGTCGGTGTTGGACATGGTGGGAATCCCTTCTTGGTGGGCGCGTTTGCGCGGGGAGTTCGGCGGGTCGCGACGCGGGTCGCGGGTTCGGGTTGCGGCTGGCGGGCGACTAGTCGTTGAGCTTGAGGGCCTTCTTGATGGGGAGGTACAGCGCGCTGACGATGATCGCGTTGGCGACGCCGGTGGCAACGACCACGGGAGCCATGACGCCCACGAAGGCGGGGTTCTTCATGATCAGGAACGAGAAGATCACGGCGTAGATGAGGCCGGAGATGAACGTGACGACGAAGGTGCCGACAAGGGGCAGCAGGCCCTTGGCCTTGGAGTTGCCGAAGGCGGAGACCAGGGAGGCCATCACGACGGCGGCGACGGGCTCGGCGATGAGGTCGGGGCCCTTGACCGAGGCGGTGATCTGGATCACGACGCCGGCGAGCAGGCCGATGACGGCGGCCTGACCGAGGTTGGGCTTGATGGCCAGGATCTCGAGGCAGAAGGCCGCGATGATGAACTCGGGCGAGAGGAATCCGCCGGTCAGGCCACTGAAGAACTTCGAGACGGTCAGGTTGAGGACGAAGCCGGCGGCCAGAAGAATCGCGTAGAGGGTCAGGGACTTGAGGTCGAGCTTGCCGTGGTCGACGGCGGTGACGGTGCGGACCTGCTGGTCGGTGTTGGCGTTCTGGGACATTGTGGTTCTCCTTTTTGTTGGGCGCCGACGGGCGCCTGCTGATTGCCTGAGGTGTTCGGTCACGAAAAAAGGACCCCCGGTCACCCGGGAGCCCTCACATTCGCGGTGTATGCGCGACGAGACTCACCATCGACCGAGCGAAGCCGAGTTGCGCCACCACCAGTTGTTGTTCATGTGCTGGAACATATGGCGCCTCCCTTCCGTTCGCTCGATGCGGTGCGCTTGTGTGCGCGTTGTGGAGAACTATATGCATCCGACCGCGCTTAGGCAAGACAAATTCTGTTAACTGTTCGTTTCCCCAGCTACGGCAGCAGGTTTTTCTCAATCCAGACCGCCACGCCGTCGTGTCGGACATCTGGGCACACGCTGTCGGCAGCCGCCAGAACCCTTGGCCAACAGACGCGTTCTTCTCGGCAGACGAAGGGGTCTGAAGATAATAGAATCTTGCTATCCATGGATGAGGCGCCCGACGCGCAAGGAGGCGCGCCAACGCCCGCGAGAGGGAGGAAGCATGGGAGACACCACCGCCTCGAAGGTCTACTTCAGCGACCTTCGCACCCACGGCAAGGTCAGCCTGCCCGAGAAGCTCAAGAGGCTCGTGCGCGCCGCCGGCATCGGCGACATCGACTTCGAGAACAAGTTCGTCGCGATCAAGATGCACCTGGGCGAGCCCGGAAACATCAGCTACCTGCGTCCCAACTACGCGCGTGCCATCGTCGACGTGGTCCGCGAGCTGGGCGGCAAGCCGTTCGTCACCGACTGCAACACGCTGTACGTCGGCGGCCGCAAGAACGGCCTCGACCACCTGGACAGTGCCTACGCCAACGGCTTCAACCCGTTCCAGCTGGGCTGCCACACGATCATCGCCGACGGCATCAAGGGACTGGACGAGGTCGAGGTTCCCGTCGAGGGCGGCGAGTACGTCCAGAACGCCAAGATCGGACGCGCCCTGATGGACGCCGACATCGTGATCAGCCTCACGCACTTCAAGGGCCACGAGGGCGCCGGCTTCGGCGGCTGCATGAAGAACATCGGCATGGGCGGCGGCTCGCGCGCCGGCAAGATGGAGCAGCACGCCGCGGGCAAGCCCAGCGTCGACACCTCCAAGTGCATCGGCTGCCGCATGTGCTCCAAGATCTGCGCGCACGACGCGTTCTCGTTCGACGAGGTCGAGCAGCACACCCTGGCAAACGGCAAGGTCCGCGACGTGCACGTGGCCTCGATCGACCACGACCGCTGCGTCGGCTGCGGCCGCTGCATCGCCCAGTGCAACCAGGACGCCATCAAGCCCGACTACGACGCCGCGGCCGAGGTCCTCAACTACAAGATCGCCGAGTACACCAAGGCCATCGTCGACGGCCGTCCCTGCTTCCACGTCTCGCTGGTCGTCGACGTCTCGCCCAACTGCGACTGCCACGACGAGAACGACACCCCCATCGTCCCCAACGTCGGCATGTTCGCGAGCTTCGACCCCGTGGCGCTGGACATGGCCTGCATCGACGCCGTGATGGCGCAGCCCGCGCTGCCCGACACCGAGCTCACCGAGGCCATGGCCAAGGCCGAGGCCGCCGGCGGCATCGAGGAGGGCCACGAGCACGACTACTTCCAGATCACCCACCCCGACACCGACTGGCGCGCATGCATCGACCACGCCGAGAAGATCGGCCTGGGCACCCGCAACTACGAGATCGTCCGCGTCGGCTAACGCCATCGCCGCGAGGCGCGTGACGCTGGCATCACCCGCGCAAGACAAGGGCCTGCCGAGAAGAACGTTCTTCTCGGCAGGCCCTTTGCTTTTATGCGGTTTGTGATGCGGTTTGTTAGAGCTGGCCATCCTCTTGATCGGCGTCAGGTGCAGCGGCAGCAAGGTGTTCGGGGGCGACGCGCGGCAAGGACCCCGTCACATCCGCGGAGTCGTCAGGCTTGGCCGACGAATCGTCCGCCCAGACCTCGAAGTCGTCATCGTCGGGGTCCTCGATCTCGTCCACAGCGGGCGCGGACTCCCCATCGGCGTCCTGCTCGGAGGGGTTGCCGGCGACATCGTCCTCGACGTCGTCGGAGGCCTCGGCGTCAGATGCCTCATCGTCGACGCCAGTGTCGGAGGCAGCCTCCGCCACCTCGCCCCCGTCTTCGAGGGCTGCCGCGGATGCAGGCGCGGACGCGGCCTCGTACGGCGTGGCCTCGTCGTCACTCAGTGCCAGGAACGGAACAAACAGGAACGGCAGCACGGCCAAGCCAAACGCATAGCCGATACCGCGGCCGAACGCGCGAGACAGGAAATAGCAGACAGCCAGGTGGGTCAGCAGGAGCAGGCCGAACGACACCAGCAGGAAAACGTTGTCCAGCCTCTCGGCGGAAAACGAGAGGCACGCCGCGACAGCCGCCACGGCATAGGCGATCGCCAGGGGCCTGGGGCCGACCGCGCGGCCAAGCTGCCAGTTAGACCAAATCGGGACGAGACACGTCCAGCCGGGACGCCCGAGCTTGACGAAGACCTTCCACATGCCAGCCAACCAGGCGGCCCACAGAAACAGGCACACCAGGCCAAACCCGCCAACCAGACCGACAAACAGCAGGTCGGTGCCAGAAAGCGATGACAGCGAAAGCGCCGTGGCAATGTGTGCGAACCCCATGAGTGTCCCCCTTGCGTGCGCGGGCGATCAGCCAAGTCGCCGCCCGCGAACCTCTATCGTATTGCACCACAAGGAATATTTCAGAGTTGGGCCGAACATCAACCAAACACGGACGCTGACGCAGCGTTTTTTTGTCCGGAGGAACCGTCGACGACCGAACCCGCCACCACTGCCAACTCGAACACAAAAAAGGCCGTCGGCGCAATGCCGACGGCCCTGACAAATCATGGTCGGGTTGACTGGATTTGAACCAGCGACCCCCGCGTCCCGAACGCGGTGCTCTACCAAACTGAGCCACAACCCGAATGCGATAAAGCATCTTACCGGAGACATGCTCCCGTATGCAAGCGCCAACGAGACAAACACATGTCACCTACCGAGAAGAACCGCCCCCTCGGCGGACAACCTCGTGGCGCACGCCCACCAGCCGCGCTCGCGCGCGGCGCCCTCGATCTCGCTCGCGACGGCATCGTCCTCGCAGATCGCAAAGCAGCTGCTACCCGAACCCGACACCTGGGCGACCCTCACGCCGCCCTGTCCGCGCAGCCACTCGAGCGTGGCCGCGCACGTGGACAGCAGGCGGCACGCCACGGGCGCAAGGTTATTGCCGACGTTTTCGACGACGGCGTCGGCGTCGCCCACACGCAGTGCCGCAAGCATCGGCTCCAGCGCGCCCGCATCCACGGGATCGCGGTCGAAGTCGCCGTAGGCCGCAGGTGTGGGCACCCCGTCGCCCGGGGCGCGCACCACGACCACACTCGTGGGGCGACCGCAATCGCACGGGACGTCGAACGACTCGCGCAGCACGTCTCCGCCGCCGTCCAGGTAACAGACGCCGCCGGCAAGAAAGAACGGAACGTCCGCGCCAACGCGACGCGCGACCGCGGCCACGCGCGGGTCGCGCGAATCGATGCCGCATAGCTCGCAGACGCCGACGATGGTCGCGGCGGCGTCCGACGACGACCCGCCCAGGCCCGCCTGGTTGGGCACGCGGCGCGTCACGCGCACGGCAAAGCCGGTGCCGACGCCGAACTCGGCGTCCATGGCCTCGACGGCCTTCCAGCAGGTGTTCTTGCGCGCGGGGCACCCAGCATCGGGGTCACACACGACGGAAAGCTCGCGTGCGGGAGCGACCTCGACCTCGTCGGCCAGACCCAACGACGCCATGACGGAGTCGACCAGGTGGTAGCCACGCTCGTCCAGCTCGCGATGAACGCCCAGGTACAGGTTGACCTTCGCGGGCGCGGCAACGCGGACGACGCGCGCGGGGCCGGCCGCGCACGCGGCGCACATGCGCCCTACTCCACGTCGCCGGCGGGCTCGAAGTCGAAGATCTTCTCGCCAGAGTTGCTGTCGAACAGCTCGACGGTGCCGGTGAGGACGTCGACGTACTGGTAGGACTGGCGCGCGGTGCGGCCGCGACGCTCCTCGACCTCGACGACGAACAGCGAGGGGTGAGCCTGCACCAGGGTGCCGGTGCGCTCGACGATGCGGCTGCGGCCCATGTTGGCGCGGACGCGCAGGCGCTGGCCCTTGAGGCTGGAAAGCTCCTCGTGAATCTGGTCAACCCTGTTGACCGGCGGCATCTCGTTCTCCATGAAGACCTCCACAACAAACCGCCGGCGGCGTGGGCGCACCATGACACATGCGCATCGCCGGCCAGCGGTCCAATGAGTCAAATTAGTCCAAAAGTGAATGTTATACGGGTGCAATGGACACCTCAACAGCCTACGAGATTCCCCACGTTAACCCCATTTTCGGTAGACGGGACGACACCCGACGAAAGGCGCCATGGAACGGCCTGGCGCAATCGCGGCGGTGTACACTGCGAGCGACGGCGCGCCACACGGGCGTCCGCATGCAGAGAAGGACGGGCGAACATGGACCTCTCACGCGTCGAACGCGTTCTGGACAACCTTGCTGACATGGGTCTTGACCAGGCAATCATTTGCGACCCCATGGCGATCTTCTGGCTGAGCGGCTACCGCAACGACCCCTACGAGCGCTTCTTCGCGTTGCTGGTCGCACGCGACCGCGAGCCCGTCATGTTCTGCAACCGCCTCTTCCCCGACGCGACCCCCTTCTGCGACCGCGTCGTGGTGTTCGACGACACCGAGGACCCCATCCCGATGGTCGCCCACGAGCTCGACGCCACCAAGCCCGCCGGCGTCGACAAGAACCTCGCGGCCCGCTGGCTCCTGCCGCTGATGGACGCGCAGGCCGCGGCGGCGTTCAGGCTCGCCTCCGACGCGGTCGACGGCGCGCGCTCCATCAAGGACGCGCGCGAGCTCGACCTCATGCGCGCCGCGTCGGCCACCAACGACCGCGCGATGGAGTGGCTCGCCTCCCAGGTGCGCGCCGGCGTCACCGAGCGCCAGATCGCCGAGGGTCTGCTGTCCACCTACCGCCGGCTGGGCGCCGAGGGCCACTCCTTCCCGCCCATCGTCAGCTTCGGCGCCAACGCGTCCGACCCGCACCATGAGCCGGACGACACCGTGCTCGAGCCCGGCGAGCTCGTCCTGTTCGACGTGGGCTGCATGCGGGACTCCTACGCCTCGGACATGACCCGCACGTTCTGGTACGCGGGCCCCGACGACGTCGAGCCCACGCCCGAGTTCCGCAAGATATACGAGGTCGTGCGCGCCGCCAACGAGGCTGCCGAGAAGATCGTGCGACCCGGCGTCGAGTTCGCCGAGATCGACCGCGCCGCCCGCTCCGTCATCGCGGACGCCGGCTACGGCGAGTACTTCACCCACCGCCTTGGCCACCAGATCGGCCTCGAGGACCACGAGCCGGGCGACGTCTCGTCCGCCCACCACGAGCCCGTCCGACCCGGCCAGACCTTCTCGATCGAGCCCGGCATCTACCTGCCAGGCGGCATCGGCGTCCGCATCGAGGACCTGGTCATCGTGACCGAGGACGGCTGCGAGGTCATCAACTCCTACCCCAAGCAGCTCACGGTCCTGCGCTAGCGGGAGCGGCGCGGGCGCGCCAACACACCGACATCGGCGGGAGACGCCCGCCGTCAGGAGAGGGAGATACGCATGAAGAACGAGATCGCCGGAGAGCTCACCCTTGTGACCGGGGCGGGCACGGGCATCGGCAAGGCAATCGCCGTACGCCTGGCACAGCTTGGCTGCGACGTGGTCCTGGTGGGCCGCACCGTCTCCAAGCTCGAGGCAACCGCGGCAGAGGTCCGCGCGCACGGCCGCGCGGCATACCCGATGGCCTGCGACCTCACCGACGCCGACGCCATCGAGCGCCTGGTCGCCGACGTCGAGCGCGAGCACGGCCGCCTGGACGTCCTTGTCAACAACGCCGGCGTCCTGGTGAGCAAGAGGCTCGAGGACACCACCACCGACGAGCTGGACGCCATCCTCAAGACAAACGTCCGCGCTCCCTATATCCTGTGCCGCGAGGCGCTGCGCCTGCTGCGCAAGTCCGAGGCCGCCGAGATCGTCAACATCTGCTCGGTCGTGGCGCACACCGGCTACCCGCTGCAGTCCGCCTACGCCGCCAGCAAGCACGCGCTTCTCGGCATGAGCGAGTCGCTGTCGCGCGAGGTCTACGAGGAGGGCATCCGCGTCCACGTGATCAGCCCCGGCGGCGTCCTGACCGAGATGATCGGCGAGGCGCGTCCCGACCTCGTCGGCACCCCGATGATCGTGCCCGACGACATCGCCGACGCCGTGGAGTTCTTCCTGACCCACCGCACCGACGGCGTGGTCGACGAGATTCGCCTGCACCGCTCGACCAAGGCGCCGTTCTAGCGCCGCCGCGCCCGACGCCACACCATCCATAGCACCACGAAAAAAGGGGCGCCGTGTCTGCCGAGAAGTACCCGGCGGCACGGCGCCCCCTGCGTCATGCGGCGTCGTCTCGCGCGGGCGCGCCCTGACGGGCGGGCCCGCGGGCAGGTCCTAGTACAGGCCCTCGCACAGCGACAGTGCGGCGTCGTCGGCGACGACCACGCAGTTGGTGTGCAGCTGCAGGATCGAGGCGGGGCAGCCGGGCGTGACCGGGCCGAAGCACATGTCGCGCACGGCCTGGGCCTTGGCCTCGCCGTTGGCGACGACCAGAATCATGCGGGCGTACATGATGGTCTGCGTGCCCATGGTGTAGGCCTGGCGCGGCACGTCGTCGATGCTGTCGAACAGGCGGCTGTTGGCCTGGATGGTGCTCTCGGTCAGGTCGACGCAGTGCGTGCCCCTCGAGAAGTGGTCGTCCGGCTCGTTGAAACCGATGTGGCCGTTGTTGCCGATGCCCAGAAGCTGCAGGTCGGGATAGCCGGCCGAGGCGACGACCTCGTCGTACTCGGCGCAGGCGGCAGCGGCGTCGGGGTTGGAGCCGTCGGGCACGTGGGTGTTGGCGACGTCGATGTTCACGTGGTCGAACAGGTTCTCGCGCATGAAGTAGTGGTAACTCTGCGGGTCCTCGTGCGACAGGCCGCGGTACTCGTCCAGGTTGTAGGTGCTGACCTCGGCAAAGTCCAGGTCGCCCTTCTCGTACCAGTTAATCAGCTGCTTGTAGGCGCCGATGGGCGTGGAGCCGGTGGCAAGGCCCAGCACGCAGTCGGGCTTGAGGATGACCTGCGCCGAGATGATGTTGGCCGCCTTGCGGCTCATGTCGGCATAGTCCTTGGCGTGGATGATCTTCATGGTGCGTCCCCTTTCCTCGGTGCGGGAGCGCGCGACGCCTCGCGCGGTCCCGTGCGGCCCACATCGGCCGCGACCAACGTGAGACGCGACCACCAGGGCGAGGCCGCGAAGACAAAAAGGACGGCTCCCGAGAAGGGCGTCGCGTCGAGGCCCCTGCCCGTCCGCGACGCCGCGCGGCGCTTACGCGTCACGGGCGACATCCACCAGCGATGTTACGACCCGGAAACGTTCCCGTCTATAGCTTGGCCGCCAGGTCCACAAGAGCGTGATACCTGTGAGAGATCTCGTTCTTGCGCTCGGGGTCGAGCTCCGCCATGCGCAGGCCCGGCGTGTCGGTCGGGCAGAACAGCGGGTCATAGCCAAATCCGTGCTCGCCGCGAAGGTCGCGCGCGATGGTGCCCTCGCAGTCGCCGTTGCCCACCAGCACCGTGCCGTCGCGGCGCACCAGCGCCACGGTCGAGTGGAAGCGCGCGGTGCGACGCTCGTCGGGCACGTCGGCAAGCTCGCCCAGGAGCTTCTCGTTGTTGGCCGCGTCGTCGCCGTGGGTGCCGGCCCAGCGGGCGCTCAGGATGCCGGGCGCGCCGCCCAGGGCGTCGACCACCAGGCCCGAGTCGTCGGCGACGCTGTCCAGGCCGACCTCGGCCAGGGCCGCGCGCGCCTTGATCAGGGCGTTCGCCTCGAAGGTGTCGCCGTCCTCGACGGGGTCCTCGAAGTCGCCGATCTCGCCCAGCGCCACGAAGCGCGTGCCAGGCAGGACGGGGGCCAGGATGGCCTCGATCTCGGTGACCTTGTGCGGGTTGCCCGTGGCGACCACGACGGTCTTCTCGGGATCCAGCTCGTTGACGTCCACGTGTGCCATGTTCTTCTCTCCCACTAGTCGGTGAAGCCGGTTGCCTCGTCCTGGAGCGCGATGAGCCTGCGGATCGCGTCCTGCCCCATGTCGAGAAGTGCGTCGAGCTGCCCGCGGTCGAACGAGGCGCGCTCGCCCGTGCCCTGGACCTCGATGATGCGGCCGGCGTCGGTGCCCACGAGGTTCATGTCCACCTGCGCGGCGGAGTCCTCGGGATAGTCGAGGTCCAGCAGGAGCTCGCCGTCGACCTCGCCCATCGACACGGCAGCGACCTGGCCCGTGAGCGGCAGGCGCGCGATCTTGCCGGCCTCGACCCAGGACATCAGCGCGTCGTGCAGGGCGACCCAGGCGCCGGTGACGCTGGCGGTGCGGGTGCCGCCGTCGGCCTGGATGACGTCGCAGTCCACGGTGACGGTCCACTCGCCCAGGCGGCGCATGTCGCACACCGTGCGCAGGCTGCGGCCGATCAGGCGCTCGATCTCCATCGAGCGGCCCTTGCGGCCGTGGTACTCGCGACGCGTGCGGCGCGAGGTCGAGGCGGGCAGCATCGCGTACTCGGCGGTGACCCAGCCCTCGTGCGAGCCCTTGCGCCAGCCGGGCACGCCCTCCTCGATCGTGGCGGAGCACAGCACGCGAGTGTCTCCGAACTCGGCCATGCACGAGCCCTGGGCGTTCTTCATGACGTCGCGGGTCAGGCGCACGGGGCGCATCTCGTCGAAGGCGCGCCCGTAGGAGCGCTGCCTCTTCTCGCCCTTCTCCATATGCGGGTCCTTTCGGGTGTCGTTGTCGCGGGCCGCGGCCACACGCGCGGACGCGACGAGGCGGCCGGCGCGGTCGGTCGGCGGCTAGGCCATGTTGGGGGCGTCGGCGTCGATGTCGGCCGCCATACCCTCCAGGGTGTCGAGCTCGATGTACTCGATCGAGTCGAGCGCGTGGCCGAAGATGAACTTTCCGGCCACCGCGAACGAGGTGATGTCGTCGGAGGTCGTGGCAAAGCGGTAGGTGGGCTCGCCCGCGGCGCCCAGCACCGGCGAGTCTACGTCGGCGAGCTCGCCGCGGCGCGTGAGGATCTCGCGCACCTCGCGGGAGGTCTCCTCCGCCGAGCTGACCACGCGCACGCCGTCGCCCATCGCGCGGCGGATGGGCTCGGCCAGAAGCGGGAAGTGCGTGCAGCCCAGCACCACCGTGTCGATGCCACGGCCGCGAAGCGGGGCCACGTCCTCGGCCACGACCTCGCGGATGGCCTCGGTGTCGAATATGTCGCGGTCGCTCATCCAGTCGCCGTGCAGGTGCGTGCCGAAGGCCAGCTCGTCCTCGACGATGCTGACAAAGCGCGGGGCGGCGCACTGGGCGACCTCGACGCCGGCGTCGAGCATGTGAATCGCGCGCTCGTAGGAGCCGGAGGACACGGTGCCCTGGGTCGCCAGCACGCCGACCCTGCGCGAGTGGGTGGCCTGCACCGCGGCGCGGGCACCCGGCTCGATCACGCCGATGACCGGCACCGACAGCGTGCGCTGCAGGGCATGCAGGCCGGCGGCGGTGGCGGTGTTGCACGCGATGACGATGAGCTTGACCTTGTGGGACTCCAGCCAGGCGCCGACCTGCAGCACGAACCTGCGGACCTCGCTCTGGTCGCGCGGGCCGTACGGGCAGCGCTTGGTGTCGCCCACGTAGAAGATCGACTCGGCGGGCAGCTCGCGCGAGATCGCGCGCGCCACCGTGAGGCCACCGAGTCCCGAGTCGAAGACCCCGATGGGCCTTTCGGAAGTGCTCATGCCAGATGCCTTTCGATGTCGCCTGCACCCGATTGTAGCGCCCGCACCGAGGGCAGCGGGCACGCGCGCGGCGTTTTGCCCCGTACGCAAAAAGAAAGCAGGCCACGTCCGGACGATGGTCGTGACCTGCGGTTGCTTATGGTGGGCGATGAGGGGTTCGAACCCCCGACCTTGTGCGTGTAAGGCACCTGCGCTAGCCGCTGCGCCAATCGCCCGCGTGCGCGAAAGTGTAACACACGCATGTCGCATCGGTGGCTTTGCGCGGGCCAACCCACCCACGACGCAGTCCTTCTCTATACTCGAGGACATGAATACGACAACGCTTGCGGCACTCGCCAAGATCCTCCGGGACGAGAAGATCCTCGCCTCGGACGCGAGCAGCCTGCCCGACGTGCGCGTCACCGGCTGCGCGTGCGACTCCCGCGTGGTCAGGCCGGGCGACCTGTTCGTGTGCAAGGGCGTCATGTTCCGCGACGAGTTCCTGACCTCCGCCGTGGAGAGGGGCGCCGTGGCCTACCTGTGCGACCCCGCCCACGCCGGCGGGCTCGCCGCGGCGGCGCCCGGCGTGCCCGCCCTGGTGTCCGGCGACGTCCGCCGTGCCATGGGGCTGGTGGCGCCCGTCGCCTGGGGACACCCGGACCGCGCGATGCAGGTCGCGGGCATGACGGGCACCAAGGGCAAGTCCACGGTCGCCTACATGCTGCGCTCGATCGTCGACGGCAACGAGCCGTACTCTCGCGCGTCCGTCATGGGCTCGATCGAGACGTACGACGGCGTCGAGCGCCTGGAGAGCCACAACACCACGCCCGAGGCGCCCGACCTGTGGCGACACCTGAGAAACGCCCTCGACTCTGGCCACGACCCCATGATCATGGAGGTCTCGAGCCAGGGCCTGAAGTACGACCGCACCGTCGGGCTGCGCCTGAGCGTGGGCGCGTGGCTCAACATCGGCCGCGACCACATCTCGCCCGCCGAGCACCCCGACTTCGAGGACTACTTCGCCAGCAAGCTCAAGATCTTCTCGATGTGCGACGTGGCCGTCGTCAATCTGGACACCGACGAGCTCGACCGCGTCATGGCGGCATCCGAGGCCGCCGGCGAGGTCAGGACCTTCTCGGCGACGCGCGACGACGCCGACTACTGGGCGAGCGACGTGCGGACGGGCTTCGGCACCATCACGTTCACGGCGCACACCCCCTCCTGGACCGAGAGGGTCATGCTCGCGATGCCCGGCCTGTTCAACGTCGACAACGCCCTGTGCGCGATAGCGATGGCCGACATCATGGGCTTTGGCCTGGACCAGATCTGCGACGGCCTGTCGCGCGCCCACGTGCCTGGCCGCATGCAAATCTGCGAGTCTTCCACCAACCACGTGGTCGGCCTGGTCGACTACGCCCACAACAAGCTGTCCTACCAGAGCTTCTTTGGCTCCGTCACCAAGGAGTTCCCCGGCAGGCGCATAAGCGTCGTGCTCGGGGCGCCGGGCGGCAAGGCCCAAGAGCGCCGCCGCGAGCTTCCCGAGGAGGCCTCCAGGTGGGCCGACCTCCTCGTCTACACCGAGGAGGACCCCGCGCGCGAGTCCGTCGGCTCCATCTGCGCCGAGATGGCCGCCAACACGCCCGCCGGCCAGGACTACGAGGTCATCCTCGACCGCACGCGCGCCATCCGCCACGTCGTCCAGCTGGCGCAGGAGTCGCCCGACGACTGGCTGGTGTGCCTGCTGGCAAAGGGCGACGAGGTCGACCAGCACGTTGGCGAGAAGTTCGTCCCGATGGTGCCCGACGGCGAGGTCTTCGCCCGCGCCATGCACGACTACGCTCGTCCCGGCGACTTCGAGTAGCGGCCACCACCGAACGCACCCGCGTCGAGGCGCGCAAGCGCGCCGCCCGCACACCCACGCCCGACCGACAGCCCGGCAAGAAGGAGCACCCATGCAGTACAAGCACTACCCCGTCGGCCGCCCCACAGGCGAGATGGCCGAGCGCCTGCGCAAGATCGACTTCGTCGTGAGCGACCTCGACGGCACCATGCTCACCGGCGCCAAGGCCACCGTCGACTCGTCCGGCCACCCCTCGACCGAGCTGATCGAGGTGCTCGTCGAGCTCGAGCGAGCCGGCATCGAGGTCGTGCCCTGCTCGGGGCGCAACCGCTCGATGATCTTCGAGGACGCGCGCCTGCTGGGCCTGCACTCCTGGATCGCCGAGATGGGCGGACTGATCTGCACCAAGTCCGGCAGCCAGCCCGAATGGGTCTACTTCACGGGCGACATGCCCTACAACCCCGACTCGCTCAAGACGCCGCACGACGTCATCTGCGAGACCGGCGTGATCGACGAGATCCTGGACCGCTGGGCGGGCAAGATCGAGTGCTACCACGACAACTACATCGGCTTCGAGTACCGAGAGGTTTCGGTCGCGCTGCGCGGATCTGTCGCGCCCGCCGACATCCAGGCCCTTCTCGACAGCTGCGGCCTGCCGCTGTACATGGCCGACAACGGCTACGTCCGCCGCATGAACGGCAAGACCACGCTGGTGGGCGTGGACATGGAGCACCCGCAGGGCATCCACACCTACCACATCCTGCCCAAGGGCCTGACCAAGGGCTCGGGCATCGCCAAGTTCGCCGAGCTCCGCGGTATCGAGAAGGACCGCATGCTCGGCGCGGGCGACTCCCCCGCCGACTGCGAGATGGCCGACGCCGTGGGCACCTTCCTGTTCATGGGCAACGGCCTCGACCACCCGCTGGCCGCCGAGGAGCTGCCGAGGTACGACAACATCTGGGTCTCCGAGCGCCCCTCGACCGACGGCTGGGTCGACGCGATGCGCACCCTGCTCGCCGCGCACGAGTAGCGGGTCCCCCGGCCCGCTCGCGACGCGCCGCATGCGGACGCGCCCGCATGGTCGCGCGCAACATATCCGCACGAAAAAGGACCCGCAAGCAAGCGCTTGCGGGTCCTGGCGTTACCGGGCGGCCGGCGTCGACTAGAAGTCGATGTCGGTGTCGTAGTAGCAGGCCTTGAGGATCTTCTCGAAGTCGGCGGCCTTGGTCTCGCGCGGGT
>CAKVON010000002.1 GCA_934792625.1 uncultured Atopobiaceae bacterium
GCCGGGCGTCGTGCGCCCGGCACGGCAACACTCATGTATAGGAAGGAGAATCGCATGCCGCAGCCTTCGGCGGCACGCCTCCACGAGTTCGAGGTCGTTTCCAACGAGCGTGTGGCGGACGGGCTCTTCCGCCTTGTCTTCCGCGCCTCCGACCTCGCCTCCAGTCTTGAGGCCGGCCAGTTCGTCAACATCCATGTCCCTGGCGACCCCTCCCAGATCGTTCGCATCCCCGTGTCCTTCTCGGGGACCAACCCCGTCGACGGCATGGTCGAGACGGTCTACGCGGTCGTGGGTGACGGCACCCGTCGCATGTCTCTCATGCGCCCGGGCGACACCACCAACGTTCTTGGTCCCTGTGGCCATGGCTGGCGAGTTGGCGAGGTGGGGGATCGCGCCCTCATCGTTGCCGGCGGTGTCGGCATCACGCCGATCGTCGGGCTTGGTCGTGTCCTTTCAACCTCCGGAATCGCGTTCGACGCAGTGGTTGGTTCCCAGACCTCCTCCAAGCTCTGGGGAGTCGACGAGCTTGTCGTCGCCGGCGCGGGCGAGGTGCTCGTGACGACCGATGACGGAACCCGCGGCCTGCGTGGCTTCACGACCGACGGCATGGTCGAGCTCATGTCGCGCAACGAGTACAGCTGTGTTCTCACGTGTGGTCCCGAGCCGATGATGGCCGGCGTTGCCAGGCTCTGCCATGAGCGTGGCATCGCCTGCCAGGTCTCGATGGAACGCATGATGACCTGTGGATTTGGCGCGTGCAGCACGTGCAACGTCGCCATGAGGCGCGGCGGCTACGCCAGCACCTGCATGGACGGCCCGGTCTTCGACGCGGAGGAGGTGGCCTGGTGAGCAACGTGAGCATGGCTGTCGACTTCGGCGGCATTCGCATGAAGAACCCCATCAACACCGCGTCCGGCACCTTTGGCTATGGCTGGCAGTTCGACGGCTTCTATGACGTCTCTTGCCTGGGCGCCATCACCACCAAGGGTTGCTCCGCGGAGCCGTGGCCCGGCAACCCCGCGCCGCGCATGCACGAGGTCGCCTCGGGAATCATGAACTCCGTCGGCCTCCAAAACGCCGGCGTCGAGTCTTTCGTTCGTGACAATGGCGAATACCTGCAAGGCCTTTCCGACAAGGGTTGCCAGGTCATCTGCCAGGTTGCCGGGCACTCGATCGACGAGTATGTCGCCGCTGTCGAGAAGTACGAGGAGCTCGCCCCCTTTGCGGCTGGCCTCGAGATCAACATCAGTTGCCCCAACATCGCCGCGGGCGGCGCCGCAATGGGCTCCACGCCCGAGGGGGCCGCGGAGGTCATGAGGGCCATTCGCCCCAGGACCAAGCGTCCCGTGATCGTCAAGATGGCCCCAGCGAGGGTTCCCGAGATCGCTCGCGCCCTCGAGGATGCCGGCGCCGATGCGCTCTCGCTCATCAACACCATCCCTGGCATGGCGATTGACGTTCGTACCAGGCGCAGCAAGCTCTCGCGTCCCACCGCGGGCGTCTCTGGTCCCTGCATCCATCCGATTGCCGTTCGCATGGTGTGGGAGGCCCATAACGCAGTCTCCATCCCGCTGTGCGGCATCGGTGGTATTGCCAGCGGCAAGGATGCTGCCGAGTTCATTCTCGCAGGTGCTACCTGTGTCTCAGTGGGTACGGCCAACCTTGTCGACCCCATGGCCGCCCCGCGCGTCCTCTCCGAGCTCGAGGAGTGGGCAGCTTCGCAGGGTGTTTCCGACATCAACGATCTGATTGGAGCGTTCGAATGCTAACGTCTGCCGACCGTGTCATCGTCGCCCTCGACTGCAGTCGCGAGCGCGCCCTGGAGCTCGCCGACCTTCTCGGTGGCCACGCCACCTGGGTCAAGATTGGCATGACCCTTTACTATGCATGTGGTCCCGAGATCGTCGACGCCATGCACGACAAGGGCCTGAAGGTCTTCCTCGACCTCAAGCTGCATGACATTCCGCACCAGATTCGTGGAGCCGCCGAGTCTGCCTCCCGTGCGGGCGCCGACATCCTGTCGATTCACGGCCTTGGTGGTGACGCCATGGTCGCCGCCGCGCGCGAGGGCGCAGAGGCTGCCGCCGTTGATCGAGACGAGCGTACCAAGCTCGTCTCGATCACTGTCCTTACCAGCATGGACCAGGAATCTCTCGCAAAGATCGGCATCGATGCCCCTGTTGCAGACGAGGTCTCGCGTCTTGCCACGCTTGCGTGTGGCGCGGGCTCTGACGGTATCGTCTGCTCTCCGCAGGAGGCTGCGGCCATGCGCGAGCTTCTCGGTCCCGACGCCCTTATCGTCACCCCCGGCGTTCGTCCCGCAGGCTCGGAGGTGGGCGACCAGCGTCGAATCGCCACGCCGGCTGCCGCGGTTTCCGCAGGAGCGACTCAGTTGGTCGTGGGCAGGCCCATCACTCAGGCCGACGATCCCGTCGCTGCGTTCGACGCGATTGTCGAAGAGTTGGACGCGATGTAGGCCGTTGCTTCTACCTGCACGAATGCTCTGACGTTTTTTGTTAAATGAGTGGCTGGATTGCGGACGATAGGGCGATTTACTTGCAATAACGCCCGCATAACGCCACAATATGGATTTGCTAACAAGCCAGGGTTCACTTCTGGACTTGTTCGATTGAAGCAGACCCTATGTTTGGAGGAAAAATGGCTCTCCCTCAGCTTACTGACGAGCAGCGTAAGGCCGCTCTGGAGAAGGCCGCTGCCGCTCGTCACGCTCGTGCCGAGCTTCGTGAGAAGATCAAGAACGGCGACGTCACCCTTGAGGAGGTCCTCGATTCTGACGACCCCATCGCCAGCCGTCTGAAGGTCTCTGCCCTCATCGAGTCCCTCCCCGGCTACGGCAAGGCCAAGGCCGCCAAGGTCATGAACGAGCTGGGCATCTCCGCGACCCGTCGCGTCAAGGGCCTTGGCGCCCGTCAGCGCGAGCAGCTCATCGAGGCGCTCTCCAAGTAGTGGCTACTCGAGCCAGGCTCTTTGTAGTTTCGGGACCGTCAGGTTCGGGGAAGGGCACGCTGCTCGCCAAGGTGCGCGCGGCACGTCCTGATCTGGGTCTGACGGTCTCTGCCACGACTAGGAGCCCGCGTAAGGGTGAGGTCGACGGTGTTGACTATCACTTCCTCTCTGATGATTGCTTCGACCGGATGATCGAGGGCAATGAGTTTCTCGAGTGGGCGAACGTCCATGGGCATAGGTACGGAACGCCTCTTTCTGAGGTCACCAAGTGCATTGATGCTGGTCGTTCGGTCATTCTCGAAATTGACGTGCAGGGCGCGCTCAATGTGAGGAAGGTTTATCCCGACGCCGTTCTGGTCTTCATTGAGCCACCTTCCCTGGAGGTGCTCGAGAAGAGGCTTCGCGGTCGTGGCACGGAGGACGAGTCCTCCATCGAGCTTCGCCTTGCCAATGCGGTGGGGGAGCTCGAACTTGCGGATCAGTATGACGTCCGCATTGTTAATGATGATCTGGAGGCAGCCGCAAGCGAGCTTGCCGATGCGCTCCGGTCGCACGAGATGAATTGAGGGTTCCAAGAGATGTCAGTTATCAAGCCGGAGATCAACGACCTTCTGGACAAGACCGAGAACAACCCGTTCCTGCTCTGCTCCGTTGCGTCCAAGCGCGCCTGTGACATCAACAACATGCTTCGTGGCCAGCACCTTCGCGTGACTGCCATCCAGGCCATCGACGACATCACTACCGTCGTCTCTGGCAAGGATCCCGTCACGATTGCTATGGACGAGATCGAGGATGGTACCCTGAGCTTTGACAGGGATTTCTTCGATGCCGCCATCAAGGGCAACAACCAGGTTGGCTAACATGGCATACGAGCGCATCTGCCTTGTCCACTATCACGAGATTGGGCTTAAGGGTAAGAATCGCTCGACGTTCGAAAACCAACTCGTCACCAATCTGCGTCGTACGCTTCGCGACTTGCCTGTCAAGCGTGTTTGTCGCATTTCGGGACACCTGCTCGTGGATCTGGAGCCTGGTGCGGATGCGGATGAGATTTCCGCCATCGTGCGGCAAGTGCCAGGCGTCGCACGAGCTTCGATTGCGTACCGTTGTCCTCGCGAGCCTGAGGTCTTTTGCGATGCTGCCGTGCGCGCCCTGGGAGAGGTTCCGTCCTTCTCGACGTTCAAGGTTCATGCGCGTAGGTCCAACACGGATTATGCGCTGCACACCCTTGAGCTGAACAAGCTCGTTGGTTCCGTGCTGTGTGAGGCCTTCCCCGATAAGAAGGTTGATGTCCACAATCCCGACATCGTTGTTCATGTCAACGTTGTTCAGGGCGATGTGTACGTCTATGCCGCTTCCGAGCTTGGGTGCGGAGGTCTTCCCGTCGGCACTGCAGGAAAGGTTGTGTCGCTTCTTTCAAGCGGCTTCGATTCGCCTGTTGCAACCTGGATGGTCGGCCGCCGTGGTGCCATTTGCATTCCCGTGCACTTCTCGGGACGCCCGCAGACCTCCGACACGAGCGAGTATCTTTGCCAGGACATTGTCCAGGCTCTTCAACCTGCAGGTATTGTTGGCCGCATGTACGTCGTTCCGTTTGGTGACGTCCAGCGTGAGATTTCGCTAGTGGTGCCGCAGGCCCTTCGCATCATCATGTATCGACGCATGATGTTCTCTGTAGCCGAGCGCATTGCCCGACTCGAGGATGCGAAGGCAATAGTTACCGGTGAGTCCCTGGGTCAGGTTGCATCACAGACCCTCGAGAACATCACTGTCGTTAACGAGGTTGTGGACATACCGGTGTTTCGCCCGCTTATCGGTACGGACAAGCAGGAGATTATCACGCGCGCCAAACAGATTGGCACCTATGACATCTGTTGCGAGACCGCTCCCGACTGTTGCACGCTCTTTATGCCCAGGAGGCCGGAGACACATGCCCGTCTGGACCAGGTGCATGCTGCGTGGGACCTCTTCGACCATGATGCGATGATCGAAAGCTTGGTCGAAAACGTCGAGTACGTTGATGCCGATGGCTGTCCGTCCTACAGGCCGCCTCGCTCCCTCAAGGCCTTCCATCGTGAGTTGCGTCCTGCGACGTGGAACAGGCGCGATTCTGAGCAGGACATTTAGTCTCGTCTGTTGGATGTATGCGAGTTTTCTGGCAGATGGATTTATTTGCCCTGGTAAATCTATAGATTTCAAACCACCCTCACGCCAGTATTTGGTGTGGGGGTGGTTTCATGGCGCAGCCAAATCGTACTTCTAGGCATGGTCTTAGGTCGCTATTCGCAGGTGTTCCTGGCTCGGGTGGTAAATGGGTATGCCTGGGGGTTCTGGTCCTTCTGGGCGTCATTGCGTTTGCCTGGGTTTTGATTCCTTCCTTCGGTGGCGGAGTGGTGATCGATAGAGGTGGACAGGGAGCCGCGTCGTCGCCAGAGACGGCGGCGTCGTGTGAGTCTGCAGCTTCTGCCGAGACCGTGGCTGCAAGGGTCGTTGTCCATGTTGATGGTGCCGTGAAGAAGCCTGGAGTCTATGAGCTCGATTTGCCTGACGGGGCGCGGATTGCGGATGTGGTCGATGCTGCGGGTGGCCTTTCAAAGGATGCTGACACAACTTCGCTGAACCTTGCTGCGTGTGTGGAAGATGCCATGAAGGTGCATGTGCCCGCGAAGGGGGAGGCCGTAGGACCCGGTCAGCCTGGGGCATCGCAGACGGCGGCCGTCACCTCTCCTTCGGGGGTTTCAACCGGTTTGATCAATATCAACACGGCAACGTCAGAGCAGCTTGATGAGCTTCCTGGTGTGGGGGAGGCTACGGCGAACGCAATCGTAAGGGATCGCGAGGCCAATGGTGCCTATAAATCACCCGAGGACCTTATGCGCGTCTCTGGGATTGGCGAGAAGAAATTCGAGAAGATGAAGGACAAGATCTGTGTCTAATGCGATCGATCCTCCTCCGCGTCCGTATCTGCCGGCAACATTTCCCGCCCTGCTCCTGTCGATTTTAGTGAGTAGGGCCGTCTTGACCGGCAATCTGATTCCCCTGTTTTTGCTTTCTGTAAGTCTGATCCCTGTCGCGCTTCTCGCTCGCGTTCATTTATCGAACGAGGGAGAGGGCGGCATGACCGTTGCGTTGGGTACCTTGTTGTTTGTAATTGCGTCAACCCTTGTTATCGGCCTTTTGTCCGCGCTTGTTGCGGCAAATCGCGATTCGATGATT
This sequence comes from uncultured Atopobiaceae bacterium, assembly GCA_934792625.1. Lineage (GTDB taxonomy): Bacteria > Actinomycetota > Coriobacteriia > Coriobacteriales > Atopobiaceae > CAKVON01. The sequence continues at coordinate 6,184 of CAKVON010000002.1, forward strand.
GCCTCTCTCGAGTCTTCGAACCTTTCGGATTGGACGTTTGAGGTTGTGGGCGAGCCGACCGAGTCGACGCGTGGATGGAGTTGTCTTGCCGAGGCAGTGTCTCCCTCGGGTGCTCGTGCAAAGACATGGCTTAAGACTTGCGCGCGTTATGAGGTTGGCGAGGCAATTCGTGGCGTATGCCGTTTTAAACCCCTCGGAGAAGATGAGTTTGCGGAAGCAAGTCGCATGAGAGGGATTTGCGGAAGCGTTTCTGTGGTCCACCTGTTTGAGAAGGAGCGCATTGGGGGACTCATGGGCGCATTCCGATGGGTGTCACGGTTCTTTTTGGAGGGCATTTGTCCCGAGCGATCCGAATCGCGCGCCCTTCTTGCTGGGTGCATTTGTGGTTCGCGTGTCGATCTTAGACAGTCCGGCCTTCAAGACATGTTTGCAATTAGTGGCCTTTCGCACCTCATTGCTGTTTCGGGCGCGCATATCGCAATCGTCTCGCGTCTTATGACTGACATGCTCGAACCGCTTGCTATTAGTGCCAGGGCAAGGTTGCTGATTGTTTGGACTGTCAGCGGTGCCTTTGTTTTCGTTTGCGGAACACCTCCTTCGGCGGTCAGGGCTTGGCTGATGTCGTCGGTGGCTGCAGGGTCACAAGTTGCCGGCAGACAATCGGACGGTCTTTCGTCCGTCTCCGTTGTCTCCCTCTGCATGCTCGCCGCGAATCCGACGAATGCTGGGGAGCTTGGTTACCTACTGTCTGTCGCGTCTGTCAGTGGCCTTTGTGTCTTTGGGCGCTATTCCGAATATGCGCTGTCGGCAATCCTGCCCTCGTCCAAGCCGCTGTTTGCTAGCGCGCATGCGCCAGCGCGCGTTCTTGGGCGGTCGTATTCCTCTGCGATCGCGGCTGGTTCCTGCTCCCTCGTTGCGCAGGCGGCAACCTTGCCACTGACATTGCCTGCGTTTGGATCGCTTTCCCTGATAGGGCCCGTAGCCAATGTATTAGTCGCACCGTTCTTCTCGGTATTTGTCGCCTTGGGATTTGTGACGAGCTTGTTGGCAAGGGTTCCCGTCATCGGTTCCGTTCTACTATCTGTTTCCGATTTTGCGGCTCAGCCCGTACTTCTTGTTGCGCACGTGGCCTCGGGGCTTCCGATGGCGAGTGTGCGACTCGAATCTTCGGCGGCATATGTTGCCGTGCTCTCGGTCGTCATCTTGCTCGCCGTCTTGATTGCCTGGCCTAAGGTCGAGGTGAGATTTGCCCGCTTCTTGATTCTGGGCTTAATGGCAGTTGCCTTCGGCATGTTCGTGAGCGTGGGTTGGTTTGCCCCTGCGGAGGTAATCGTGTTGGATGTGGGGCAGGGTGATGCCATTCTGGTCAGGCAGGGGTCGTCTACCTTGCTCGTGGATACGGGGGCGGACGAGTCTGTTGTCACAGCGCTTGCGAGACATGGTGTTTGGCGACTCGATGCGGTTCTCATTACCCATATGCATGATGACCATTACGGAGGGTTGGGCAGTCTCAGGGGCCATGTTTTGGTGGGGAAGATGCTGGTAGGCGAGGGTGTGTCTAAGAATCTTCCCGCAACGGTCTCGGATACTGTCGGGCTTCTTGGGTGTGAGGTGGAAGAGCTTCGTTACGGTGACTGCATTAGGGTGGGCGACTTCAATTTGCGAATGGTGTGGCCTCATGTTCCCACCGACGGTTCCGAGAACGCCGATTCGATCGAGCTTGCGTTGGACTACCGCTCCGAAGAGAAGTCACTTACTGCCCTTTTGACTGGTGATGCCGAGAAGAGCGAGACTGCGGAGGTGCTTCGCTTTGGCGACGTTGGGGACATAGACTTTCTGAAGGTTGGGCACCATGGCTCAAAAATATCCCTGGATGCGGAGGGGGCAGAGGCGCTTGATCCCGAAGTAAGCGTCGCGAGTGCGGGGGAGAACAACCGCTATGGCCATCCGAGTCCAGAATGCGAGGGGGTATTGAAGGGGGCGGGGTCAGTGTTTCTCTGCACTAAGGACGTGGGCGACGTTACGGTGCGTCCTGGCGTTGGTGGCCCGAGTGTCACCCAGCAGAGAGAGGCCGCCTAGCTCAACTCACATTCGTGGCGCGTGTATCATGTGAGCTTGTTGATTGGAGGGAGGGGTATGGCGGACGATCCCAGGCAGGGCCTGCTTCCCGCATATCTGGTTGTTGGCAAAGACGTTCTCAAGCGCGAGAAGGTCATCGAGCGTCTTGAGTCGCATCTCGACCCCAGTCTTCTCGACTTTAACCTTGAGCGAATCGAGGCGTCTTCGGAGGTCGAGCCCGTAGACTTCGTCGCGGGCCTCCAAACTCTTCCCTTTGGTGAGGGCTTTCGTCTTGTGGAGCTTTCTTATGGCTCGGGTTTGACCTCGGAGCTTTCGGATGCCGTCATCGACTACCTGGATGACCCAAATCCCGCATGCGTCCTGCTTCTTGTCGGTGACTCTCAGGCCAAGAACACGCGTCTGTACAGGGCGGTAAACGAGCTCGGACCCAAGGCTGTGATCGAGTGCGAGCCCCCACAGAAGTCGAGGGACCTATCCGCATTTGTGCAGAAGCTCGTGGTGGCTCAGGGACGCTCGATTGATGCTCCCGCGGCGAATGAGCTCGTCTCGCGTGTTGGCGATTCGACCGTGATGCTTGAGCGTACGGTGAAGACTCTTTGCGAGTTGCTTCCTGGCCAGGCGAGATTCTCTCGTTCTGACGTGGTTGCAAATGTTGCTCGCGTCGCAGAGGTAAAGCCATTCGAACTTGTTGACGCAATGGCGTCGCGAAATTTTGCCCAGGCGATGGATCAGCTTCGCGCGATGGAGAATCCTCCCTACGTCCTTCTCCATACTCTATTCGTCAGGCGCCTGCGTGAGCTGGTTTGTGCGCGGTCGCTTTCTGCCCGTGGGCACTCTGCCTCCGTTGCCGCCGAACTCAAGCTGCCGCCAAATCGCAAGTGGTTGGCAGATGGTCTGGTGCGTGATTCGCGTAGGTTTGGTGACGGGGAGCTCGAGCGCCTTCTCGGTGAGGCCGTCAGACTGGAGGAGACCATCAAGGGCTCGGGTGACGAGTATCTGGCGCTTACGAGGTTCCTCAAGATTGCGTGCGTCGGAGGCGAGTAGTCGCTTACGATTCCGCATTCGCGGCTTTGCAGTGAGGGGAGGCTTTTGCCTTCACCCACCCTTCGGGCCATCGTTGCTTTCTCGAAGGTCAATAACGAAAACGGGCGCCGACCACTAGGTCGACGCCCGAACTCTGAGCAATGTGTGTGACAGAAGTTACTTGATGGAGTTGACGAGCTTCTGGGCACCGCTCTTGCGCTGAGCGGCCTGGTTCTTGTGGATGATGCCCTTGGAAGCGGCCTTGTCCAGCAGGCGGTTGCACTTCTTGACGGCGGCCTCGGCGGCCTCGACGTCCTTGGCCTCGACGGCAGCGCGAACGCCCTTGACGGCGGTCTTCAGCTCGGAGCGGACGGCCTTGTTGCGGATGCGCGCCTTCTCGGCGGTCTTGATACGCTTCTTCTGAGACTTGATGTTAGCCACGTGCTTGATCCTTTCGAAAACTAATAGGTGAGGCCTCTTTGCCGAGACACGGTGAGGTCAACTCGAAGAGTATAGCATGTGAACCCATCAATGGGCTATTATCTTCCTCATGCCTACAAATGACACTTCACACATCAGGAACTTCTCGATCGTGGCACACATCGACCACGGCAAGTCGACGATCTCCGACCGCATTCTCGAGCTGACCCACACGGTGAACGAGAGGGACATGGAGTCCCAACTCCTCGACACCATGGACATCGAGCGAGAGCGTGGCATCACGATCAAGTCGAATGCCGTGCGCGTGATGTATGACGCCGACGACGGACAGTCCTACCAGTTCAACCTCATCGACACGCCGGGCCACGTCGACTTCACCTACGAGGTCTCACGTTCCCTGGCGGCATGCGAGGGAGCCGTGCTCGTCGTCGACGCGACGCAGGGCGTGGAGGCGCAGACCGTCTCGAATGCCACCCTCGCGATGAACGCGAATCTGGACATCGTTCCCGCGATCAACAAGATCGACCTTCCGAGCGCCCACCCGGACGAGGTCAAGGTGGAGATCGAGGACGACCTCGCCATCCCGGCAGATGACGCGGTTTGCGTGTCGGGAAAGACCGGCGAGGGCATCCACGACCTTCTCGAGGCGATCGTCTACCTCGTGTCGCCCCCCAAGGGGGATGCGAACGCCCCGCTCAAGGCGTTGATCCTCGATTCGTACTTCGACGAGTACCGCGGCGTCGTGGCCACGGTGCGCGTGTTTGACGGCTCGATTCGCAAGGGACAGACGCTCGCCATGATGCAGAAGGGCGAGACCTTCCTGGTCGACGGCGTCGGTGTGCGCCGTCCCGTGGAACAGCCGCTCGACGAGCTTGGCGTCGGCGAGGTCGGCTTCGTGGTCACGGGCCTCAAGGACCCGGACTCGGTGCGCGTCGGTGATACGCTCACGGACGCGGTACGTCCGACTCCCGACCCGCTTCCTGGTTATCGCGAGGCCAAGCCGATGGTCTTCACCGGCCTGTTCCCGGTCGACAACAAGGAATACGAGAACCTTCGCGACGCCCTGGACAAGCTTCACGTCAACGACCCGTCGCTTACCTGGGAACCCGAGACCTCGGTTGCCCTCGGTTTCGGCTTCCGCGTCGGCTTCCTCGGCCTTCTCCACATGGAGGTCGTGAAGGAGCGCCTGGAGCGCGAGTTCAACCTTTCGCTCATCGCCACGAGCCCGTCGGTCGACTACCACGTCTTCAAGACGGATGGCACGATGGTCGAGGTCAGGAGTCCGCAGGACCTTCCCGACGTCACGCGCATCGAGCACATCGAGGAGCCCTATCTCAAGGCGAAGATCATCGTTCCGCCCGACTACACGGGTGCCGTCATGCAGCTTGCCATCGAGCACCGTGGCGTGACGCAGGACATGGTCTACCTCTCCGAGAAGAGCGTCGAGATGCACTTTGACATCCCGCTCGCCGAGCTCATCCTGGACTTCTTCGACCAGCTCAAGAGCCGTACCAAGGGTTATGCCTCGCTCGACTATGAATTCAACGAGTACCGCACCTCCGATCTCGTGAAGCTTGACATCCTGCTCTCGGGCGACGAGGTCGACGCCCTGTCGTTCATCGTCCACAAGGACAAGGCCTACTCGCTCGCGCGTGGCCTGTGCGACAAGCTGAAGGAGATCATCCCGCGCCAGCAGTTCGAGGTCCCCATCCAGGGCGCCATCGGCAACAAGATCATCAGCCGCTCCACCGTCAAGGCGGTCCGCAAGGACGTCCTGGCCAAGTGCTACGGCGGCGACATCTCGCGCAAGCGCAAGCTCCTCGAGAAGCAGAAGGAGGGCAAGAAGCGGATGAAGCAGATCGGCAGCGTCGAGGTTCCGCAGGAGGCCTTCCTCGCGGTCCTCAAGGTGGACGACGAGTAGTGGCCGCACCCAACGGCGTCGGCGCCTGTGTCGAGCTGCTTGCGACCCATGCCGCCGAGGCAGGGCTCGCGTCCGCCCTTGACCCTGCGCCACGGACCCACGACCTCACGGCACTTCTCGGCAGCAACCCGTTTCTCATGGCGCCCATGGCGGGCGTCTCGGACGCGGCGTATCGCATCATGGCGCGTGCGGGCGGTGCGGGCTTTGCCTACACCGAGATGGTCTCGGTGGCGGGCATACATTTCTCTGGCGAGAAGACCTGGGAGCTCGTGATTCCCGACGAGTGCGAGCCCGACATAGCCGTCCAGCTCTTTGGTAGCGAACCGTCCCAGTTTGCCGAGGCGGCGCATGCCGTGCAGGAGCGACTCGGAAACAAGCTCCTGCTCATCGACGTGAACATGGCGTGCCCCGTCCCCAAGGTCACCCGTAAGGGGGAGGGGTCGGCCCTGATGGGGGACCCCGACCGTGCCGCCGAGATCGTGCGCTCGGTCGCGGGTTCCTGCGACGTCCCGACCACCGTGAAGATTCGTGCCGGCAGGACCGCGGATGCCATGGTCGCGCCCGAGTTCGCCCGTCGCATGGTCGACGCCGGCGCCGCGGCCGTCGCGGTGCATGGCCGCTTTGCGTCGCAGTTCTACCGCGGCGAGTCTGACCGTGGCGTCGTCGAGGCCGTGGCGGGAGCCGTCGACGTGCCCGTCATCGGTTCCGGCGACGTGCTTTCCGCCCCCGCCGCGGTCGACATGGTCGAGGGCGCGGGGTGTGCCGGCGCGTTTGTCGCGCGCGGTACCTATGGCAACCCCTGGATCTTCTCGGACGCGCGGGCCCTGCTGCGCGGCGAGGCACAGGCCCAACGCGGCATCGTCGAGCGTCTGGCGGCCTTCTGCCTTCACGTGCGCCTGCTCGAGGCGACCGGTGCCCACATGGCGCGCGCCCGCAGCCTTGCCGGCTGGTACTTGCGCGGCGTGCCCAATGCGAGTTCGTGGCGAGCGCGTGCGATGTCGTGCGTCTCGGTCGACGATTACCTGCGCTTGGCCGACGAGGTCGCCCTTGAGTGCGAGCGCGCCGGGCTGGGGTGCGACTAGCGTGAGCCGGGGCCTTTGGGATGGGTGGGCCGGCCCTGCGGGTTGGTCGGGTCGCTACCACGTGTCGGGCGTGGGCGCCCTTTACGTCCACGTGCCCTTCTGTGTCAGGAAGTGCCGCTACTGTGACTTTGCCTCGGTCGGGTGCGCCATGGGGTCCGCCCGACTGGAGGAGTATGTCGACCTTGCTTGCAGGCGAATCGACCGCTTGGCCGGTCTTGGCCTTCTCGGTCGCGTCAGGACGGCGTATGTCGGTGGCGGCACCCCCTCTATGCTGGGTCCGACTCTTTTGGAGAGGCTCTGCGGCAAGGTGGCTGACGCGTGCGGGCCCGTCGAGTTCAGCTGCGAGGCCAATCCCGACACGCTGACTGCCGACGTCGCCCGGGCCATGGGTAACGCGGGCGTCACCCGCGTCTCGGTCGGTGTGCAGTCGCTCGACGACCGCGAGCTTGCGGCGCTCGGACGTCTTCACGACGCCGACGGCGCGCTGTCCGCCATCGAGTCGGCCCGCCTGGCGGGGCTCGACGTCTCATGCGACCTGATGTGCGGGATTCCCCTTCAGACGCCCGAAAGCTGGGCGCGCACCCTTCGCCAGGCGAGCGAGAGTGGTGTTGGCCACGTGAGCGTCTACCCGCTCATGGTCGAGGATGGCACCCCGCTTGCAGCCGACGTGGATGCCGGCAGGCTCGACGAGCCCGACCCGGACGTGCAGGCGGACCTCATGCTTCGCGCCTCCGACGCACTTCTCGCCCGTGGCTTCGACCGCTACGAGGTCGCGAGCTACGCGAAGCCTGGCAAGCGCTGCGAGCACAACGTGGCCTACTGGTCGGGCATCCCATACGCGGGTGTGGGCGTCGGGGCCTCGGGAATGTACTCCGTCGAGGCCTATGAGCTGCTGCGCATTGCCGAGAAGTGCCTTCCTGCCGCGCCCTCCGACTGCGTGCGCGTCCGTGTCTCCGAGCGGATGGGCGCCGGTGCGAGCCGTTCGCACTTCTCGGTCGAATTCCTCGACATGCGCCAGGCAACTTGCGAGGACCTTATGCTCGGTTGCAGGATGAGCGACGGTGTCGCTCCCGGCCTCCTTGCGCACGCACGCGACGTCATGGGCGCGGACGCGGTTGACTCGGCGGTCGCCGGCGCCGTGGCCGACGGGCTTGCCAAGCCGAGCGGCGCTGGCGGCCTTGCGCCGACCCGCGATGGGTGGCTGCTTGGAAATGAGCTGTACGAGAGAATGTGGGACCTGTCCATGGGTACAATCGAAACCCGAGAGTGCCGATAGACGACCCGCCGCGAGCGGGGGATTAGACCGGGGTGCCCGATGGCGTCAATGAACGAGAAGGACTACTACAAGATCCTCGGCGTGGAGCAGGATGCCTCCGCCGAGGAGATTCGCAAGGCTTTCCAGCAGGTTGCCAGGAAGCTGCACCCAGACGTCAACAAGGCGCCCGATGCCGAGGAGCGCTTCAAGGAGGTCTCCGAGGCGTATGCGGTGCTTTCCGATCCCGACAAGCGCAGGCGCTACGACGCCATGAGATCGGGCAACCCGTTTGCCGCCTCCTCGACCTGGCAGCCAACCGCACAGGGCTCTCCTGTGTCCGGGGCATGGCCCTTTGGGTGGGGCTCGCCCTTCTCGTCCGCGGGGCAGGCCAAAACCGGCCGCGCCTACAATCCCAAGGCGGGCGCCGACGTCATCTACCAGCTCGACATCGATGCCGAGACCGCGGCGAAGGGGTGCTCGCGCGGCATCACCTACAACCATTACGAGAGGTGCGGGGCGTGCGCGGGCAAGGGTTCCGTCAGCTCCGAGCGTCCCGAGAGGTGCCCCACCTGCGGTGGTACCGGACAGATCGGCGTCGACCTGTCCGACCTCTTTGGCTTTGGTGCCGTGAGCATGGTTTGCCCCGAGTGCGAGGGTACGGGCAAGGTCGTGGCCGACCCGTGCGACGTCTGCGGCGGCTCCGGCCGAAACCTCACCGCGAGCGAGATCGTGGTCGAGATTCCCGCGGGCTCGCATGACGGCGACGAGATTCGCTTCGAGGGCAAGGGTAACGCTGGGACCAACGGCTCCGCTGCCGGCGACTTCGTCTGCCGGGTTGGCGTGCCCTCGGAGAGGCTCATGCCCCTGCAGGCCAACGGCTTCCAGCTCGTCGGCTTCTGTCTGCCGTTCCTTTTGTTTGGCGCCTTTGCCGGCGTCTTGGGTTCCATGGTCATGACCGTCATGGTCCCGCTAGTCATCGGGCTGTTTCTCGCCTTCGGCCGTGGCGTCGGCGGCAATGTGGTGTGGTGGAAGAATGCGGGACGCTACCTGGTTGCCGGTGCCGTCAACGGTGCCGTGATGGCCCTGTTCCTCGTCACGATGGTCTCCTGCGTCTCCGGTGCGGGTCGCGCCGGCTTCGTTGGCCGCTAGCAGCGTTTTGTTTGGAGAATGGTTCTGTTGAGTGAGAGCATGGATTACTACGAGATTCTCGGCGTCGACCACGATGCGGACGCGCGCACGATCAAGCGCGCGTTTCTGAAGAAGGCCCGCGAGCTGCATCCCGACGTCAACAAGGCGGATGACGCCGAGGAGAAGTTCAAGCTTGTCAACGAGGCATACTCGGTGCTGTCCGACGAGCACAAGCGTGCCAACTACGACCAGTTCGGCAACCCCGATGGCCCCCAGGGCTTCGGTGGCGGCGACTACGTCGACATGTCCGACATCTTCGGCGGAATGGACATGTCCGACATCTTCTCATCCTTCTTCGGCGGGGGCGGCGGTCGCTCGAGGGGGCGCCAGGTCCGTACCGCCGGTCGCGACATGGGCATCAACCTGCGCATCACTCTTGCGGAGGCCGCGAGCGGCACCACAAAGACCATTTCCTACGACAGGCTTGCCCCTTGCGACGATTGCTCCGGCAGGGGCTTTGCCGAGGGTGGCTCCGTCACCACCTGCCCTCGCTGCCATGGCACCGGAACCGTTGTCACGGTTCAGAACACCATGCTCGGCCGCATGCAGACCCAGTCCGTGTGTCCCGACTGCCAGGGCACCGGCCGCATGGTCGACCATCCGTGCGAGACCTGCCAGGGGCAGGGCCGCACCCCCTCGCATGAGACCGTGAAGATCGAGATTCCCGCTGGCATCCACTCCGGCCAGAGCGTCACCGTGCGCAGCCGTGGTGAGGCCGGCGTCCGTGGCGACCGCTCCGGCGACCTCGTGGTCAGCGTCACCATCACCGATGACGATCGCTTCCGCAGGCAGGGGGACGATCTCATCTGCACCGTGGAGGTCGACGCGCTCGAGGCCATGGTCGGCTCCGCCCACGTGATCGACGGCATCCTCGAGGGCGAGCGGGTCAGGGTCGAGGTCCCCGCGGGCTGCCAGTATGGCCAGCAGGTCGTCGTCGATGGGCACGGCATGCCCCGACAGGGGACCTCGGCCCGCGGCAACCTCATCGTCCTCATCGACGTTCGCGTTCCGACCGACCTCACGCCCGAGCAGGTCGAGCTCGTCGAGGACATGGTCCGCGAGCGTGCCGACCTCGAGCGGCTCGAGTCCGCTGCCGGGAAGGACGCCCTGCGTTCCGACGATGTCGCTCGCAAGCGCAAGAAGAAGCGTCCCCGCAAGGGTGGGCGATAGTGGGCCGCGCGACCGGGCCTGTCCCCGCGCGGGTTGCATGCGTCAACCTGGGCTGTAGGGTCAATAGGGTCGAGCTGGATGACATCGCCTCCGAGCTCGAGGCCGCCGGTTGCGTCATCTGCGACGAGGCCTCTGCCGACCTCGTCGTGGTCAACACCTGCGCCGTCACGGGTGAGGCGGAGGCAAAGGCGCGAAAGGCCGTCCGACATGCGGCGGCGCTCCCGCGCATGCCCTGGGTAGTCGCCACTGGCTGCGTCGCCTCCCTTTTCGAGGACGAGGTGGCGTCGTTGGGCGAGCGTGTCGTCGTCCAGCGTGACAAGGCTCGTGTCGCGGGCGAGGCCCTTCGCCTTCTTGGCCTGGTTGCCTGCGAGGGGGACGTGGGAGCCTGCGGGCATGCGGGCACCCCGACCGGAAGGACGCGCCCCGGCGTCAAGGTACAGGATGGATGCGACAATCGTTGCACGTATTGCATCGTCTGGAAGGCGCGCGGCCGCGCGAGGTCCCTCGACTTGGACGAGGCGGTCGCCCGCGTCGCCGATAGGGTGGCGTCCGGCGCTCGGGAGGTCGTCCTTACGGGAATCAACCTCGGTCGCTATGAGTCGACCTCAGATGGCAGGACGGCCCGGCTTCCGGAACTTCTCGACAGCCTGCTGAGAAGGACGGACGTGGGCCGACTGAGGCTGTCCTCCGTCGAGCCGCAGGACATCGACATCGATCTTTTGCGCGTCATGGCAGACTCCGACGGGCGTGTCGCCCCGTTTTTGCATGTCCCGCTCCAGTCGGGATGCGATGCGACGCTCACCGCAATGAATCGTGCCTATGACACGGCGTTTTATGCGCGCATGGTGGATGCGGCACGTTGTGCGCTGCCAGACCTCTCGCTCGGCTGCGACCTCATCGTGGGCTTCCCGGGGGAGACGGACGCTCGATTCGAGGAATCCCTATCGTTTTGCGAGCGCATGGGCTTCTCCAAGATGCATGTGTTCAGGTACTCGAGGCGCCCGGGCACGCTCGCGGCCGAGATGGACTGCCAGGTGGAACCCAGGGTCAGCGCCGAGCGAGCCCGTCGAATGCGCGGTCTTGCGGCTCGCATGCGTCGCGAGGCCGCCCTGGAACGCGTGGGGCACGAGGAGCTGGTCTTGGTCCAGGAGCCGGGCCGTGGCGTCACGGGCGGCCTTTTTGACGCGCTTGTCGACAACGGTTGCCCGGGCGAGCTCGTGAGGGCCCGCGTCGCGTCCTGCGACGGGGACCTTCTCGACGCGCGCTTCTCGGCGGGCGGTCCGAGCGAGCCCGGTATTCGCGCGGGTGTTATTCTCGGAATGTAGCGCGCGGGTCGACGGGCCCGCTGGAACACGGAGGTTGCATGGAGCCAACGCGAGTCAGACTCACCATTCCCGACTCGGTCGATCCGGCCCTGCTCATGGGCCCGGCCGACTCGCTTCTACGTAGGGTCGAATCCTCGTTTGGTGCCATGGTCTCGGTGCGCGGGAGCCAGGTCAGCGTCGTTGGTCCGGCCGATGACGTCGACTGCGTAACCTCTGTCTTCTCACGGCTCATTCGCATCGTCTCCGGCGGTGGCGTTCCGTCGGTCTCCGACGTCGACCTTCTCGTCGACCAGGTAAAGCTGGGCACGACCCCGCCCTTCTCCCTTTCCGACGACATCCTGCTCACGTTTCGCGGCAAGGCCCTGCGTCCCAAGACCGCGGGCCAGAAGCGCTATATCGACGCCATCAGGTCGAACACCATCACGTTTGGGGTCGGGCCCGCGGGTACTGGCAAGACCTACCTTGCCGTTGCCATGGCGGTCGCCGCGCTCAAGCGCAAGGAGGTCGGCCGCATCGTGTTGGCGCGCCCCGTGGTCGAGGCGGGCGAGTCTCTCGGCTTTCTTCCCGGCACCCTCGAGGAGAAGCTCGACCCCTACGTGCGCCCCTTGTACGACGCGCTGTTCGACATGACCGATATGGAGAAGGGCAACGCCCTTATCGAGCAGGGCGTGATTGAGATTGCCCCGCTTGCCTTCATGCGTGGCAGGACGTTCAACGACGCCTTCGTCATTCTCGACGAGGCGCAGAACACCACGCCCGAGCAGATGAAGATGTTCCTCACCAGGCTGGGCTTCTCGTCGAAGTTCGTCGTCACGGGCGACGTATCCCAGCGTGACCTTGCGGGCGAAAGCGGCCTCGAGTCCGCGCGCAGGGTTCTCTCGGGCGTCGATGACATTGCCTTTGTCGATCTTGGGCGTTCGGATATCGTTAGGCATACGCTCGTCGGCAGGATTGTCGACGCATACGAGGCGGTCGCCTCGTCAAAAACGACTGGCAAGGGGGCACGAGATGAGCGCTGAGCTTGACGTCTTTTGCGAGGACGAAGTCGCGTCGATCTTTACCGACGAGGAGCTGACTTCGCTGTGCGACGCGGTTCTTCTCGACAGGGGAGTGGAGAGGACCTGTATGGTGTCGGTCTCGTTCGTGTCGGACGAGAGCATCGCCGAGCTCAACGAGCGCTGGCGCGACGTCGCGGCACCCACCGACGTCCTGTCCTTCGAGACGGAGCGTCCCGACGACCCCGACCTCGCCCCTGGGGAGCCCTGCGAGCTTGGTGACATCGTGCTTGCCCCTGCCTATGTGGAGCGCCAGGCAAGCGACTTTGGCACGACGGTCGCCGACGAGACGCGCCTGCTTTTGGTCCACGGCATGCTCCACCTGCTTGGCTATGACCACATGGAGGAGGAAGACGCCGTGGTGATGCAGGGCATCGAGGACGAGATCCTCGCATCGCTTCCCGGTGACGGAACCCTCTCGCCCACGGTCCTCACCCGCCACAGGAGGGACGAGGCATGATTCCCGGCTCCGACAAGGACCACCCCTCGTTCGCGCACAGTTTCGGGTTCGCCATCCAGGGATTTCGCATGGCGGTCCGAACCGAGCGAAACATCAAGGTCATGCTTGCCGGTGCCGTGCTCGCCGTGGCTCTCGGAATCGTCGTCGGCCTCGATGCGTGCGGTTGGGGAGTGATCTTTCTTGGGTGTGGCGTGGTGCTTTGTGCCGAGCTCGTCAACACCTCGATCGAGACGATCGTCGACCTGGTCTCGCCCGAGTTCCACCCGCTGGCGGGCAGGGCGAAGGACATCGCCGCCGCGGCCGTCTGGGTGCTTTGCGTGATGGTCGCGCTCGCGGGCGCCGCCGTCTACCTCGGCGCACTTCTCGGCAGGTAGGGCATCGTACGCCCTGTCGCCACCCTGACACGAAAGGCTCTCATGACCACTTCCGCCAACGCTTCCGACACCACCTTCCGCAGCGGCTTCGTCGCCCTCGTGGGCAGGCCCAACGTCGGCAAGTCGACGTTGCTCAACGCCTGCATGGGCAAGCGCGTCGCCATCACCAGCCCCGTGGCGCAGACCACGCGCCGTCGCATGCGCGCCGTCGTCAACACGCCCGACTCGCAGCTCGTCATCGTCGACACGCCTGGCCTGCACAAGCCGAAGGACGCCCTGGGCAAGGAACTCAACCGTGCCGCCCTGGGCGAGCTTGCCGACGTTGACGTCGTCGCACTGCTGATCGACGCCACCAAGCCGGTGGGCCGTGGTGACGAATGGGTCGCCAAGCACGTCGCCGCTGCCCACGCCTACAAGCTTCTGGTCGTGACCAAGGCGGATATCGCGACCCCCGAGCAGGTCAAAAGCCAGCTCGACGCCGCGAGTGAGCTTGCCGACTTTGACGACTCGATCGTGGTCTCGGCTGCCGAGAAGTTCAACGTCGACGCCTTCTTGCGCGTCGTGTCCGCTTGCCTGCCCGAGGGGCCGAGGTGGTTCCCAGAGGACATGGAGACCGACGCCACCGACGAGGACCTCGTCGCCGAGTTCGTCCGCGAGAAGGTCCTTCTCAACTGCAGGCAGGAGATTCCGCACTCGGTCGGCGTCCTGTGCGACGACATCGAGTGGGCGCGCGACGGGCATGCCTCGATTCGCGCGACGGTCCTGGTCGAGCGCGAGGGGCAGAAGGGCATCGTCGTCGGACACGGCGGTGCCATGATAAAGAGGATCGGCACCCAGGCGCGCGTGGACATCGAGCGCTTGCTCGGATGCAAGGTGTTCCTCTCGCTCGAGGTTCGCGTCAGGCCGCAGTGGCGTCGCGACGTCAACGTGATCCGCCGCCTCGGGTACGACGCGGGGGAGTAGGGCATGCCTCGCGCGCGCACCTATAGGGCGCGGGCAATCGTCCTGAGAAAGACGAAGCTTGGCGAGCAGGACCTCATCCTGACGCTCTTGTCGGAGAGCGGCGCACAGCTGAGGGTCGTTGGCAAGGGCGCCCGAAAGCCTGGCGGTCGACTTGCCGCGCGATGCGAGCTGTTCTGCGACGTCGACCTTCTCGTGGCGCACGGACGCAGCCTCGATGTGGTGGCAGAATGCTCTCTCGTGGAGCCGCACCTCGACATCAGGGCCGACATCGACCGCGTGTCCGCTGCGTCATGCCTATGTGAGGTTGCCGAGCTGACGTCGTTCGAGGATTCCGAGGACCCGTTCCTGTTCCCGATCTTGTCCAGGGCGCTTGGCGCGGTCGGCGAGTCTCCCGATAGGGAGACGCTCGACGTCGTCGTCGCTGCCTACGTCTTCAAGGTTCTTGCGCATGGTGGTTGGATGCCCGTCGTCGACTCCTGCGTGTTGTGTGGGGATGCGAGTCCGACGCGCTTCTCGGCGGCCATGGGCGGCGCCGTGTGCGAGAGCTGCTCAAGGGATGTCGAGGGCGCGGAACCCGTCTCGCGCGGCGAGCTCGATTGGATCCGGGCGCTCGTCTCCTCCACGTTCGACACCCTCGTGGCGTCGTCGCCTGACGGCGGCACGGCCTCCTTCCTGCTTTCGAGCGCCCATGTCTGGGCTGCGACGCATCTAGATTGCAGGCTTCGTGCCATGGAATACCTGCTGAGCGTGTAGTACTCGTGTGCTTGGCTGTGCGTCGAACTTCTCTGCTATACTCAGTCAGGTTGTTTCTACCCGTCACCTCGTTTCCACGCACCACCTGCATGGTCACGCGGTATCGGGCGAATGGATCAGGTCGCGCAAGCGGCCGAGAAGGGCGCCGACGGCGCCGGAAAGGTGGAGGCACATGGCTACCATCACCAAGCAGCAGGTTGAGGACATCATCAAGGAGTTTGGTGCCAACGAGCACGACTCCGGCTCCGCCAAGGTTCAGGTTGCGATCCTGAGCAAGCGCATCGCCAACCTCACCGAGCACATGAAGTCCCACAAGAAGGACTTCCACACCCGTCGCGGCCTTCTGATGCTCGTCGGTAAGCGTCGTCGTCTTCTCTCCTACATCAAGAAGAACGACATCAACGAGTACCGTGAGCTGATCGCCAAGCTCGGCATTCGCGACAACGTCCAGTAAAGAGGACCCAAGGGAGGCGCCACAAGGGCGCCTCCT
Organism: uncultured Atopobiaceae bacterium; assembly: GCA_934792625.1. Lineage (GTDB taxonomy): Bacteria > Actinomycetota > Coriobacteriia > Coriobacteriales > Atopobiaceae > CAKVON01. The sequence goes on from CAKVON010000002.1 coordinate 21,763, forward strand.
GTTTTATGAGGCCCATCCGCAATGGGGCGGATGGAGATAAGGGGAAAGAATAATGGCAAAGGTTACCCACGAGTTCGACCTCTACGGCAAGCACTACGCCCTGGAGACCGGCGAGCTCGCCAAGCAGGCCACCGGCTCCTGCCTGGTCAAGCAGGGCGACTCCACGGTGCTTCTCACCGCCGTCGTCTCGAAGGAGCGTAAGGACTACGACTTCTTCCCGCTGACCGTCGACTTCATCGAGAAGATGTACGCCGTCGGTCGCATTCCCGGCGGCTACCTCAAGCGTGAGGCCCGTCCGTCCGAGAAGGCCACCCTCACCGCCCGCATGATCGACCGCCCGCTGCGCCCGTCCTTCCCGGCGGGCTTCCGCAACGAGGTCCAGGTTGTCGCCACGTCTCTTGTGGCAGACCAGGTCAATCCCGTTGACACCATCTGCATCATGGCCGCCAGCGCCGCTCTGACCGTCGGAGGCGTTCCCTTCGAGGGCCCGCTCGCCTGCGTGCGCATCGGCCGCGACCCCGAGACGGGCGAGTTCCTCGTCAACCCCACCTACGAGGAGCGCGACGCCTCCGACCTCGACCTCGAGCTCGCCGGCACCCCCGACTTCATCTCGATGCTCGAGGCCTCTGCCCAGGAGATCTCCGAGGACGACATGCTTGCCGCCATGGCCTTCGGCCAGGAGGCCATCGCCGCCTTCTGTGAGGAGCAGAAGAAGTTCTTCGAGAAGGTCGAGCAGGTCAATGGTCCCATCCGGCAGCGCGAGTACATCTACGACGAGCCTGTTCCCTACGTCCACGACAAGGTCTTCGCCCACTATGACGAGATGAGCGCCGCCCTCAAGGATGCCGACAAGCTCTCCCGCATCGGTAAGGTCGAGCAGCTCAAGGCCTCCATCAAGGACGAGTTCACCGAGGAGGAGCAGCTCCAGTACAGCCGCGAGATCCCGGTCGAGCTCAAGAGCCTCGAGAAGCACGCCATGCGCATCATGGTCGTCGAGACCGGCGAGCGCGTCGACGGTCGTGCCGCCGACGAGATTCGTCCGCTGATGGTCAAGCCCGACTACCTGCCCCTGGTTCACGGCTCCGGTCTGTTCCAGCGTGGCCAGACCCAGGTTCTGTCCGTCTGCACCCTGGGCATGCTCAATGAGTGGCAGCGCCTCGACACCATCGAGCCCGTCGATGGCAAGCGCTATATCCACCACTACAACTTCCCGCCGTACTGCACCGGCGAGACCGGTCGCATGGGCAGTCCCAAGCGTCGCGAGATCGGCCACGGCAATCTCGCCGAGCGTGCCCTTCTCCCCGTGATCCCCTCCGAGGAGGAGTTCCCCTACACCATCCGCGTCGTCTCCGAGGTCATGGAGTCCAACGGCTCCTCTTCGATGGCGTCGACCTGCGGTTCCACCCTCGCCCTCATGGATGCCGGCGTGCCCCTGAAGCGCCCGGTCTCCGGCATTGCGATGGGCCTCATCCAGGAGGAGGGCAAGACCGTCGTCCTTACCGACATCCAGGGCCTCGAGGACTTCCTCGGCGACATGGACTTCAAGGTGACGGGCACCGAGCGTGGTATCACCGCCATGCAGATGGACAACAAGGCCACCGGCCTTACGCCCGAGATTCTCGCCCAGGCCCTGCACCAGGCCCACGAGGGTCGCGCCTTCATCCTCAACACGATGCTCGAGGCCATCCCCGAGTGCCGTGAGACCCCCAAGGACACCGCGCCGCAGATCATCAGCCTGCAGATCCCGACCGACAAGATCCGTGACGTCATCGGCTCTGGTGGCAAGGTCATCCGTGGCATCCAGGACGACACCGGGGCAACGATTGACATCCAGGAGGACGGTACCGTCTTCATCGCGGGCATCAACGGTGCTGGCGACGAGGCTGCCGAGCGCATCAAGGCCATCGTCAAGGTCCCCGAGGTCGGCGAGGAGTACACCGGGCGCGTCGTGGGCATCCAGCCCTTCGGTGCCTTCGTCGAGCTGCTGCCTGGCAAGGACGGCCTGCTGCACATCTCCCGCGTTGCCCAGGGTCGCGTCGACAAGGTTGAGGACGTTCTCAACGTCGGCGACGAGGTCAAGGTTCGCGTCCTCGAGGTTGACGAGAAGGGCAAGATCAGCCTCGACCGTATCGACAAGCCCGAGGCTCCCGCCGGTTCCGGCAAGCACTCCGATGGTCGCGGTGAGCGTCGCGAGCGCAAGGGCGAGCGCTCTGGCAGCAGGCACCCCGGTGACCAGGGCCGTCAGCCCCGTCGTCGCCACCACGACTCGAACTAGCCTTCGAGAGCGCATAGTTTAGCTGCCTTTTGGGCCGGACGGCATCTAGCCGCCCGGCCCTTCTCGTTATAGAACCGGTCTGCTTGGTTCGTGCTGTCTTGTTACCGATGTGAGATTGGCGCGCCCGTTTGGGTAATATTGTTCGAATGCGTGCCGAACATCCCACGAAGGCACCGACAAACCGCACGTTACGGCCGTTGGGCCGTCTTCACGTAAGAACCTAGCGAAAGGACCCAAGCCACATGGCTAAGAAGAAACCTCCCCTGAGGATCATCCCGCTCGGCGGCCTTGACGGCATCGGAAAGAACATGACCGCCTTCGAGTGCGGTGACGACATGATTCTGGTCGACGCGGGCCTCATGTTCCCTGACGACGATCAGCCTGGTATTGACCTCGTGCTTCCGGACTACACCTATGTCCTGGAGAACGAGGATAAGCTCCGTGGCATCATCATCACGCACGGCCACGAGGACCACACCGGAGCCCTGCCGTACCTGCTGCAGGATCTGGTTCCCAAGGTACCCATCTACTCGAGTGACCTCACCCTCGGAATCATTCAGGGCAAGCTCGCCGAGCACAACATCAAGTCTCCCAGGTTCAAGGAGGTCCGAGACGGCGTTCACCTGGACCTCGGGTGCTTCTCCATCGATTTCTTCTCGATGACGCACTCCATCCCCGGTGCCCTGGGTGTCTTTCTGCGCACCCCGCAGGGAACCGTCCTTCACACGGGTGACTTCAAGCTCGACCAGACTCCCATCGATGGCGTTCGTCCCAACTACCATGCCATCAACAAGTTCGGCAAGCAGGGAATCGACCTTCTTCTTTCCGACTCGACCAATGCGACTCGTCCCGGCTTCACCCAGTCCGAGGCCGCCGTCGGTGGTGCCCTGCGTCACATCATCAAGAATGCACCCGGTCGCGTCTTCGTGGCGAGCTTCTCGAGCCACATCCACCGCCTGCAGCAGGTGTGCGATTGCGCGACTGCCGTCGGCCGTAAGGTCGTCGTGACCGGCCGTTCCATGGTTACCAACACCAAGATCGCCCGCGAGCTTGGCTACCTGCGCATCGCTGACGAGAACATCATCGACGCCTATAGCGTCGACGAGATTCCCGAGGACAAGATCGTTGTCCTGTGCACCGGTAGCCAGGGCGAGCCGCTTTCCGCGCTCTCTCGTATGGCCAATGGCGAGCACAAGTCTCTTTCCATCACCGCGAACGATACGGTGATCATCTCCGCCACCCCCGTTCCCGGCAACGAGAAGTCCGTCCAGGGCATCATTAACTCGCTTGCGAAGGTCGGTTGCGAGATCTACGACAAGTCCAATGCGCTCGTGCACGTTTCTGGTCACGGTAGCCAGGAGGAGCTCAAGCTCATGCTTGCCATGACGCATCCGACCTACTTCATGCCGGTCCACGGCGAGGCGATTCACCTTCGTGCCCATGCCAAGCTTGCCGTTCAGATGGGCATTCCCGAGGAGAACATCTTCGTCGAGGACAACGGCGACACCCTCGAGATGCGTGGCGGCGTCGTCCGTCGTGGCGTTCCCGTCGAGTCCGGCATCGTCTATGTCGACGGCCTTCGCATCGGCGACACCGAACCCGCGGTTCTGCGCGACCGACAGAAGCTCTCCCAGGATGGCATCGTCACCTGCGTCATCGCGATCTCTTCTCGCTCGCATGAGGTCGACGAGGTCGAGATCTCCAGCCGCGGCGTCTCCTTTGCCAATGATGACGAGCTCATCAACGGCGCGCAGGAGTCCGTCAGGGCATCTATCAACAACGCCTCCAGCGGCGGCTCCAGCATCGAGTCGCTTCGCAAGACCGCTCGCAACAACCTCTCCAATTACCTTTGGAGCAAGACGCACACCAGGCCCATGGTCATTCCCGTGGTCATGGAGGTCTAACAGGTGGCAGCGAAGCGCGCAAAGGGTCGCGGCTCGTCCAGGGGTGGTGCGGGCGAGGCTCGCTCGACCCTGGCAAACGACATCACGGGCGTCCTGGTCGCTGTGGTCTCCATAGCCATGCTCTTCTCGCTTGTGTCACCCAGCTCCGCTCCGGTGACGCATGCGATGGGGGAGGCGCTCGTTCTTGGCTTTGGCTCGGGCGCAATGCTCGTTCCCATCGCCTTGTTCGTGTTTGCGGTGACGTTCTTCGTTCGAACTGAGAATCCCGTGAGCTCGCGCATCGCCCTTGGACTTGGGATGATCGTGCTCGCGATTCTGTCGATCCTGTCCTCCAATGCCGTAGGGGCCGAATCGAACCCCGGCGTTGTCTTTAATGCCGATGCGCTCGCCTCGGCAGGAGGGTATGTTGGCTCTGGCGTGGCGTGGGTGCTATTGTCGCTGTTCGGCCATGTTGTGACCCTCGTTCTTCTTTGCGGCGTGATCGTTGCCGGAGTGATAGTCTGCGGCTTCTCGATTTCCGATGCCGTTGGAAAGCTTCAGGACAAGGCGAGCGCCGCAGCCGAGCGCATGGAAGAGCGCCGCAGCGAGAGGTTGGCTAACCCCATGCCGCCCGCGTCGCGAGTAAAGGCGCCCAAGCCCGCAAGGCCTGCAAAAGAATCGCGTGGCAAGTCAGAGGCCCCCCAGACAACCTTCATCGGCGCACGGAAGACCTCCGTGCTTCGCCGGGATGCCGATAAGACCCAGCTTGTGGAGCCTGCGGCTAAGACTACCTTGCTGTCGCGCAAGAGGAAGGCCGCCAAGCCCAAGCCCAACGAGGACGAGCCCGAGCTGCTTCCGTTTGATGAGGGCGCGACCGTCGTCGGCGTTCCGAGCGTCGACGAGCCCGTGTCGACTTCCTCCGATGTGGCCCGCGGAAACGTCCCCGCCTTTCTGCAGAACAAGTCCACGGTTGTCAAGGGGGCTGAGAAGGCCAGGTCCGGGGACAACAAGACCCCTTCCAAGAAGTCTTCCAAGATTGCTGAGGCCCCCGTCGTTTCCCCCTCCGGAGACGATGGCGCTGTTTTGCCGCCGATTTCGATGATTAACTTCAATCCTGATTCCGCCACTAGCGCCGCGACTTCCGAGCAGCTTGGTGAGGTTGCCGAGAAGCTCCAGTCAACCCTGGAGGAATTCGGCCTCACGAGTCGCGTTGCCGGATGGGTTGCCGGACCTTCCGTAACCACCTTCAAGATTGAGATGGGGGAGGGCGAGCGCGTCAACAAGATCACGAATCTTCAGGATGACATCGCCCTGTCACTGGCGGCAAAGTCCGTGCGCATATTCGCACCCATCCCGGGTACCTCCCTTGTTGGAATTGAGATTCCCAACTCGAAAACACAACCCGTTTACCTTGGTGACGTTCTGCCTTTCGTGAAGGGCGGCCCTTTGGAGGCGGCCTTTGGCCGAGACTCCGAGGGCAAGCCTGTGGTGGTTGACATTGCCAGCCTTCCGCACCTCCTTGTTGCGGGTACCACGGGTTCCGGCAAGTCAGTCCTTCTCAACAGCATCGTGATGACCATGCTCATGAGGGCGACGCCCGAGGAGCTCAGGCTCATCATGGTCGACCCTAAGCGAGTCGAGTTCACGTTCTATGCCGGTCTCCCGCACCTCTACGTTCCCGTTGTCACCGAGCCCAGGCAGGCGACTTCGGCGCTGCAATGGGGTGTCACCGAGATGGAGCGTAGGCTCAAGGTCTTCGAGCACTACAAGGTCCGCGACATTCGCTCGTTCAACGGGCAGGTTGAGGGAGGCCGTCTCTCCGAGATGGAGAATCCGCCCAAGAAGATGCCCTATTTCGTCATCGTCATCGACGAGCTCTCCGACCTGATGATGGTTGCGGGTAAGGACGTCGAGGCATCCATCGTTCGTATCGCGCAGTTGGGACGTGCTGCGGGAATTCACCTGATCGTTGCTACGCAGCGTCCTTCTGCTGACGTCGTCACCGGTCTCATCAAGGCGAACATCGACAACCGCGTCGCCTTGTCGGTCGACAACAGCATCAACTCTCGCATCATTCTCGATCAGACCGGGGCTGAGCGACTTATGGGCAAGGGAGACATGCTTTATAAGCTCCGTGGTCGCAGGCCCAAGCGCGCGCAGGCGTGTTTTGTCTCGGAACCCGAGGTCGAGAAGGTCGTCGAGTTTATCAAGGAACATCACGAGGCGGATTACCACGAGGACATCTTGTCGGTGGTTGCCCCTGGCAAACCCGGGGCTTCTCTTGATGTCGCCGAGGACGATGACCCGCTGGTGTGGGAGGCCGCGCAGATAGTTGTGGACTCTCAACTGGGTTCTACCTCCGGTCTGCAGCGCAGGCTTAAGGTGGGGTACGCTAGGGCAGGAAGGATTATGGATATGCTCGAGCAGAAGGGTGTCGTGGGTCCGCCTGATGGCGCGAAGCCGCGAGAGGTTCTGCTCGACGCAGACGGGCTCGAGGAGCTTAAGTCCGCCGAATCGGCTTATCGGGAGGTAGAGTAGGTGCCGCGTCCTCGCTTCAGTGAGATGCTTGTGGAGCGTAGGCATCAGCTCGGCCTGACCATCGAACAGGCCTCTAAGGTCCTCAAGCTTCGCGAGCAAGTCCTTATAGCCTTTGAGGAAGGTGATTATCCCGCTATCCCCAAAAGCGGTTACGCTCAGGGCATGTTGTCCTCTTACGCGCGTTATCTCGGGCTTAATCCCCGCGATGTCGTCGATCAGTTCCAGGAGGACCTGTACGAGCACACCAACGGGTCGTCTTCTCACGAGCTGAGGAGCCGCACCCGTCAGGGACGGTCTTCCTCGCAGTTTGGCGAGCCGACTTATGAGGTTCCCCAGACGCAGTCATCGGGTAAGTCGAATCTGCCCGGTCCTACACACCTGCTGCCCGACAACCCCCAGCTTGGTATTGCCGGTGAGTTCGACTCTACCTCTCCTGTGCGCCGCCGTTCTGACACTTGGCGTCAGTCAAGTCCTCTCGTTTCGGGCAGGACGTATTTGGGCCAATCCGATCGTACGGGCTCGCTTAGGTACCCTGGGACCTATGGACAGGGTCAATACCCACAGCGCCCTCAGCTCGGTGACGGGAGTCAGCGCCAGGTGGGTTATGGTTCGCGGTCGTACAACGGCCAATCTGCTTACGATGCGTATTCTCGCCAGAGGAGTCGCCGAGCATCCCAACATTACGTTGAGGGAGGCGGCCAGCCGCGAAACGCCGGGCGTAGTGTTGCCTATGGACGCGATGATGTCATCTCGCGTGGCGTGAACGCATCTCAGTATGACGATGACCTAAGGGTTTCTAACGATGCCAGACCATATCGCGCGGCATCGACTCGTCAGGGACGCAGCACAGGCCGTGACAGGTCCACCCCGCAAAGGCCTAACGTTCGTCGTAGGTCTGGTGACGCTGGTAGACGCCAGCTGCAGGGCAGGGCTTCACGCCCCGCTCCCCAACAATCGGGCCTTCTCGGCTTTCTTCAGGTATATTTCTCCGATAGTCGCAGGACCATGGTTACGGTCATAGTTGCGTTGATCATTGCGCTGGTTCTCATCTTTTCGATGGCAGTCAAGTCCTGCGTTTCTCCGATTGCGGGCGGCAGCAAGCGGATGACTGTCAGCTCCGTCACGACTCAGCAGCCCGCAACGACTCAGGCAACAACTACGCAAGCCGCAACGACAGCTATCGCAGCCTCGACTTCGGCTGCGACGACAGAGGCCGCTCCCGCGACAGTTACGGTCAAGGTGGCCGATGGCGCTGTCTCTTGGGTCGAGATTGACAATGGTGGCAAGAGCGAAGTTGCCGAGACGGTGACTGGTCCGTGGGAGAAGACCTTTACCGTCAACCAGACCCTTACGATTCAGGTTGCCGATACCACTGCCGTTACGGTTACGAAGGATGGCGAGAAGGTCAAATTCGACGAGCTGTCTTCAGGCGTCGGCACGCTTACCATTGAGGGTCCGAAGGTTTCCGCCACGACTGCTGCCACCACATCTACTGCCGATGCCGGTAGCTATGACGATGGGACCTACGATTCCGAGTAGCCCGTTCTTCTCGACAGACAAACGTTGTTCCTTGTTAGGGAGGTTTAACGCATGGCCAAAGAATCCAGCTTCGACGTTGTGTCGACTGTTGACATGCAAGAAGTAGATAACGCCTTTCAGCAGACCGCGCGTGAGCTTACTCAGCGCTATGACCTTAAGGGCACCGGTGCCACCATCGAACTCTCTAAGGCGGATGGAATCTTCACCGTTTTCGCGCCGTCCGAGTTCACTGCCAGTCAGGTAATTGACGTACTCAACGGCAGGTTGGTGAAGCGCCAGGTTGACTTGAAGTCCGTTCGCTGGGATGATCCTCAGCCTGCGACGGGCTCTTCCATCAGGCTCATCGGACACATCGTTCAGGGCATCGACAAGGACACCGCCAAGAAGATTTCGAAGGACATTCGCGAACAGAAGGTTAAGGCTAAAGCTGTAGTTGAGGGTGATAAGCTCCGCGTCAGCTCTGCCTCCAAAGATGTTCTCCAGCAGGTAATCGCTTTTCTAAGGGATAGGGACTATGGGCAGCCTCTCCAGTTCAACAACTACCGATAAGTGTCTCGGACGCGTCTGCTACGTTACGCTTGGCTGTGCCAAGAACGAGGTTGATACCGATCGGATGCGTGCCCTTCTTCGTAACGCGGGGTTCGCAGATGCCGATGACGTCGCCGACAGCGACCTTGTTATCGTTAATACGTGCGCATTCCTCGCGAGTGCAACGAGTGAGAGCATCGAATGTACGCTTGCCCTTGCCGAAGAGGTCCAGCAGGATGTGCGTCTCAAGCCAATCGTCATGTGTGGATGCGTTCCCTCACGCTACGGCGAGGATCTTCCCGATCAGCTTCCCGAGGTTGCCGCATTTGTCCGCACCGATGAGGAGGACGGAATCGTCGAGGTCGTTTCTCGCGTGCTCGGGTTGGGGGTCGACGCCACTCCGTCCCTCGATGGTGCCCTTCGCACAATCGAGGGCGCTAGCGCCTTTGTCAAGATTTCCGACGGCTGCAATAGGTTCTGTTCCTTCTGCGCGATTCCCTACATCCGTGGTCGATATGCCTCTCGTTCCGCGGACGAGATTCTTGCTGAGGTCAAAACCCTTATGGAGGGCGGCGTTCGCGAGGTCGTGCTCATCGGCCAGGATACTGGTGTCTGGGGCAGCGATCTTGATGGTCAGCTTGACCTTGCGTGGCTTCTCGCCCGTGTCGCCGAGGTCGTCCGTCCCTTCGACGGCTGGGTTCGTGTTCTGTACCTGCAGCCCGAGGGCATGACCGACAGGCTTGTCGCAACCATTCGTGATACGCCCGAGGTCCTTCCCTACATTGATATTCCCATCCAGCACTGCTCTTCGGACGTTCTCAAGGGCATGCGTAGGTCTGGATCTCCCAAGGAGTATCACGACCTGTTCAGCCGTCTTCGTTCCGAGATTCCTGGCATGGTCCTTCGATCGACCGCTATGGCTGGCTTCCCTGGCGAGACCGAGCAGGACTTTGACCAGCTGGTCGACTTCCTCCAGGCTGAGGAACTCGACTATTGCTCCGTTTTCGCGTATTCGCCCGAAGAGGGCACCATTGCCGCGAGGATGGACGGTCAGGTGGACGAGGATACCAAGGCGGCTCGTACGCAGGCTCTGGTTGACCTTACCGAGGAGCTCGGCTTCTCGGCGACCGCGAAGCACGTTGGCGAGGTCGGTCGTGTGATTATCGACGGTGTCGAGAAGAGCGACGATGGCGTAGAGTTGGTCGGCCATGCTTGGTTCCAGGCGCCTGACAGCGACGGAGCCGTTCATATCGAGTCCGGCGATGCTTCCGTCGGAGACATGGTCACCTGCCATTTTGTTGATTCCTTCTGCTACGAGCTTGTCGGTGTTATCGTCGACGATGAGAACAACAACTAAGACGAATCGAGAGGTAAGTTTCAAATGTCCCAGAAGAACATCAACGGCAAGGCGGCTACCCAACAGAAGTCCGGGTCCGGTATCAAGTGGACCGCCGCGAACATCGTTACCTGCGTTCGCGTTGTTCTCGTTCCGGTTTGGCTTTTCCTGGCAGAGGTCCTGACTGTTGTGAGCGACGGAAAGAGCATCGCCTGGGGCGGCATTGTCGTCTTTGCGGTCTACGTCCTTCTTTCGCTTACCGACAAGATCGATGGCTATCTCGCGCGCAGCAGGGGAGAGGTCACCGTCTTCGGCAAGTTCCTTGACCCGATTGCCGACAAGCTGCTTGTCGTTACCGGCATGGTTTGGCTCCTCTCCTACGGCATCATTCCCGTCGCTGCCGTAGTCATCGTGGTCGCTCGCGAGTTCTTGGTCTCTGGCCTGAGGATGGTCGTTGCCAGTAAGGGCACGGTCATTGCCGCCAGTAACCTTGGCAAGTGGAAGACCGCCACTACCATGATCTCCCTCTGCGGCTATATGTTGGTCATGACCCTTCCACAGTCCACGTTCGCCTTTGGTCTGCTTCTTTTCTGCCACGTTATGTTCATCGCGGCGATGGCCCTGACTGCCTGGTCTGGCATCGACTATTTCATGAAGTCCAAGGATGCCTTGGGGGAGGACTAGCCTTGGGTTGCGCTTCCTCTCAGCTTTCTGTCGAGAAGTACGGTGATGTCGGGGATTCTTCCTGGGAGGACCTTTGCTCGCTCGCATCTGATGTCGTGCGTAAGGCGATTGATGCTGGCGTATCTCTCGGGACTGCCGAATCTTGTACGGGAGGGCTTGTGAGCGGCGCCCTTACTGCTGTTCCCGGGTCTTCTCAAGTCGTATACGGTGGAGTTGCGAGCTATGCGCTCTCCGTCAAGCATCATGTGCTTGGCGTCTCTCAAGACACTCTTGATACTGTGGGTGCCGTTTCGGCTGAATGCGCGACCCAGATGTGCCTCGGGGCTTCACGTGTTCTTAGGGTCGACGTTGCTGTCTCTGTCACTGGCATTGCGGGGCCTGGCGGGGCCGAGCCTGGCAAGCCAGTGGGAACCGTTTGGTTCGGCTTGCAGAGCCCTGATGGCGTTCGCGCCGTTCTGCGTACGTTTTCTGGCTCGAGAGACCAGGTTCGCAATAAGGCGGTATCGGTTGCTCTGAATCTTTTGCTCGAGGCTGTCGAAAAGCGCTTGGTGCGGTAATCCATACGTAACTTGGTATGTATTTTATGGTCCCCCATTGCAGCGAAACAAACGTTGCAATGGGGGACTTTCTCAATGAGCCAAAGAAACGCCTGTTGGCCTCTATGAGGCAGACTATTGTGAAGTGATGTTGTTAGATTGGTGACCGCTAAGGCACAGATGCTTGTCGGACCTCTTAGAGAGAATCGAGCTGTTCGTTGACCGCGAACAACTGTTCGATTAGACTAATGGCGTCTAGAGGAAAGGACGTTCAATGGCCAAGAGTAAATCGCCCATTCGCGAGGTTCATAAGAAAACGACTGGTGAGGAACGCGACAGGATGATTGAGGCCACGACGGCCGAGATCGAGAAGAAGTTCGGCAAAGGCGCAATTATGCGATTCGGTGATGGTGGTCCCGACCTTGAGGTCGAGGCCATTCCGACTGGCTCTGTAGCGCTTGACGCCGCCCTTGGTATCGGTGGCGTTCCCAGGGGACGAATCATCGAGATTTATGGTCCCGAGTCGTCGGGTAAGACAACGCTTTCGCTGGAGATTCTTGCCGAGGCTCAGGCAATGGGTGGCGTCGTTGCCTTCATTGATGCAGAGCATGCACTCGATCCTGGCTATGCGGCTCGGATTGGCGTTGATATTGACGATGTTCTCATTTCCCAGCCTGATACCGGCGAGCAGGGCCTTGAGATTTGCGACATGCTTGTGCGCTCGGGCGCAATCGATGTAATCGTTGTCGACTCCGTCGCCGCACTTGTTCCCAGGGCCGAGATCGAGGGAGAAATTGGTGATACCACCGTCGGCCTTCAGGCTCGCCTGATGAGCCAGGCTCTTCGAAAGCTTGCAGGCTCCCTTTCCAAGTCAAAGACAACATGCATCTTCATTAACCAGCTGCGCGAGAAGATCGGCGTCATGTTCGGTAACCCCGAGACTACTCCCGGTGGGCGAGCGCTTAAGTTTTTCTCGTCAGTCCGTATGGACATTCGGAAGATCGACAACATCAAGGATTCTGGCGAAATCGTTGGCTCGAGGGTGCGAGTCAAGATTGTCAAGAACAAGGTTGCGCCTCCATTTAAGCAGGCCGAGTTCGACATCATGTATGGAACAGGCATTTCCAAGGAAGGCTCTCTCCTTGACATGGGTGTCGATTACGAAATCATCAACAAGTCTGGTGCCTGGTACACCTACGAGGGTGAGCGACTTGGCCAGGGTCGCGAGGCTGCCAAGGAATTCCTTCGCACCAATCCCGATCTATCTCTCGAGATTGAGTCTAAGGTCAGGGTTGCCTGTGGGCTTGATTTTGCGGATGTTCCAGTTGGCGAGCCCATTGTCAATGAGGACGCTGGAATTTGATGGATTCGTTTGCATGGCAGGTGGCGCTTCCCGAGCGTGGTTCATCTTCGCTCGGGAAGCGCAAACCCAGGGCCTCGCTAATAATTCGCCAAGGCGAAGACGTCGAGGAAATTCAAGTTCCTGTCATCGTGGGAAAAGCGATGAACAAAGCGCACGAGTCTGGTCGCTTGACGCCCTCCTCGCGTGCAGAACTACTATTTGAGTTGAAGCGCGTCGAGACTAACCATGCTATGGATAAGGTATCTGAGTTAGTTAACAGACGTGATTACTCTCGTGTTGAATTGTCATCAAAGCTCTCTGGCTATGGCTTTCCCTCATCAATTGTAGAGCTCGTTCTTGACCGAGCGGTGGCATGCGGGCTTGTGGATGACCGTCGATTCGCTTCCGCTTACATAAGGTCGAAGTTGTTGACGGGGTGGGGTGAGCGAAGAATCGCTCGTGAGCTTTTGTTGAGGGGAATTGACGTCAATGATGTTGAGGGATGGCCCTACGAGTTCTTCGATCCTGAGTCTGAGGTGAAAAGGGCTTACAGTTTGATTATCCGAAAAAGGGTTTCTGGAAAGGACCCTTACGGCAAGTTGATGCGTTTCTTGGTAGGGAAGGGATTTGCATACGGAGTTGCTAATTCCGCAGTTCGCAAGGCATTGAATGATGGGGACATCGATTAGCTGCGCCATTCCATTCGTTGTTTGATTTCTGCTATAGAGTTCGTGGAGTATTGGTTTTTTCAATCTTTACCTGCAATTTGTTTAATGCCAACAGATTGACAGGAGTGGGCTGTAACCATACAGTTAAGTAGCTATTTGAGATATTTCTTGTCCGCCTTAAGGCTGACTCTTTTATTTTTGAAAGTCGGAGAGCATGGGTCTATTTTGCCCATCAAGGTGACGAGAGCCTCTCATATGGCGGGTTCCGGTGTGGGTACGCACGCGCCGGTTTCCAGAACCATCAGAGAAACGCACACCTTGGGAGCTTAACAAAATGCCATTTGTAATCATTGGAATCGTATGCCTCGCGGTGGGTGCCGCGATTGCATTTGCAATTGCAAAGAACCAGAACTCCGCACGTGTCCAGGAGGCAAACTCTAAGGTCACCGAGGCTGAGGAGCACGCAAAGCGCATTCACGCCGAGGCTACCCGGCAGGCTGAAACCGCCAAGAAGGAGGCCATTCTTGAGGCTAAGGAGGAGATTCTCCACCTTAAGCAGGCTTCCGAGAACGAAGAAAAGCAGCGTAAGGGCGAACTTCGCGCCCTTGAGTCTCGTATTATGCAGCGCGAGGAGTCTCTTGACAGGCGTAATGATGCCCTCGATAAGCGCGAGCACCAGCTTTCTAGTCTGCAGGGCCAGCTGGATCGTCGCAGCAGCGACCTTGAGGAGCTCGTGACGCAGCAGACCACCGAGCTTGAGCGAATCTCCGCCCTTACAAAGGACGACGCTCATCGCGAGCTTCTTGACCGTGTTCGCCAGGACACCATCAAGGAGGAGGCTCAGATACTTCGCGACTCTGAGCTTAGGGTAAAAGCTGAATCTGAGAAAACCGCCCGTGAGATTCTCTCCGTCGCCATCCAGCGTTGTGCTGCCGATCAGGCTGGCGAGATTACCGTGACCTCGGTTCATATTCCTTCCGACGATCTCAAGGGTCGCATCATTGGCCGCGAGGGTCGTAATATTCGAACCTTCGAGCAGGTTTCTGGTGTCTCCCTTGTCATCGATGACACTCCCGAGACCGTTGTTCTCTCTAGCTTCGACCCCGTTCGCAGGGAGACCGCTCGCGTTGCTCTTGAGAACCTGATTGCTGACGGGCGAATTCACCCCGCTCGCATCGAGGAGATGTACAAGAAGGCCGAGGAGCTTGTGGCCCATAGGGTTCAGGAGGCTGGTGAGCAGGCGGCCTTTGATGCTGGCATTCACGATCTGCACCCCGAGATTGTGAAGACTCTTGGAGCGCTTAGGTATCGCACCTCTTTCGGACAGAATGTTCTCCAGCATTCAATTCAGGTTTCCGAGCTTTGTGGAATCATGGCTTCAGAGCTTGGCGTTGATTCTGTCCCATACAAGCGCGCCGGCCTGCTGCACGATCTTGGCAAGGCCATTGATCATGAGGTTGAGGGTCCCCATGCCGTGATAGGTGCCGATCTTGCTCGTCGCTATGGCGAGCGACCGGAGATTGTTCACGCCATTGAGGCGCATCATGCCGACGTCGAGCCGAGTAGCGTCCTTGATGTTCTTGTTCAGGCTGCTGATGCTGTTTCTGCCGCTCGTCCTGGCGCTCGTCGTGAGTCCGCCGAGAATTACATCAAGCGCCTCGAGAAGCTTGAGGAGATTTCGAACGCTCATGACGGAGTCGAGCGCACTTATGCCATGCAGGCTGGTCGTGAGCTTCACGTCATGGTTGAGCCTGGCAAGGTATCCGATTCCGAGGCGACGGTTCTCGCCCATGACATCGCGAAGCAGATCGAGGACGAGATGGAGTATCCCGGTCAGGTTCGTGTCGTTGTCATTCGTGAGTCCCGTGCTGTCGACGTAGCCAAGTAGGCGCAGATAATGGCTCGGGAGGATTCAGACCTCCTTGGTTTTGTCGCTTCTGTAGCAGGCGAACGAACCCTTCGTGTCGAGGAAAACCTCGGCGAGGGGTTCGTTCGCCTGCGTGTTGCCGAGGCGGAGCGAAGGCAGGCAAAGCATGACATCCGCTGTGTTGAAGATGTCTGCGTTGAAATGCTTCGCAATTCTCGAGATGCGCATGCGAGCAAGATTTTTGTTGCTACAACCAAAGAGGCTGATAAGCGTTCGCTTGTCCTTTTGGATGATGGCGATGGCATTCCTTCTGACATGCAAGAGCGAGTATTTGATGCTCGTGTTACTTCTAAGCTCGAGACCATGCATATGGACAGATGGGGTGTCCATGGCAGGGGCATGGCCCTATATTCTGTTAGGGAAAATGCTGAATCCGCATCCGTAATGGGCTCTGGTGCTGGCCTTGGCTGTTCCATTCGTGTAATTACTGATGCCACGAGGCTTTCCGAGCGTAAGGATCAGTCAAGCTGGCCGAGCGTCGGTACAAATGACGATGGCGAGCAGTCAGTCGTACGTGGTCCTCACAACATCATCAGGTCTTGTTGCGAGTTTGCCCTTGAGGAAAAGGGGATATGCGAGGTATTTCTCGGGTCTCCCGCTGAGATTGTTGCAACCATACGCCAGCGAGTTGCAGGCGATGTTGACAGGTCTCGCATTCTGTTTTGTGACAACCTCGAAGAGCTCCCAGTCACTCATAGGTTTTACGCCGCTTCCGATGCGCAGGAGCTTATGGAGGTGGCTACTTCCCTTGGTCTCGACATGTCAGAGCGAACAGCCCATAGGATTCTCGCTGGACAGATTCGACCAGTACGAAGCGTTCTTTCTCATTTGCTCCATCGTAAAGATACCTCATCCGATGAGGAGGTAGATCTGATGCGGGACCGACGCGGGCTTAGGCTTTCCTCGTCGGACGCGGAGGAGTTCTCTCGGATTATGGAGCGAAGTTTTGATTTCATCGCAAGTAGGTATTACTTGCATCTTGCTTCGGATCCCAAGGTCCGCGTTAGCAAGAATCGTGTCACTGTCACCTTTGACCTCGATAAGGATGACTGAGTTAATTGCAGGCATATTGGCATGCGAGCCGTGTCTAACTGTCGTAACATAAGCAATAAATGAGTAATTCGAACCGTAAATGTCCCACTCACGCACTGGAGTTACGTAATGGAATTCTTGAAGGTCTCGAGTAAGTCTTCGCCGGCTTCTGTTGCTGGCGCAATTGCCGGCATGGTCAAAGACAACGTCCCCGTTAATATGCAGTGCGTTGGTGCTGGTGCAGTTAATCAGGCCATTAAGGCCATAGCCATAGCCAGGGGCTTCTTGATTCCTACTGGCGTAGACATCTCTTGCGCTCCTACGTTTTCCGATATTGAAATTGGCGGGGAGAATCGTACTGCCATCAAGATTGCTGTCTATGTTCACAGGATAAGCGCCCCAGCACCTTCGCAGGGTGTTACGGAGAAGACCGGGACGGTGGCATAAGATGTCTGACTATCCGATGCTTGTCGGTAAAACCTATACTGTTAAGGCATTTGGTTGCCAGATGAACATGCATGATTCTGAGCGTGTCGCTGGTCTGCTTGACTCAATTGGTCTTATTGAGGTCGCGTCTCCTGACGAAGCTGATGTGGTTGTCTATATGACGTGTTGTGTTCGGGAGAAGGCGGATACTCGTCTGTACGGACAAGTTTCTGCTATGGTCAGCGCGCCAAAGCCTCCTTGTGGCAAGCGCGTGGTCGCCGTTGGCGGCTGCATCGCGCAGCGCGATGGCGATAAGATCCGCGAACACATACCCAACGTCGACGTTGTTTTCGGAACTCAGGCAATCGCAAGCCTGCCAGCACTTCTCTCCAGCGCTTTTGCTGATAAGGGCCATGCTCTAGAGACTGATGTTGAGGAGCCGTACACGGGCTTCTCCTCTGATCTTCCCAGCCACAGGGCGCAGGCGTTTCATGCCTGGCTCCCGATTATGACTGGATGCAACAACTTTTGCAGTTACTGCATTGTTCCGTATGTTCGCGGTCGTGAACACAGCCGCATTCTCGAGGACGTTGTAATCGAGGCCGAGCATCTTGTCGATGACGGCGTTCGCGAGATTACCCTTCTGGGGCAGAACGTCAATTCTTACGGTCGTGACCGCTATGGTGCGCCTCGTTTTGCCGAACTTCTTCGAAAGGTGGGGGAGACTGGCATCGAGCGTATTCGCTTCACCTCCTCCCACCCCAAGGACCTTTCGGCAGAAACTATTGCGGCGATGGCGGAGACACCCGCCGTAATGCCCCAGTTGCACCTAGCTGTCCAGAGCGGCTCAACCAATGTCCTCAAAAAGATGAACCGTCATTACTCTCGCGAGGACTATCTGCGGCTTGTTGACGACATTCGTGTCGCAATGCCTGACATCGCGCTTTCGACCGACATCATCGTTGGTTTCCCAGGAGAAACCGAAGCTGACTTCGAGCAGACGCTGTCCCTCGTGCGCGAGGTTGGCTTTGCTTCGGCGTATACGTTCATCTACTCGAAGCGACCTGGAACTCCAGCCGCAAAGATTATCGACCCGACCCCTCATGAGGTCATCCAGGAACGCTTTGACAGACTTGCGAAGCTTGTTCAAGACCTTGCTCATGACGCGAACCAAATTGAGCTTGACCGTGATGTGGAGGTACTCGTCGAAGGCATTTCCAAGAGCGACGATCGAGTCATGGTCGGTCACAGCCCCAAGAACCAGACCGTTCATTTCCCACTGCCAGAGGGGTTTGCCCCTGAGGCTGTTATTGGCAAGATGGTAACGGTTCATGTTGATGAGGCCCGTACCTGGTATCTTCGTGGCCCCATGGTCGGTGATCCGAGGTAATGGGGTCCAGGGTAATCTGCATAGTTGGACCTACCGCTTCAGGGAAGAGCGAGATTGCTGACATTGTTGCCGAGGCTCTCGACTCGGCCGTTGTGTCCGTTGACGCCATGCAGGTGTATCAAGGCATGGACATTGGTACCGCAAAGGTTCCAGTCGCCGAAAGACGTGTTCCTTTGCTCATGGTTGATGTTTGTGATCCTGGCGACGACTATTCGGTTGAATTATTCCAAGCCGATGCTCGCAATTGCGTAGATGCCCTTCTCTCCAATGGTCGTACTCCAGTCTTGTGCGGAGGTACTGGCCTATATCTTGATGCCGTAATTGACGAGATGGAGTTCCCAGCAGGCGCCGTTGGAAATGTAACGCGCTCGCGTTATGAAGCAATTGCTGCCGAGAAGGGCGTTGAGGCCCTATACGTTTCGCTCAAAGAACGAGATCCGAAGAGCGCAGAACTGATTCATCCAAACAATGTTCGCAGGGTTGTGCGGGCTCTCGAGCTTCTTGATGAGGGTACCTCCTATGCAAGTAAGCATGGGGGCCTGAAAACGCGTTCCCCCCATTACGCCTCAGATATCTTTGCACTCACAATGAATCGCGAGCGCTTGTATCGAAGGATTGATGCACGTGTCGATATCATGTTTGAATCTGGTCTCGTTAACGAGGTCGAGACACTTATGTCGCGTGGTATAGAGCTTAGCTTGACCGCGAGCCAGGCTATCGGTTATTCCGAGTGCATCGACTACCTTCAGGGCAGAATTAAGCTCGATGATGCGATTGATAGTACTAAAACGCGTACAAGGCGCTATGCCAAGAGGCAACTCTCATGGATTAAACGAGACGGACGTGCAAATGCCCTAGATATGGATGTGCTATCTGCTGAAGAGGCAGCTTCCATCGTTCTTCGTGACGCCCGCACGATTGGACAGGATCGCTGATGGCTCGTTTTGAACCTTTTGATACCGCTCCCGTGCCCGAAAAAGCCATCCTAGTCGGAGTTGATCTCGGATCTTCTGAGTGGCCGTTGGACGATTCAATGGCTGAGCTTGAGCGCCTTGCTCAAACTGATGGGGCTGAAGTCGTTGCCTTTCTCACCCAGAAGCTCGATAAGCCCGTTTCGAGAACTTTTATTGGATCGGGAAAGACCGAAGAGCTCGTTCATCTGGTGAAGAGCCTCGATGCTGACGTTGTCATCTTTGATGATGAGCTCACGCCATCACAGCAATCTAATCTCGAAAAGACTGTGGGATCGCCCGTTAAGATCATCGACCGAACGGCATTGATTCTCGATATATTTGGTGTTCATGCAACAACGCATGAAGGTTGCTTGCAGGTGCAGCTTGCTCAGCTGCAGTACCTATATCCGCGCCTTCGTGGAATGTGGAGTCACCTTGTAGGCGAACAGACAAGGGGTGGCATTGGTTCTAGGTTTGGTCAGGGCGAAAGTCAGCTTGAGGTAGACAGGCGTCTTATTCGAAAGCGTATGACCACCCTACGCAGTGAGCTTGCGCGTCTCGATACCCGTCGTTCGACTCAGAGCAAGGCGCGCTGGGAGTCTGGCGTCTATCGAGTCGCTATGGCTGGTTATACGAATGCGGGTAAGTCCACACTGCTTAATAGGCTATCTGGCTCAGATGTGTATGCGAAAGACGAGCTATTTGCAACACTTGACCCCACGACGCGAGCGTTGGACTTGGATGAGGGCAGAAAGTTCACGCTTACTGATACCGTCGGTTTTATCCAAAAGCTCCCTACAACTCTCATTGAATCGTTCAAGTCAACTCTCGCGGAAGTTAAGAATTCCGATCTTGTGCTGCGTGTTGTAGATGCAAGCGACTCTAACTTGTTGCGTGAGTTGAGAACCGTTGATTCAATTCTCAAGCAAATCGGTGCTGGGAACATACCCTATCTGATTGTTTTCAACAAGGTTGATTTGATTCCTTCTGAGAAGATCGATGAACTGCGTGCTCAGTATCCAGGCTGTCTTTTCATTTCAGCCGCATTTGGTTCAGGCGTTGATGAATTGCTGTTCGAAATCTCACGCAAGGCATCAGAAGGAGATTCGATTCTTACCGTTAGAATTCCTTATTCGAAGGGCTTTCTGATGAAGATGGCCCATGAGCGCTGTAGGGTAATTAGAGAGACCTATGAAAATGAAGGTCTGCTTATAACGGTTAGTGCATCGAAGCGCATGCAAGCCATGTTGCTTCCGTATTCAGTCGTAATGACTATTGGTGAGGCATCATCCGAAGCATAGTGTCAGCAGTATTAGAATTATCGGCTGATGAACTATATATACGAGAAGGGCGTGTCTGCCGAGTAGCTCCAGTGCTTTGCAACGTATTGGCGGAAGGCTAGAGAGCTCAATTTGCTGCTGCTTTATAGGCTTCCCAAACAAGAATCCAGCGAGATACATAAATAAATAGGGCAATATCGGATAATAGTCGCCCGAAGAAAACCTAGGTCCAGGAAATCCAGCCCATGAAAACAGGCCACTGGAATACATTATCCTTGGAATTTGATACGAGCCCAATGGTGTGGTGACATAGCCGTTTGGCACATGTAGACATATTGCAAAGAGGGTCAGAGATAAGAAACCAAGGAGCAGGCACTTATTATCTGAAAGCTCCAATCCGCCGCAACGCTCTATTGACCATGCAATCAAACCACAAGATCCAAGACAGAAGATGATTCCGAAATTGATTGGCGTATCAACAGCCGCTATTGAAGTGGCAGTGAAAATGAGTGCGGACAATACGAGAAGCTTTAATGACCTAGATGCGTTGTTCCTCGAGTAATGACACATGATTCCTGCAAGGAATAAGAAGGTCCAGGAAATTGAGTTACGCCAAATGTCCTGGCATAGCCCATAAAACTATGGCGCTTCGCAGCCCCAAAGGAATACGAGATCATAAGTCATATGAAAGCACACCATCGAAGTGACTGAGAAACCTCTAATTGCATCAAACAGATACACCCTGCCCCTATCATCCGAAGGGCAGGGTGTATCAGAACGATTGATGGATAGATTAGTCATGTGAAGCATTAAGAGATGGATCGAATCAGCGCGGTCACCCGGCCGATGATTGTCGGGTTCTTAACGTAAATCGGTTCCATGGTGTCATTTTCGGGCTGTAGCCTGACCCTGTTGCGTTCACGGTAGAAAGTCTTTACTGTTGCCGAGTCATCAATCAAGGCAACGACAATTTCCCCGTTATGAGCATCGTTTTGTTCTTTTACGACGATATAGTCACCATCGAAAATGCCAGCATTAATCATCGATTCACCGTGTACGCGAAGGATAAATGAACTGTAGTCACCAACAATGCTGGTGGGAAGGCTCAGGTTCTCTTCTACATTTTGCTCAGCAAGGATGGGCTGACCGGCAGCAACTCTTCCGACAACGGGAAGGGAAATCAGATTGGCATCCAAATCAAGGCTAACTCGAGCAATCTTTTCGGGCTCGGGAAGATTCGACCCCTCCTTCTTCTCCTTCGAAACCACCTCAATGGTTCGAGGCTTATTTGAGTCTCTTCTGATTAGGCCGTTGTCTTCTAGAACCTTGAGATGCATATGAACAGTAGAGGGGGATGCAAGACCAACCGCTTTCCCGATTTCCCTGACGGAGGGAGGGAAACCATGCGACTGAGAATAAGAGCAGATGTACTTATAGATCTCGTTCTGACGAGCGCTGAGCTTACCCTTTGTCATCGCATTCTCCTTTCGACTATTCAATAGTACATCCGTTCTGAATACTTCGCAAACATTTGTTCTGATTCATATTGACACGAACAGATGTTTGCACATAATTTAGATAAGAACAATTGTTCCCTTCTATTAGTGTCCGGTCGAAAACGTATAACATACAGGACGAACTAGGGGAGCGAAGGAGTATTCAATGGCGTCAGCAAGCTACAGGGTTTCGATTGATGGGACAGCTGCCCTCAAACAGTCTCCTACTGCATTCCGCGTAATCGATTGCTGTTCTTCGTCTCCCTCTTCCATTTCCTCGCAGGCGGCTGTCAGGCACGGCTCTTTGCATGAGGTGTTGAAGCTCCGTGTATTCTTTGCCACCTGCTTTGTGTTTCTCGTATTTCTTGGGTTCGTAGTTACTCATTTCGATACTCTCAGGACTAAGTCTTCCCTCGACAATAGTGCGACTGAAATTGTTCGAGTTCATTCGGGTGATACGATTTGGTCCATTGCGGAAGACCATCCAATCGATAACGTGACAACTAATGATGTGGTTGACTACATCATTGAAGTCAATGATCTCGAAGGTGGTTTGATTCGCCCTGGACAGACTATTTGCATTCCCGTTTCCCATTAGAACGTTTAATTTAGTCTGCTTTAAATCAAATACTCTTACCGACGCTGCGTTGCTTCCGTCCATCATTACCTATGATTAGGGCTAACGTGAGCCTTTCGCGAAGGAGCTTTGATGCGTTGTCCAAAATGTGGCTGTGATGAGTCGAGGGTCGTTGATTCGAGACCTTCTGAAAGTAACGATGCCATTCGTCGTCGACGTGAGTGCATTGGCTGCGGACATCGTTTTACAACGTACGAGCGTCGTGAAGAGGTCCCTCTTCTTGTCCTCAAGAAAGACGGATCGAAGGAGCCATTCGATCGACAGAAGTTGATGAGAGGGCTTCTTACCGCCACCGTGAAACGTGACGTTCCGATTGAGAAGCTTGATTCCCTTATTGATAGCGTCGAAGGTGAGCTAAGGGATGGTGGCATCTCCGAGTTTCCTTCATCTGAGATTGGTAGTCTTGTCCTTAAGCGGCTTATCGATATTGATAAAGTTGCCTACGTCAGGTTTGCTTCTGTCTACAGGGACTTCAAAGACCTTGACGAATTCAGCGAAGAGCTTAGGAGCCTATCGCGATGATTGACGAACGAATCAACATTCCCGTCAAGCGTCTTGACGACAGCGTCGAGCTTCCCACATATGCTTATGAGGGTGACGCTGGTCTCGATTTGAGAGCCAGTGAAAGTGTCGTTCTCAGGCCTTTTGAAAGGCGTTTAATCGGAACTGGCATTGCAGTCGCTATTCCTGATGGTTATGCGGGATTTGTACAGCCCAGAAGTGGCATGGCCCTTAGACAGGGCTTGTCTATGGCAAACACTCCCGGTCTAGTTGACTCCCATTACAGAGGCGAGCTGAAGGTTTGTGCGATCAATTTAGATCCAAATACTGAGATTCACATATCCCGTGGCGACCGAATTGCCCAATTGGTCATTCAGCGTGTTCCGACCGTTGATTTGGTGGAGGTCAAAGAGCTCGACGAGACGGATCGCGGAATTGGTGGCTTCGGTTCAAGCGGTGTCTAATTTGATATTGGCATACTAGTTTTCTCTTGCTGCACTGCTTGTCGCCCGACGATAGGGAGGTAGAAGAAATGGGAGATCGCTTGTATGATTTAGCAATTATCGGTGGAGGTCCCGCTGGCCTATCTGCTGCTATTTACGCTGGCAGATATGGTCTTGACGTAATCGTGTTTGAGCGCGAATCAATTGGCGGTCAGGCAATTCTGACTAACGACATCGAGAATTATCCTGGCGTTCCTGTGGCAAATGGATTTGACCTTACGGAATCGATGCGTAAGCAAGCGGTTGCTTTTGGTGCACATGTAGAAATGCTAGAAGTTAATGGTGTCGAGCAGGGCCCTCGCGATTTGTTTGTTGTGAATGTTGCAGAAGCAAAATACTTTGCTTCTAGCGTGTTGTTTGCAACTGGATCACTTCCCAAACTCGCAAATTTTGACGGAGAGTCAAAATTTGTCGGGAGAGGCGTATCGTATTGCGCTACCTGTGATGGAATGTTCTACCGTAACAAGCCCGTATATATCATTGGTGGTGGAAACACCGCTGTTGAGGATGCCATCTTTCTTTCGAGGTTTGCTTCGAATGTAACTCTTGTTGCTCGTGGGCAAAAACTTCGCGCCGACAATCTGCTTGTAAAGCGTCTTGCCGAATGTCAAAACGTCGAGATTCTATTTGAATCTCGGATCGTTGCGGCATCAGGCGATCAGAGTCTTCGTGAACTTACGCTTGAGAGCATCCCTGACGGATCGAGGCGCACTATCAAGCACGACACCACATTCGGGCTATTTGTCTGTGTCGGTAGAGTTCCAAACAGCCAGCTTGCGATGAGTCTTTGTAAGCTTGATGCGAATGCTTATATCGAAACAGATTCTGAACTCAACACATCTATGCCTGGGATATTTGCTGCTGGTGATGTCAGGACAACCTCTCTGCGCCAGGTTGTTACTGCCGTTGGTGACGGAGCGGTTGCTGCCCAGACTGCCTTGAGATACTTAAATGCGCGATAATATATCTTATGTAAAGTAGCGAGATTACTATATATAGGTGTTTGCCATGTTACGAGAGCGACTCTATTAGATAACCGTCCCCCTACAGACACGTCTGATGCCCTTTTCGGAATCGGATTCATTTGATTCGTTCATGATGATGATGAGGCGATCAAGCGCTTGGAGCTGCATTTCTCCAGTGGGTACAAATTCTGCGCCACTACGAACGACTGTAACAACCAGACAATTGTCTGGCCATGGGATATCGCGAATCATTGATCCGTCTGCAGTAGAGCCAGCCTCAACGACATGCTCGTGAAGAATCTTCTCTGGCATCCTAGAAGATGCTTTTGCGTCCTCACCCGTATTGCACAGAAGCTTTGCCAGGAGACGCTCGTAAAATGGCTCAATGCCAATGAGGTCCGCTGTCACATATGCTGCCATTGTGACAATTGAAGCGGAAAGCAGTGAGTCAAGACTGCCTGTCAGTTCAAATACGAGGACAATGCCTGTGATGGGCGCCCTTACAACGCTTGCAAAGAGCCCTGCAATACCCAGGACAATGAAATTTGTGAGAAAAGCTTGGTTAATGCCAAAGCAAATCGAAAACACATTGCCGAAGATGCAGCCCGAAAGTGCCCCCATTACCACCAAGGGCAACAGGGTTCCGCCTGGAGCTCCCGAGCCAAAGCAGATGGTGGTGAAGACGTACTTTGCAATGAGCAGGATTACAAGAAACGCAAGGCTCTTTGCGCTTGAATTTCTGACGACTTCAATGATTCCGTCGCATCCGCATAGAAGCTGGGGAAATGAATAAGCGACCACCCCTGCAAGCGCGAAAGGAATGAGCAGCCTGACGAATGGCCCTCCCCTTCTGATGTGGCTAAAAGCCTCCTGAGCCTTGAACATTCCCTGGTTGTGAAGTGCTCCGAGTACGCCAAGGGCAACGCCCATTAAGACAACAAACAGGTATTGTACGTGTGGAAGATTCTTTAGGAACATAAACGAAATCGTCGGTCTTACGCCCAGGACTTGCGAAACAAAGCAATCCGAAATGATGGAAGCCATCATCACGCCGACAATGACGGGCGCCGAAAAGATTTTATGAATCTCTTCCAAGGCAAACATCACGCCAGTAAGTGGCGCATGGAAGGCGGCGGCCATGCCTGAGGCGGCACCACAGGTAACGAGTACCCGCTCGTCTCCCCTGTCCTTATGCAGAAGTTTTGCGACAGCTTTGCCCGCCATCCCGCCAAGCTGGACCGATGGTCCTTCTCGTCCGAGGGATAGCCCGGCAAAGGTGCAGAGAGTGCCTTCGGCAAACTTTGCGAACATCACGCGATGCCAGGGCATATCCAACTGGCCAGCGACTTCTGCCTCGGTTTGAGGAATGCCGGAGCTTACCGTATAAGGCTCCCACATCATGAGGGCGCTTACGGTCACGAGAATCAAAGCAAGAACGCAAAACCATCCCGCAATCCCAATTGGGGATTGCCCGGCAGTTTCAATGGCTTTGTGGAGAAGGACCTCGGCATTGCTGAGGGCAAGTCTGTAGAGCGTGACCACACAACCGCCCGCAAGCCCGATGAGGGCACCGTCGAATACCATCGCAAGACGATGCTTCTTGGATAGGTGCCTTTGTACCGTTGCTACGTCATCGTCAGTTAGAAATCCGCCGAACAGGTGGCCGCGTTGATTGCTCGACATGCGAGAGCGTGCCCCCTAGTCGACCTTCACGAGCGAGAAGACTTCCTTGTCGGAAACCTTGGCGATGGCATCGCGCGGGTTAAGAAACGCAAGCTCGAGCAAGTATGCAAAGCCCTCGATTTGGGCACCGGCCTTCTCGACGAGGCGCGCGCTTGCCACGGAGGTGCCGCCAGTGGCGATAAGGTCGTCGATTATCAGAACCTTATCCCCTGGCTTAAGGGCATCCTTGTGAATCTGCAGCTCGTCAGTTCCGTACTCCAGCGAGTAAGACTCGGAATAGACGTCGCGCGGAAGCTTGCCGGGCTTACGGGCGGGAACGAAGCCAGCGCAAAGCCTATATGCAATTGGGGCGCCAACGAGGAAGCCTCGGGCCTCGGCACCAACGACCTTGGTGACGCCTCGACCCATGAAGTGATCGCAGATTGCGTCAATCGCGGCAGCAAATCCCTGGGGATCGCTCAACAGTGGCGTGACATCCTTGAAGATGACGCCAGGCTCGGGATAATCGGGAATGTCGACGATGAGGTTGGAGAACTCGAAGTCAGACATGTTGCTTCCTTTCGCTATGAATGCTGAGAGTGTCCTGAGTTGTTGTCAGGGCCCAACACATTACGCTTGACCAAGGAGTCGTGCAGTGCATCGGTAAGTGCGAGCATTTGGTCTAGAGCGGCTTCGCGAGCCGCCCTACGGTCCTTCTCGCCCGCGTCTGAGCCTGCGCGACCGAAGACGATGAGGGCCTGCTCGTACATGGTGGATTCGCGATTGGCGGCCGTCACGTACTGGCGAAGGTTGCGAGGACCGATGTCGAAACGCCTGAGCTGGTCGGCGATGCGGATGAGCGGGAAGTCACGTCCATCAACGAGGTCGCGCCCATGCGGCGAGCGCCGAAGCGTGACAATGCCCGCCTCGCTGAGCTGCCGTACGAAGCTAGTTGAGACTCCCAGAATCTCTGGCATGCGGTCGATTGGGTGGAACTTGGATGCCGTTAGCTCGTCATCCGTAGAGAAGGACTCGAGAATCGAGCCTCCGCTCTGGACTACGGCATGGGTGGTATCCGAAGGATCGTCCGCCTTGTCCAACTCATCCTTGATGACGGAAAGCGGCATGAAGCGATTCTTTTGTAGGTAAAGGATGCTTTCAAGGCGCTTGATATCTCGCGCCGAATACAGTCGGTAGCCACCAGGGGTTCTGCTAGGAGTTAGCAGACCCTCGTCCTCAAGGTAACGGACCTTCGATACGGACAGGTCTGGATACTGAGCCTGAAGGCGCTTGACGACCTTTCCTATGGTGAGATAGCCGGCGTCGGCCATGCGCTATGCCCCTGTGGCGATGCGGCCAGAGCGGTTGGCGTGGAAAACCATCCTGAAAGTCCCGATCTGGATGGTAGAACCATCCTGGAGGACGGCCTTGTTGACGATGGCGCCATCAACCCAGGTGCCGTTGAGGGAGCCAAGGTCCTCGATCGTGGCGAGGCCAGACCCGTTGTTGGTGACGTCGAGGCGTGCGTGATGG
Source organism: uncultured Atopobiaceae bacterium (assembly GCA_934792625.1). GTDB lineage: Bacteria > Actinomycetota > Coriobacteriia > Coriobacteriales > Atopobiaceae > CAKVON01. Next base: position 49,397 of record CAKVON010000002.1, read on the forward strand.
CGCGAGACCGTCATGTCGTTAAGAAAGACGCTGTTCGAAGGATCGCGCCCAATGGTGATGACGGGGTCATCGAGCTCGAAGGTCATTCCGGTCTGGGGACCCTTGACGATGCTTAGCGCGGGCTTGGCAGTCGCCTGGGAGCCAAGCAGGTCGGGCATGGTGGCGTCGGCGGACGGGATGCGAAACATCTCGGTTGCGCCCATCTGAGTCGACTGGTTGTTGCTCTGCTCGTCCATCTTTGCTCCTAGCAAGTATTCGTTCGTCGTATCCACTCATTCTAGCGCGAAGAACGACCTATCGGCACGCGACGCACTCTAGCTCGACGAGCGCGTCCTTGCGCAGACGAGAAACCTCGATGCACGTGCGCGCGGGTCTCGGTGGGCAAAACTCTTCCGAGAAGACCTTGTCCATCTCGGCAAGGTTATCGAGGTTCGTCAGAAAACAGGTGACTTTGACGACATCAGACTGCTCGAGTCTGGCTTCACTCAGCACGGCCCTGATGTTGGCGATGGCCTGACGGGTCTGCCCCGCTACGTCATCGGAAACTAGCAGTTGCGTCCGCGGATCGTCGCCGACTTGTCCCGAAACGAACACATAGCGACCCGCCGCCGCTCCCTGCGGACAGCAACCTTGCGGTTTTGGCGCGTTGGCGGTGTTGATCCCGTACGTCATGCTCAATCCCTTCTCGCCCTTATCTCTAACCTACCCGTTTAGGCTGGCGGATCGCACGCCGCGTTTGTCGGCGGCATCGCAAAGACGTGTCAGCGACTCGCGGATGACCGAAGTCGGTGCCGCCAGGTTGAAGCGCTCGAAACCGTCACCCTGCGATCCAAAGAGATGACCCTCGTCAAGGTATAGATAGGCATCCTCGCGCATGAAGCACTTGAGGTCATCGGGCGACAGGCCCCAAGCGTTGAAATCTGCCCAGGCGAGATAGGTGCCCTCCAGCGGAAAGACCTGAACCTCTGGGAGGCGGTTCGAAAGCATGCCGAGAAGAACCTCGTAGTTCGTTTGCACAAGCCCGATGAGCCCGTCGAGCCAGCCTTCGCACTTGTTATATGCCGCGGTCGTAGCCGCATAGCCAAAAGCGTTGAGCTCCAAGAAGCCAAGCACGCCACGGAACTCATTGGCAAATGCCTCGCGCGACGTCTCGTCTGGAATGTAGATGTTGGACGACTGCAGGCCCGCGAGGTTAAAGGTTTTCGAGGGGGCGGTACAGACGAGACAACGACCCCAGCGGGACTTCTCGACCACGTTGAGGAGCGTCGTGTGCTTGTGACCGGGCATAATGAGATCGTTGTGAATCTCGTCGCAAATCACGAACACCCCGTTGTCCAGGCAGATTCGCGCCAGGCGACCGAGCTCCTCCGGAGTCCAGACGCGCCCAACGGGATTGTGAGGGCTACAAACGACAATCGCCGTGGTGTTGGGATCAGCAGCCTTTCGCTCGAGATCGTCGAAGTCGATTTCATAGCGTGTGCCATCGAGCTTGAGCGGGTTCTCGACAACCTTTCGCCCGTTCTTCCGGATGGCCATCTCAAACGGGTAATACACGGGCGGCTGAATGATCACGCCGTCTCCAGGCGCCGTGAGGGCCCGAACGGAGGCGTTGATGGCGGGAACGACGCCAGGCGACAGCGTCAACCACTCGCGCCTTGGCGTCCAACCGTGGCGACGGCGCTGCCAGCCAATGCAGGCCTCGTAATAGGCATCAGTCGGTTCGGTGTAGCCGGGCACGACGCCATCGACAAACTCGTGGAGGGCCTGCTTGATCTGTGGCGCAATCTCGAGCTCCATGTCGGCAACCGAAAGTGGGACAACCCCATCCGGCAATCCCCCGCCCGCCTCGGAAATCATTTCGCCCCACTTGGAGGAACCCTGTCCGCTCCTGTCGGGCCTCGTCTTGAAATCGAATGCGACGGACATGGGATTACCTCCAGAAGAATTGGTCTGATAGGTGCTCGTTTAGGGGCGCTTCTCAGTCGTTGCCTATACCTCGAGGGACCTTGCGCCGATAAAGCCCCCCGACTTTCGGGCCAAGCCCCACCTGTAGAGGGCTTCCGTCGGCAGGGTCACGCGGTCGGCGCCGCGCATCAGGCGCGCCCAGCCAAGGGTGCGACCTGCCAAGCCCTCGACGGCGGAGGATCCAACGGGTGCGACAGAGACAAAGCTCATGAGGCTTCGCCAAATGACAACGGCATTCATGTTTGGAACGAACACAAGGTAGGAAGGCTCCTTCGAGACTCCGGGGCAAACGATGATCGTGGGGATTCGCTCATCGAGAAGTGCCTGCGAGCAGATACCGCCCTGTGGTAGCCCCTCGTTGCCCTTCAGATAGTCACTCAGCACCTCGCCTGCCGTAGGCCCATGCAGCAGCAGCGGAACGAGTGAGCCGGTAACCTCGGAGACGCTGACCCCGGCGAAGGGCCTCACGCCATTCTGCTCGAGGTCCGCGACCCAGCGAAGCCAGGCATCCATGGCGGGCCAACGGTCCCGGCCCTCCAGAAGCAGGAACTCGTGGTCACCGGTCCTCACGACGAGCGGAGTTGCGATCACGGCCGCGTCGCCCGCCATAATTGCGCCAAAACGGCACTCGCCGACCGCAGGCAGCTCACAGGCAACCGTTGCCGAGAAGAACGGCTCGGCGGCATCGCCTCCGATGAGCATCATTCTCAGGTATGAGAGATCGGCAACCCCGCAACCATCACGAAGGGCGTCTCGCTCCGCGGTGCCATCTCCATAGGCAACCGCCTTGCTCGCAAAGCCCTTCTCGCCATTCTCGAGTATGGCACCCAGGAGCATGTGCTCATTGAGCAGCGGGGTCTCGAATCCTGAGTTCTCTGTCATGCGCATGCCTCCATGAGCTGAGCTTCGTTTACGAATAGCCTCGTGATGAACGGGCCGAAATCGGGTACGTTTGCCATGGGAAGGCCTGTGGAGCAGGTGCTCGATCCGATTGTGCGATCGCCTTGCGACCAGGTGAGGGTTCCGTAGGGCTTGCCCGACTCCACGAGGCAAGAAGGTTTGATCATCTTGTTGGAGTAGGAGACCGCGTCACCGTCCTTTTTGACGAGACCGGTGGTCGCCTCCCCGTAGTAGACGGGGACCTTAAGGCGCGCGTCGAATGCGTAGGGCGCCATGCGAAAAGCCAGGCCGCTCGTTCCGAAGGTCGCGGTCCTGTAGCTGTCGAAGGCCCAGTCGAGCATCGCGCGCGTGTCGGCGAACCTGCCGTCGTTGTCCTTGCAGCCCAAGACGGCGGTGTAGAGTCGGACTCCGTCACGCTCGCAAGCTCCCAGGAAGGTCGTTCCAGACTCGACCGAACCCGTCTTGATGCCAAGCATGCCCTCATAGCTGCCCACAAGCTCATCTGTCGACTCGAACGTGATCTTCGTCTTCCCCACCTGGGTCGTGACCTCGGGCAATACAACGGTCTGCGCGATGAAGGGATAGTTCTCGAGTGCGTAACGGCCCATCTTGACCATGTTCGCCGCGCAGGAGTAATGCTTGCCCTCGTCCTCGAGGCCGTGGCAGTTCGAGAAGTGCGTGTGCGTCATGCCGAGCTTGGTTGCCTTGGCGTTCATCATCTCGACGAACTTGGCCTCGTCTCCGGCGACGGTGCGCGCGACCATGGTCGCGGCGTCATTGCCCGAATACACGAGCATCACCTCGAGCAGGCTGCGCAGCGTGGAGGTATCGCCTTTCTTGTAGCCCGCGGTCTGCGAATCGGGTCCCAGGTCGACATCCGAGCAGGTCACCTTCGAGTCAAGGTCAATGCCAGAGTCCAGTGCGACCATCGCGGTCATGACCTTCGTGACCGAAGCCAGACTCATCTCGTCCTCAGGGTTCTTCTCCCAAAGGACATTCCCCTCGCCGTCGACGATGATTGCGCTCTTGGCCTGCGTGATCTTGGGCTGGTCGTCGGCAAGCGCCTTCACTGGCGCGACCAGGCTGGCGAGAAGGACCATGAGGCATGTGATTGCAAGGGTCATTCGCGCGATAGCGCGGGACCCCATGGGGGTGGGACGCATGGCTACTCCGACTTGTTCTTGACGGCGTTTTTGCGGATGGTAAGGCCCTCGCAGGTGTACTTGTATGCTGTGATCGCCGAGCAGATGACGCCGGCGTATACGAGGAAGATTCCAAACGTGGCGGCATTGCCGTTGAGGCCGGGAAGCCAGCTGACATTGACGAGCCCTAGTCCGGGAACATCCGGGAGACCCAGCAGCAGGTCACAGAAGCCGCTCATCAAGAGTGCGGTGGCAACCTTGCCTATAAAGATGACGTCGACCGGCCGGCGGCGATAGCGCTGCAGGATCTGAGTGCCAACGGCAAGATAGGCATCTCGGCCGATGACGAAGACGGCAACCCAAAGGGGCAACTCACCCGTGATCACGAGGCCAAGCACGCCGATGAACAGCAGGACGCGGTCCATGATCGGGTCCATGATCTTGCCGACCCAGCTGACGGTTTGCGTTCGACGGGCAACCTGCCCGTCCAAAAAGTCGGTGACCGCAGCGACGACGTAGCAAGTGAGTGCAACTGCCCTGTTGCCGTGTGTCACGAACAGGTAGAGAAACGCAAGCGTCAGAAGGAGCCTGCAAAACGTGATGACGTTGGCGACCGTGAAAATCCTGGTGCAGGGGTTGTTTGGCGTGCCGATGGGATCGGAGGCCTCGCCCTCGCGCTGAGCCTTTAGCGCGTCGTAGTCGACCTGAGTCTTGAGGTCGTTCTTGATGTACTCCTTGGCCTTGCGACCCTTCTGAACGACCTTTTTGGTCCTACCCGCCACGTGACGCCCTTCTCTGTAAGGGCGTCCACAAATGGATGCCCCGTTAATTCCTAAGTTTTGATTCTAGACCATTGGCTTTGGTACCCGAACGCGCTTCACGCATACACGGTTGCTTCGCATGAGGTCAAAATTGGATGAACGAACCTGGGCGGCTTTGAAATCGAACGCTAAGGGGGTCTGTGAGCGACCGAATTAATGTCCGATGTGCGTGACAGGCTGTGAGAAAGCCTCACACATCAGTAAAGAGGAGACCTTATGGGCAATTTCAGAAAATACACCCACGTCGAGCGTCTCGGAACCGAGGAATGCGACGGCCTGCTGGATAACGATCGCGTCATTGTTACCGCAAAGGTTGACGGATCGAACGGTAGCGTTTGGTGGGATGGGGATTCCTGCCGCATGGTTTGCGCCTCACGCAATTATGAGTTGACCCAAGGCATCGATGACAATGCGGGGTTCCGCTCATGGTGCGCGTCTGAGGGTGAGGAGCAGAATTCTCTTCGTGAGTTTTGCCAGACACACCCTACGCTTGTGGTCTACGGAGAGTGGATGGGCAGGGATGCCTTTGTTGGCGCCTTCAAGGGATATGATCCCGCCGCAAAGGGAAGTCTCGTCATCTTTGATGTGTTTGATCGAGAGACGGACCTCTACATCTCCGACGATTTCTGGCGGCCCATGCTTGCGAGCGCGGGACTCGAACCATGGTTTGTAAAGGTACTTGCCGTTTTGAATCACCCGGACATGAGCGATGTTCTTGCCGTGGCAAAGAGCAACGACTTCCTGCTCGAAGGTACCGGAGCCGTTGGCGAGGGCGTGGTTTGCAAAGTCGCAGATTGGCGAAACCGATTTGGTAGGCAGGTTTATGGCAAGCTCGTGCTCAACGAGTTTAAGAAGCAGCGTAAGAAGCCTTCTACGGCCGTCTTCGATATCGAGCAAGAAATCATTAGTTGCTACTTGACGGATTCCGAGCTCGATAAAACCATCGCCAAGATCTGCGTTCGCTGCAATGTCGAGAAGTTTGATTCAGATAGTCGGAAGATGATGGGAATGCTCACAAATATGTGCTGGCACGATCTTCTGGGCGAGTGCCCCAATTACGTGAAACGTTTCAAGAACCCCAAGATTGACTTTGCAAGGCTTTCTGGACTCTGTACCAATCGAGTTAAAGGATACGTTGGGGCCGAATAGAGCCGAAGGGCTGAACAGGGAAGATGCAGTCGCTCATTCGGTAACATGAGCAAGCAAAAAAGGTCAGGCAGAGAATCCCTGCCTGACCTAGAATTTACTGGTCGGGTGGACTGGATTCGAACCAGCGACCCCTTGACCCCCAGTCAAGTGCGCTACCAAACTGCGCCACCACCCGTTGTGTTTGCACTCTCGCGCTCGCACGAATTAAGACTTTAACAATTACTCTCCCGAAGGGCAAGAACTATTTTCGGTCAATTTTTGCCTGACGAGAAGAACTATGTAAAAGCCAAGGTAAAGCGCTATATGGAGTCCTAAAAACCTTCTGCCTTGCGCTGCTTTCTGACAGCGATTCGCTTTTGTGCCGCTTCCCACTCGTCCTTCTCGGCAGTCGACACAAGCTGGAGTCCATACGTCACGGGTGTCGGGTGCCCGTCGGAATCGACGCATACTTCAGTGAGGTAGGCGCTGTTGATGTCGCTATGGTCTCCGGTGGAAGTGTCTTCGACATAGCTGTCGACGCGGACCTCAAGAGAGGTGCGGCCAACATAGGTTACGCGCGCGACGATCACGACGATGTCGTTGAGAAGCGCCGGCTGCTTGAAGGTCAAGGTGTCCACGCAGGCGGTGGTGACCGAGGCGCCACAATGCCTGCGAGCCGCGATGCCGGCAAGCTCGTCGATCCAATCCATCAGACGTCCGCCAAACAGGCGATTCTCGCCATTTACGTCCTGGTGCGTGACGATACGCATCGCTTCGCAGGTCGAATCCGCGACGAGCTTTGTCAGACGACCCTGGGGGTCGCGATTGTCTTCGGCCATGGCCTATCCCTCCAAAAGCTCGTCGAGCTCGAGCCACTCGTCCTCTAGCTCGGAAATCCGGGCCTCGCAATCCTCGAGCTGTCCCTGCAGTTTTTGCAGGCCCTCGAAGTCGGTGGGGTCGCACTCCCCCATCCGACGCCTGATGTCGTCGGGCTCGTCCGACAGCTTTTCAAGCTTGCGCTGGATTGCGTCATAGCGCTTCTTGAGCTCGCGACGACGGACGTTAGACATCTTGGGAGCATCCGCGGAGGCCTCTGCGGCGCCAGATGGCGCAGCTTCCTGCTGCCCTTGAGAAACCGCTCGCGAGACAACCGCATTGTTCTGCGCGGCATCTGCTTCGTGGCGACGCAACAGCCTGAGGTATTCGTCGACGCCGCCGGGGACATGGCGCACCTGTCCGTCGATGAGGGCAAACTGGTCGTCGGTGACGCGCTCCATGAGGTAGCGGTCATGCGTGACGACCAAAAGAGTCCCGGGCCACGTGTCCAGCAGATCTTCGAGGACGGCCAGCATGTCGGTGTCAAGGTCGTTGCCGGGCTCGTCAAGCACGAGCACGTTTGGCTCGTCCAGGAGCAGGCACATGATGGCAAGTCTGCGGCGCTGGCCGCCGGAAAGGTCTGAGATGCGACTCTTGAGCTCGCGCTTGTCGAAGCCCAGGCGCTCCAGGAGGCGCTCCGGCGTGTAGGCGCGCCCGTCGATCGTTACCTGACGCTTGTACTCGGAGAGGACCTCACGCACGCGCTCGTCAGGGTGACTGGTGAGGGAGTCGAGGTTTTGCGTGAGGTAGCCAAAGCGCACGGACTTACCGACCTTGACGTGTCCCGAAGTCGCTTGCAGTTGGCCGGTCATGACCTTGAGGAGCGTGGTCTTGCCTACGCCGTTCTCGCCGAGGATGCCATAGCGGTCGCCCGGGCCGATAAGCCAGTCAACGCCGGAAAAGACCTTCTCGCCCGATTCGGGCCAGGCAAAGCCGGCATCCTTCATCTCGATTACCTGCTTGCCAAGGCGAGCGACCGCCATGCGCTTGAGCTCGATCTGGTTTCGCAGCGGTGGGTCGTCTGCGATAAGGTCCATGGCGGCGTCGATGCGGAACTTGGGCTTGGAGGTCCTGGCCTTGGCGCCATGCGCGAGCCAGTTGAGCTCCTTGCGCAGCATGTTCTGACGCTTCTCCTCGGCCACCGCCTGCTGGCGCTCGCGCTCGACACGCTGCTGGATGTAGGCGGAGTATCCCCCCTCGAACGGGTCGATCTGCCCGTCGTGAACCTCCCACATCCGCTCGCAGACCTCGTCGAGGAACCAGCGGTCGTGGGTCACGACGAGAAGGGCACCCGAGCCTGACTGCCAACGGTGCTTGAGGTGGTTGGCAAGCCAGACGATGGCCTGCATGTCCAGGTGGTTGGTGGGCTCGTCCATCAGGAGGACATCCCAACGGCCAATGAGAACGCGGGCCAGGTCAACGCGTCGGCGCTGGCCTCCGGAGAGCTGGCCCACGGGGGTATCCCAGTCGACGTCGGGCAGAAGCTCGCCGACGATGGAGCGCACCGTGGGGTCGGATGCCCAGACGTACTCGGGCGTTTCGCCGACGACGCACTCCCTCACGCTCGCCTCGTCCGCCATGTGGTCCTGCTGGCCAAGGTAGCCAACGTCGATCCCACGGCGCCAGGTGACGGAGCCGTCGTCGGGATCGACCTCGTGGGCGACGATCTCGAGTAGGGTCGTCTTGCCGTCACCGTTCCTGCCGACGACGCCGATGCGGTCGCCCTCGTTGACGCCGATCGTCTGGTCGACAAGCACCCTTTTGCCGGGCCATTCGTGTGAGACGTGCTCGCATCCAATGAGAATGCCCATCAGGCGTCGGCCTCCTTTCCGAGCCCACGGAGAAGCGCGATCTCGGTGGCATATCCGTCAAGCTCGTTCGGGGTCTCCAGAATCATGGGCAGGCTGCGCAGGCGGGGGTTGCGCACGATTGCCGCAAAGCAGTCGATACCCAACGTGCCCTCGCCGATCTTCTCGTGGCGGTCCTTATGTGACCCCAGGGGGTTCTTTGAGTCGTTGAGGTGAAGCGCGCGAAGCCGGTCCAGGCCGACCACGCGGTCGAACTCGTCCAGGACCCCATCGAGGTCACCCGCGACGTCATATCCGCCGTCACTCGCATGGCATGTGTCCAGGCACACGCCGAGAAGTTCGTCATGCTTGACACCGTCTATGATTCGGGCGATCTCCTCGAAGCTTCGACCCACCTCGGAGCCCTTGCCTGCCATAGTCTCCAGCAAGACGATGGTCCTCTGGCCCGCGACCAAGCATTCGTTCAAACCCGCGCAAATGAGCTCGATGCCCTTCTCGGCACCTTGGCCGACATGGGAGCCTGGGTGGAAGTTGTAGAGGTTGCCCGGCAACCCCTCCATGTTGGCCAGGTCCTCGCGCATTGCCATGCGGGCAAATTCGACGACCTCGGGCTTGGCGGAGCACAGGTTCATGGTGTAGGGCGCGTGTGCGACGAGCGGGCCGAAGCCGTTTGCGGCCATGAGGTCGACAAGCGCACGCATGTCCGCGGCGTCTGGGGCCTTGGCCCTGCCGCCACGCGGGTTGCGCGTGAAATAGGCAAAGGTGGACGCGTCGATGGAAAGCGCCGTCTTGCCCATGGCGAGAAAACCCTTGGACGCCGAGAGATGGCACCCTAGGGCAAGGCGACGATTGGGTTCGGTCATGCTATTCGTCCCTCTCGGAAATGAGTCGTGCGACATGGGAGATGAGGTGGCGTGCGACCTCGTCCTTGGTAAGGGTGGGCAGCTGTTCGTCGCCGGTCGCGGTGACGAGTGCGACGCGATCGGTCGCGGACCCGAAGGTCGAGTCCGCACGAGATACATCGTTGGCCACGATCATGTCACAGCCCTTGCGAGCAAGCTTTGCACGTGCATTTACCAGCAGATCGTTCGTCTCTGCCGCAAAGCCGACGACGACGCGACCACCACGACGAGCCGAGAGCGTGGCGAGGATGTCCGTGGTCTCGACGAGCTCGATGCGATCGAGGCGGGAGGTGTCCTTCTTGAGCTTGTGGTTGGCGGGCGCGGCAGGGGTGTAATCGGCTACGGCGGCGGCAAGAACCGCGGCATCACAGCCCTCGAAGGCGACGAGGCAAGCCTCGAGCATCTGGGCGGCGCTGGTGACGCGCACGACGTCGACGCCTGCGGGAGGGGTGAGCGAGACGGGCCCGCTCACGAGCGTGACCCTAGCCCCGGCGTCACGTGCGGCACGGGCGATGGCATAGCCCATCTTGCCCGAGGACCTGTTGGCGATGAAGCGGACGGGATCGATGGCCTCCTGGGTGGGGCCCGCGGTGACCAGGACATGATGGCCGGCAAGCGGTGCGTCCTTCTCGGTCGAGAAGGACGTCGGGTTGCGGAGGTCGCCGAGAATGTCCAAGACGTCGGTGGCGATGTCCTCGACTGCGGGCAGTTTGCCGCTGCCGACGTCACCGCAGGCAAGACGGCCGGAGACGGGCAGGATGAGGTGGGCGCCACGCCCCTCCAGGCAGAGGAGGTTGGACCGGGTCGCGGGGTTCTCCCACATGTGCGTGTTCATGGCCGGGGCCAGTGCGAGCTTGGCTGGGCCGGCCGCGAGAAGGGTTGCGGAGACGAGGTCGTCGGCGACCCCCGTGGCGGCCTTTGCCATGACGTTGGCAGTGCACGGGCAAACGAGCACCAGGTCAGCCCACTCGGAGAGCATGATGTGCGGAATCGGCGAGTCACCGAACCCATAGAGGCTCGTCGCGACTTCGTGACCGCTCAGGGCCTCGAAGGTCGTCTTTCCCACGAACTCGAGCGAGTCTTGCGTCATTGCCACGCGGACGTCGCAGCTCGCCTTTTGCAGGAGGCGGAGGACCTCGCACGCCTTGTAGGCTGCCACGCCGCCCGTGACACAGAGAAGGACCCGCGGCTTGCGGTGGGTTTCGTATTCACTGCTCACGATGCGGGTCCTCCCTGTCGTTTTTAATTTGCCTTTCGCCCGTGGACAACGTTACTCAAAGACCTCGCTGGTGATGAGGATGCGGTGGCAGTACGGGCACTCGCAGATGTCCGCACCCGCGGCGCGAAGATCCGAGAAGTCGCTCGGCTGCAGGGCGACGCGACAGACAGACGGCTTGTTGCCGTGCAGGCTCTCGACGGCGATGCCGCCGAAGCGCTTGCGCGCGGCCTCGTAGCGGTCGACGAGTTCGGCGGGGAGCTCGGCCAGAAGGCTGCGACGCTCGCGAGTGAGATCGTCCTTCTCGGCCTTGATGGACGCAGAGTCGCGCTCGTATGCCTCGGCCTGAGCCTTGCCCTCCTGCTGGAGCCTGGCGCCGACGCCGCGTGCCTTGTCCTCGGAGTCACGAAGCTTAGCGAGGCGCTTCTCGATCTCGACCTTGTCGAAGTCGAGCTTCTCCATACGCTTGGCAAGGTGGGAGAGCTGGTCCTCGAAGTCCTTCACGACGCGATAGTCATTGGAGCCCTGCGCGGCCTCGGCCTGGACGCGATCGAGGACCTCGACCATGTGGGCATACTCCGCACGGTTGTCGGCAAGGTCGGTCTCGGCATCCTTGCGGGCACCGACGACCTTGTTGAGCTCGGTGACGAGCTTCTTGGCGGCAGCCTTGATCTGCTTGATCTTCTGGGTCTGCGGCAATGCCTCGAGGGCACGGTCGCGACGAAGGAGCTCGAGGTCAACCTGCTGAAGGCGAAGGAGTGCTTCGCTGTGTGTCATGTCTCACCCTCCGGGTAGGCCCCATGCTCTATTCGATTTGCCGGGGCGTGCTTGCGTACGCGAGGCCGTGGATGTCGGCCGCAAAAGAGTATAGCCGTCAGTCGCGCGCGAGACGCAGGAGCTCGTCGCAGAACGCGTCAAGTTCCGTCATCCCCACACGCTCGTCAAACGAGATGCGCAGCGCGCCAAAGGCCAGATTGCGCTCGATGCCCATGGCAGACAGGACGTGGCTTGGGTCCAGCGAGGCCGAGCTGCAGGCTGAACCTGCGGAAACCTCGAAGCCAGCCGCGTCAAGGCGCAGGATGAGCGACTCGGAGTCGTGGTCGCGCACCATGACGCTGACCATGCCCGGAAGACGCGAGTCGTCAACGTGTGCCTGCGTGGTGGGGACGATGCCAGTGCCGTCGGCACAGAGCCTGGCATAGACATGGTTGGCATGCCCGGCGACAGCCTCGCGGACCTCGGGCATCTGGGAGCAGACGAGCTTGGAGACCGCGGCAAACGTGAGCACGGCGCAAACGTCCTGTGTGCCCGGGCGACGACCGCCCTCCTGACCGCCTCCGAATGTCTGCGGCCTGAAGGGGCAGCGTGCCCTGACGAGAAGGGCGCCGACGCCGACGGGGGCGCCGATCTTGTGGCCCGCGACGCTTACGGCGTCAGCCTCATCCACCTGCAGCGGAATGCGCGCGAAGGCCTGGACGGCATCGGTGTGGAACAGCGCGCCAAAGGCATGCGCGACCTTGCAGAGCTGGCCCGCGGGCTGCACGACGCCGGTCTCGTTGTTGGCGCTCATGACGGAGACCAGCGCGACGTCACGACTGAGAAGGGCCTCGAGGTCCTCGGGATGAACGACGCCGTCGCGCCTGGGACGAACGACGTCGACATCGAATCCGCGGTCGCGAAGGGGTGCCACGAGGTCGAGGACCGAATCGTGCTCGATTGCCGAGACGATGACGCGGTGCCTGTTGCGGTCCCTCTCGCGGGCGCCCTCGGCGATGCCGTAGAGCGCGAGGTTGTTGGACTCGGTGCCACCCGAGGTGAAGACGACGTCAGACGGCCTGAAGCCGCCACCGACGCAACGGGCGAGGTCGCGCCTGGCCCCATCGAGCGCCTGGGCGGCCCTGCGGCCAAGCGTATGGAGCGAGTTGGGGTTGGCCCCCTCTATCTCGCTTTCGCGATACGACTTCTGCTCTTCGAAGGCCTCGGGCCTCACGGGCGCCGAGGCGGCGTAATCGAGGTAGACGAACTTCTGGGTCATGCGCCTACGCCCTCTTTGCGAGGGCGGCGTCGGCAACGCGACGCAGCTCGTCGATGTTGGCGGCATGGTCGCCCTTGAAGACGGAGCTGCCCGCGACAAGCACGTTCGCGCCTGCCTCGCAGATCACGGCAGCGGTCTCGGCGTTGATGCCGCCGTCGACCTCGACCAGGGGGTTGACGCCCTTGCGTTCGCACAGGGCGCGAACCTCGCGGACCTTCTCGACACAGGACTCGATGAAGGCCTGGCCGCCGTAGCCGGGGTTGACGGTCATGATCAGGACCATGTCCAGGTCGGCAATGATGGCGTCGAGCGAGCTGACCGAGGTGCCGGGGTTCAGCGCGATGGCAGCCTTGCGGCCGCGCTCGTGGATGTGGGACACGAGGCGGTGCGAGTGGACGGCAGCCTCCTGGTGGAAGCAGACGATGTCGGCGCCGGCGTCGATGAAGGCGTCGACCATGGAGTCCGGGTTGTCAATCATCAGGTGGACGTCGACTGTGAGGTCGGTCGCGGCCTTGACCTGCTTGAGAACGGGAATGCCGAACGAGAGGTTGGGCACGAAGTTGCCGTCCATCACGTCAAAGTGAACGAAGTCGGCGTTGGAGATGGACTCGAGGTCGCGGCCGAGCTCCAGGAAGTTTGCGGACAGGATGGAAGGCGCGATCTTCACGCTTTCGGACATGGTGCTCCCCTTTCGTATGGCTGCGGGCATCATGCCCGCGAATCGTTTCCTATCGAGAAGAACGGGCCCCTAGCGAGCGTTCTTCTCGGCAACGCTCTTCTCGAAACCGTAGAACTCCTCGCCCGGCGTGCGGGCCAGAAGGCTTGCCATTACCTCTGCCATCGGTATGCCCTCGTAGAGAAACGCGTGGACGGCGTCAGTGATGGGCACGTCGACGCCCTTGGCGTGGGCGAGCTCCCACACGCTGTGTGCCGCACGGGCGCCCTCGACGACCATGTGCGTCCTAGCCTCATAGTCCTCGAGCGACTCTCCGCGAACGAGCGCCTCGCCGAAGGTGCGGTTGCGCGAGTGCTCGGAGGTGCAGGTGGCTATCAGGTCGCCCATCCCGGCAAGGCCCATGCAGGTACGGGGGTTGCCCCCGCATGCGGCCGCGATTCGACCGATCTCGGCAAGGCCGCGCGTCATGATGACGGCCAGCGTGTTGTCGCCCGCGCCCGACCCAACGGCCACGCCAGCGGCGATGGCAATGACGTTCTTGACGGCACCACAGACCTCGACGCCCTCGACGTCGTCGGTGACATAGGTTCGGAACTCCGGGCTCAAGACAAGGCCCTGGAACATGCGCGCGATGTCCATGTCGCGCCCCGCGATGACGGAGGCGCTGACCTTGCCCAGGCAGATCTCCTCCGCGTGGTTGGGGCCCGAGAGCGCGCAGACGCGCATGGGGTTGCCTAGCTCGTCGGAGACGACCTGGTCCATCGCAAGGCCGGTGTCTGCCTCGATGCCCTTGGTGAGCACGAGGATCGGAAGGTCGGAAGAGACGTAGGGCGCCATCTTGTGCGAGGTCGCCCTCAGGTGGGACGACGGAACGACAACGAGGCAGGCCTCGGCATCGCGAAGGCACTCGGCAATGTCAGAGCTGGCGGTGACATTTGCCGGAAGGTCATAGCCCCTGAGGTAGCGAGGGTTGCGGCCGCTGTCGCGGATGCCAGAGGCCACCTCCTCCGAGTGTGCCCACAAGACGACCTTGGTGGCGTGCGGAGCCACCAGGCCCGCGGCGGCGGTGCCCCAAGACCCTGCACCGATGACCGCGACCTTGCCGGCGACGTCGACGCTATCGACCATTGGCGCTACCCTCCCCCTTCTTGTGGAACGAGAAGCGCTTCTCCTCGCCCCTCATGAGCTTTGAGATGTTGGTCCGGTGCGCCCATAGGACGACACAGGCGGTAATGGCGAGAACGACCGTTGCTGCAGGAGTGGTGCCGCCGAGAAGCACGCTTGCGATCGGCAGCGCTATGGCGGCGGAGCACGATGCCGCGGAGACAATCCTGGTCGGGGCGACCACGACCACGAATACGGCGAGAAGTGCGAGTGCGACGACGGGCTCGAACGCCAAGGTGGCACCCAGGCCGACGGCAATCCCCTTGCCCCCATGGAAGCCCAGGTACGGGCTGAAGACATGGCCTAGGATCGACGCGAGGACGACGCATGCGACACACAGCCCCAAACGGCCGGAAGGCTCGCAAGACGTGGCGTCACCCGCGGCAATCGTCGAGACGGCGACGGCACGCGCCGCGGTCACGCTGGCCCATCCCTTTCCGGCATCCAGCAGCAGCGTGAGAGCCGCGGCACCCTTGCCGACCGAACGGGCGACGTTGGTCGTTCCAATGTTTCCGGAACCGACCCTCCTGACGTCCACATCGGCGCCCCTGCGGGCGACGATCAGACCAAAGGGAATGCCGCACACAAGGTAGGCGCCAACCATGAGGGCAACCGTGACCAGCAGTTCGTTTGCCTGTAGCACGACTACTCCTTCTTTCGGAAGCGCAATCGAATCGGGGTGCCGGTAAGCGGGAAAGCCTCACGAAGGCGGTTCTCCATAAAGCGCTCGAAGTTGTCGTCGACAAGGTCGGGTGCGTTGCAGAAGAAAGCGAACGTCGGGGGCTCCACGCTGACCTGAGTCGCGTAGTTGATCTTCAGGCGACGCGACTTGTCCACGATGGTATGACCGGTCTCGCGAATTGCCGAGATGAGCTGGTTGAGCTTTGCGGTGGTCACGCGAGAGGAGTGCGACTTGGCGCAGGCGGCGGCGAGGGGCAGCACCTTGTCGATGCTGCGGCCCGACTTGGCGGAGATGCGAAGCGTCGGCGCCCATGCGGCAAACGTCATGCGCTTCTTGAGGGACATGAGGATGTCCTCGCGCTTCTGCTCGTCGGTGACCAGATCCCACTTGTTGAGGAGGATCGCCAGGGCGCAGCCGCGGTCGATCGCCATGGCGGCAACCTTCTGGTCCTGCTCGGTGACGCCGTCGACGGAGTCGATCACCAGCAAGCACACGTCGGCCTTGTCCATGGCGCGAAGGCCGCGGACCATGCTGTAATACTCGACGTCCTCGTGGACGACGTTCTTCTTGCGCATACCCGCGGTATCGACCAGGCGATAGCGGACACCGGCCTGCTCCACGACGACGTCGATGGCGTCACGCGTGGTACCGGAGACATCGCTCACGATGGAGCGGGTGCGACGGGCAAGCCTGTTGGTGAGCGACGACTTACCGACGTTGGGTCGGCCGATGATGGCAATGTTCAGCAGGTCGTCGGGGTACTCAGGCTCGTCGTCACCCTCGGGAAGCACGGCGATGATCTCGTCGAGGAGGTCGCCCGTGCCATAGCCGTGAATGGCGGACAGCGCCCTGGGGTCACCGATGCCCAGGCTGTAGAAGTCCCAGATCTCGCCGTCACTGGCGGGGTTATCCAGCTTGTTGACGACGAGGAACACCGGCTTCTTGGTCTTTCGCAGGACGCGGGCAACCTCCTCGTCCTCATCGGTCGCACCAACGGTGCCGTCGACGACGAATACGATGGCGTCGGCCTCGTCGCAGGCAGCCAGTGCCTGCTCGCGGATGTGGGACGCAAATGCGTCGTCGGTGCGGTTGGGCTCGACACCGCCGGTATCGATGACGACGAACTCGCGACCAGACCAATCGGCCTCGTGGTACGAGCGGTCGCGGGTGACGCCGCGCGACTCGTGGACGATGGCTTCCCTGTCCTGACAAATGCGGTTGACCAGCGTCGACTTGCCCACGTTGGGACGGCCGACGATGGCGACTATGGGCTTGGGCATGAATCGCTCCTTGTGGCTTGGTTGCGCAGCCAAGTTTACCAGGTGAGCGATGTTGGCGGCGAGCCGGGGCACAGCCCCCACACATACGCCCAAAGCCACCACACGCATGAGGCGAGATAAGCAAGTCACCGGCGAGAAGAACGCACTTCTCGCCACGCGGCCCTGTGATTGGGTATAGACATGCAAATCGATGAAGGGAGCGGCCATGCCCTTGTCGCTCGCAGAATGCACCTACGACGGAACCGTCGGTTTCAGGATTGCCGACCACCCGACGTCCGCCAAGGTCGAAAAGTCCGAACGTGAGAAGTACGAGCAGCTCACGGCTGCAAATACCCTCAGGATCGCCGAGCTGCAAGACAGGCTCTATGCCGAGGCGCGCGAGGGTGTCGTGATCTTGATCCAGGCCATGGACGCCGCCGGCAAGGACTCCGCGATCAAGCACGTGATGAGCGGCATCAACCCGCAAGGCTGCGTCGTCCACAGCTTCAAGCAGCCGACGCCGGAGGAGCTTGCCCATGACTTCCTGTGGCGCGCGGTCATCAACATGCCGCCCCGCGGAAGCATCGGCGTCTTCAATCGCTCCTACTACGAGGACGTGCTCGTCGTTCGCGTGCACAACCTCCAGAAGGACTATGCCATGCCAACCCGATGCATTGGCATGCCCCCGAGCGAGTTCTTCGACATGAGATACCGAGAGATTCGCGACTTCGAGCGTTACCTATGGGAGAGCGGATATCGGCTCGTCAAGATCTTCCTCAACGAGAGCAAGCGCGAGCAGGCAAAGCGCTTTGTGGCGCGCATCGACGACGAACGCAAGAACTGGAAGTTCTCCGAGTCAGACATGCGCGAGCGCGAGCTTTGGGACGAATGCATGACGGCCTACGAGGATGCCATCGGCGCAACCGCCACCAAGAGGGCTCCCTGGCACGTGATTCCCGCCGACCAGAAGTGGTTCGCACGCTACCTGATCTCGGAGGCAATCGTCGGGACTCTCGAGGACGTCGACCCGCACTATCCCGAGATGCCCGCGGACCAGAAGGCCCGCCTCGCGTCATGCCGTGACATGCTTTGTTCACGGGATGGGTAGCCGCTCGCTTACCATCAGCCCGCAATCTGAAGGGCGGCGCGACCCATCGAGGCCACGCCGCCCTTTGCTTGAGTAAGTGCTGCCGAGAAGGACTTAAAGGAACTTGCCGTCCTTAATCTGCTCGACGTACTTGTTGTACTCGTCCTGCTGCTCCTTGGTGACCAGCTTGTCCGAGAAGGTGCCGACGGCGACGCCGCCGTTGGAGAGGTCGCCGTAGATGACCTTGTTGCCGTACTCGCCCTTCTCGACATCCTCCATGGCCTGCTTGAGCATGGACTTGTTGTCGGTGACGACGGAGCAGGCGATGAGCTCGTCGGAGGCGGAGCCAAGGTCGCCGGGCTGGCCGATGTCGAAGCGGTTCTCGGCGGCAGCCAGGGCCTCGCGGGCGCCGGTGTCGACGATCGAGGCGTCGCCGAACATGACGTCGACGTCGTTGTTCTTGATCATGGTCGTGGCGAGCTCCTTGCCCTTGGCGGCGTCGGAGAACGAGCCGGCGTAGGCCTTGGCGACCTTGATCTTGGGGTTGACCTTCTGGGCGGCCTTGGTGTAGTTCTCGAGCTTGTCGAGGGTGGTGTCGAGCTCCATGGCACCAATGAAGCCGATGTTGTTGGTCTTGGACAGGATGCCCGCCAGAGCGCCGGCCAGCTGGCCGATCTGCTGGGTGTTGGGCATCAGGGATTCGACGTTGTCGGTCTTGACGGTGTCGTTGAGGAGGACGAACTTCATGTCTGGGTTGTCGGCGGCAACCTGCTTGACGGCATCGGTGTACTGGTTGCCGGGAGCGAAGATCAGGCTGTAGCCCTCGTCGATGTAGTTCTCCATCGTGGTGGCCCAGTCGGACTGCGGGACCGACTCGGAGTAGGCGGTCTCCCAACCAAGCTCCTTGGCGGCGTCGGTCATGGCCTTGTAGCAAGAAGCGCCCCAGCCACCGTCGTTGATCGGGCCATCGAGGAAGATGGCGACCTTCTTGGCATCGGCGGAGCCGGTGGTGGCGTCGCCGCCCTCAGAACCGCAAGCGGCCAGGCCGAGGCCGAGGAACGTGGCGCCGGCGGCACCGAGGAACTGCCTTCTGTTGAGCATGAAATCTGTCCTTTCGAACGAAACCTGATAACGATCCGCGGGACCGCCCCGCGAACCGCGAAGAGCGTGTTCGCGATCACCGCCCCGAGTGTAGGCAGTGGCCGCGAGACGCGTCACTCGTGATAGTACGGCTGGCCATTGGCCTTGGGCCCGAGGCGCTTGGACCCAAAGATGACCAGGGCGATGAGGGTAACCAGATAGGGAATCATCTGGAAGAACTGGTAGGGCATTGCGGGAATGCTGACCTGCAGCACGATCTGAAGAGCATCGCAGAAGCCAAAGAGCAGGCAGGCCGAGAGAACGCCGCCAGAGGTCCAGCGGCCGAATATGACTGCCGAAAGGGCGATAAAGCCGCGTCCGGCGACGATGCCCTCCGCATAGGTGCTCGTGTAGCAAAGGGTGAGGAAGGCCCCGCCCAAGCCGGCAAGCGCGCCGCAGATGACGCAGGCGACGTACTTTGTGGCGATGACATTGATGCCGAGCGTCTCGGCAGCCTTGGGATACTCGCCGACGGCCCTGAAGGACAGTCCACTGCGGAAGCGGGTGAAGAACAGGGCCGAAAGGGGAACCAGAAGATAGGCGAAGTACGCCAAAGGGGTCTGTTTGAACAGCGCGGGCCCGATTACCGGAATCGCGGAGAGGCCGGGAATCGCGACGGTTGCCATTTGGGTGCCCTGGACCAGGGTCGACGAGTCGCCGAACGACACCTTATACGCGAAGGTGGCAATGGCAGGCGCAAGGATGTTGATCGCCATACCCGTAACGACCTGGTCGACGCACAACGACACCGTGCAGTAGGCGTAGACCATGTTCACGAGGATGCCCGCGGCGATGCCGGCGGCAAGGCCCGCCCAGGGATTGTGCGTGAAGTAGCCCGCCAAAAAGCCCGAGAGGGCGCCGATGGACATGAGGCCGTCGAGGCCGATGTTGACGAGTCCGGCCCTTTCGGAGAAGAGCTCGGCAATTGCGACGAGCAACAGGGGGACAGACATGCGGATGGTTGCCGCAAGAATCTCGGGGGCGGCAGCGATAAGGGCTCCCATTACGCAATCACCTCTGCATTCTTGGCGGCCTGCGCCCTGCGGCGGGCCAGGTACTGCTTGATCTTGGGGAGCTTGAGCACGGCAAGACCGGAAACCGAGAAGATGATGATCAAGGCTCGGATGATCTCCACGATTGCGGTAGGAACCATAATGCCGACCTGCATCGAGGAGGCTCCCGT
This sequence comes from uncultured Atopobiaceae bacterium, assembly GCA_934792625.1. Lineage (GTDB taxonomy): Bacteria > Actinomycetota > Coriobacteriia > Coriobacteriales > Atopobiaceae > CAKVON01. The sequence goes on from CAKVON010000002.1 coordinate 69,381, forward strand.
GGTGAGTGCGCCGAAGAAGATGGCGACAACGAGAGAACCGATCGGGCTCAGCTGGGCAATGAGCGCAATGGCGACGCCGTCAAAACCAAAGCCGGCGCCAAAACCGCTCATGAGGCGATACTGCTTGCCAAGAAGCTCGGTGGCACCACCCATACCCGCGATGGCACCGGAGATAATGAACGACAGCATGATGAGGCGTTTGACGGGAAAGCCGTTGACTTTCGCGGCGGTCGAGTTCATGCCAGTCGCACGAATCTTGAAGCCAAACGAGGTGCGGTTGATGACGTAGGCGATGACGACGGCAAGCACGATGGCGAGAATGACGCCGACGTGGAAGCGCAGCCCACCGACCTTCGGCAACATGAGCGAAGTGTCGACGGAGGGCGTCTGGGGCGTGCCCCCCTCACGGAAGGGACCCGTGTAGATGTAGCCCATAAAGAGGGTCGCGACGTAGTTGAGCATGATCGAGGTGATCATCTCGTTGAGGCCGCGGCCGACCTTCATGACGCCGGGGATGGCTCCCCAAATGGCACCCGCGGAAGCGCCGACGAGAATGGCGAACGCGATGCCAAGCGGGCCGGTGACGCCCGTCACGATGCAGAAGATCATCGCGCAGGTGCCGCCCATGATGAACTGGCCCTCTCCACCGAGGTTGAACACACCGCACTTATAGGCGAACGACGCTGCCAAAGCGGTAAAGATCAGCGGGCATGCCGAGACGAGCGAGGCGGCAATCTTGCGCGGGCTACCAAAGGCTCCCGAGAAGAGCAGCTGGTAGGCCCTGACGGGGCTCTTGCCGAGGCAAGCGATGACTATGCCGCCGACGATAAGTGCGCAAAGCACTGACGCAAGCGGCACGAGAATGGTGAACGCGCGGCCGGAACGTGCGGCCTTGCTGGAGTCTGCCACTGGTCCTCCCTCCTACTTTCCCGCCATGGCCAGGGAAATCTCCTTGACCGGGGCGTCCTTGCCGGGATACGTGCCCATGACCTTGCCCTCGAACAGGACCACGATGCGGTCGGAGAGCTTGAGCACCTCGTCAAAGTCAGCGCTGATCAGAAGAATCGCGCACCCGTTGTCGCGCTCCTTGATCATGGCGTCGTGGACGAAGTTTGTGGCTCCGACATCGAGGCCGCGCGTGGGATAGACGGCCACCAGGGCGGAGTGGCTACCCTCGAGCTCGCGAGCGAGAATGACCTTCTGCTGGTTTCCGCCAGACAGGCTGCCCGCACTCTGGTCGACGGAGGAGCAGCGAATGTCGTTCTTCTCCCTCATCGCCTCGGCGAACTCGTGGATCGCGGCGTTCTTGAGCCAGGCACCGTGTGCGGCGGAGAAGCGCGGCGAGTCGGTCTGCTTGAGGACGAGGTTCTCGGCGATCGACATGTCGCCGACCAGGCCCATCGTATTGCGGTCCTCGGGAACGTCTGCCACGCCCTCATCGATGAAGCTGCGGGCGGAGTAGAACGCGACGCCCTCCCCACCGATCTTGACCTCGCCGGAATCGGGCGTGGCAAGACCGGTGATAACCTGCGCGAGCTGGGACTGTCCGTTGCCGTCGATGCCCGCGACGCCGAGAATCTCGCCGCGGTGCAGCGTCAGCGAGACGTCCGATAGGCCGCCGTGCTTGAGGTGAGGGTTGAGGGAAATGTGCTCGAGCGAGAGCACCTCCTCGCCCGCCTCGGTGACCTTCTCGTAATGGCTCTCGTGGAACTCGTGGCCGATCATGAGGTCGGCAAGCTGCTGCGCGGTGACCTTGTCGGCATCGAGCGTGGTGACGGACTCTCCCGCACGCAGAATCGTGACCTTGTCGGAGACGTGCATCACCTCTCGCATCTTGTGCGAGATGAAGATCACGGACTTTCCCTCGGCCTTGAGCGAGTCGATGATCTTGAATAGGCCCTCGACTTCGAGGTCGGTGAGAACCGCCGTCGGCTCGTCAAGGATCAGCAAGTCGGCACCGCGATACAGGGCCTTTAGAATCTCGACCCTCTGCTGCATGCCAATCGACATCTCGCTCACGCGGGAGTTGAGGTCGACCTCGAGGCCATAGCGCTCGGCAATCTCGCGAATCTTCGCCTCGTCGTCCGCACGATCCAAAAGAGCGGACTTGCCCTTCGTGCCAAGCACGATGTTCTCGAAGCCGGTCATGGCATCAATCAGCATAAAGTGCTGGTGCACCATGCCGATGCCCATCTCGACTGCGGCACGAGGACTCGCAATCCTGGCCTCTTTACCGCGATAGAAGATCTTGCCGCCGGTCGGCTGGTACAGGCCCACGAGAACGTTCATGAGCGTGGACTTTCCGGCGCCGTTCTCTCCGAGCAGGGTGTGGACCTCGCCCTCCTGGACGCTCAGGTTTACGTCCTTGTTGGCGAAGAAGGTCCCGAAGCACTTGCTCACGTGCTCCATCCGCAGCAGTTCCGCCACGTCGCCCTCCCCCATTCGATGCGTACTCACGAAGGCAAGGCCCACGTGACGTTATGCTTACCAAATGAGCATAACCCAGCAGCGTAACGTATGAATTACAAATTGTGTCAGTTATCGGAATCACACCAACTCATCGACCATTTGCTGCCCGTTCGGCCCAAAAGACGCCCCCTCGTCCCAACCAATCCGTGGGGCAAGGGGGCGTATGGCGAGCGATGATAAATAACGCTGGCGAGAAGAACCGTGGCTAGATGCTGTCAGCCATGTCGCCGAACCACTTCTTCTTGAGCTCCTCCATCGAGCCGTCGTCCTCCATCTTCTTCAGGACCTCGTTGATCTTCTCCGTAAGCGCCGGGTTGTCCTTGGAGACGACGATGCCATACTGCTCGCCAGTAGGAATCTCGAGGGAGACCGCAAGGTCGGTGTAGGAGTTCTCGCACATATACTGCATGACCGGCAGGTCGTTGACGCAGGCGTCATACAGGCCCGACTCGACACCGGTCATGGTCTGGATGGAGTCGTCGAGCGAGACGAGCGTGGCGTTGGGAAGCGTCTCCTTGATCCAGGCCTCGCCTGTGGTACCCGCCTGAGCCGCGATCTTGACATCGGACTTGTTGAGCTTCTCGGTCGAGTCGAAGTCGCCCTTCTTGTCTGCCAGGACGACGACGCCCTGGTTGGAGTCCATGTACGGGTCGGAGAAGTCGATCTCCTTCCGACGCTCATCGGTGATGGATATCGAACCGATGGAGATGTCCGCGTGCCCGCCCTGCTTGATGGTGGGGATGATCGTGTCGAACTTTTGGTCGGGAAGCCAGTTCGGGCTAAGTCCGAGCTCCTCGGCGATCTTGTTGCCGAGGTCGATGTCGAAGCCCTTGGCCTTCCCGTTCTCGAGCCACTCCATCGGGATGTAACCATAGTTCGTGACGATCGTCAGCTTGCCGTCCTCGACGAGCGTGATCTTATCGGCTGCCGCAGCGGCAGTCGTGGCTGCCTTCTCACCGCTGCCACCACACCCAACGAGGCCGACCGTGAGTGCCGATCCGGCAGCAAAGAGACCGAGCTTGAGGAAGTCCCTCCTCGAATACATGTTGGCCATGACGCTCCCCCTTCGTTTTGGCGATCGCAGCCCGCGATGGCCGGCTTCCGTTAGCATTCGCGCGACCATGCGGCCTCGCGTTTGCTTGGGGAGCATGCTACGAGCCAAACGCCTTCGTGAGCTACGTTGCAGGCCCACTCGAGAGCAGGTGTTAGCTACGGGGAAACAGTCGGGCAATTTGGCATAGTTTTGGTTATGTCACGAAACCAATTGGTCTGACACCAGGAAACAAATGGGAAAACGTCGCCCTGCCCTAAGCGTTTGCGATTCTGCCGAGAAGTGCCGCGAGCTCGGTGGGCGAGGTCTGGGAGACGTGGCAGGCACCGCCCCGGCGGACGATTTCCGCCTCGATGTCCGCATGGGTGAAGTCATCGAGCGTCACGTCGGCAAAGTTGAACATGCTCTCGGGAAGCACGACATCGGTCGAGGCAAGGTCGTCCGGCAGCTGCGCCAGGAGGTCACAGCCCACGATAAGCCCCGTGACGTTGACGTCACCACCGTAATAGTCGTTGTGGATGGGACGCTCCCCTACGTGAGGCACCAAGCCCCACTCTCGGCATAGCCTGCCAACGACGCCCTCGGCCGCCTCGCCACAGACGAGAAGCACGCGACGACCGCGCGACTCAAGACAGCTGGAAATGGCCGCAACCTCGTCGCCCTTCTCGGCAAGGACGAGGTCGGTCTCGTCGATGAAGCTGCGCAGCATGCCGATGCCGTCGTAGAACTGCGGGTAGCCGTCGTAGGTCTCGGCAGGGGGAACATCGACGCGGGCGTCAAGGTAGAACTCGTCGGAGAGCTGGAACAGCGTGCGACCACACCGCTCGCGGGCGCGCCGCTGGAATGGGCGGATGATCTCGATGACGTTGCGCGACGCCTCGACGTCCTCAGAGAAGGAGCTCGAGAAGTTCGTGCTGTACTTGGTGTAGCCGAGCGGGACCACGGCGAGCGAGGTTACCTGGGGGTGTGCCTCGACCCACTCGAGAGTGCGACGGAACTCGTTGCCGTCGTTGTAGCCAGGGCACAAGACGATCTGGGCATGGATCTCGATGCCCGCCTCGCAGAGGCGCTCGAGCACGTCCATGCCCCTCTGCGCGTTACGTCCCATGAGGCGCGCGCGGCACTCGGGCGAGACCGCGTGGAGCGAGACGTTCATGGGCTCGAGGCGCCATTGGATGACGCGCTCGACGTCGTTGTCGCTCATGTTGGTGAGCGTGACGAAGTTGCCCTGCAGAAAGCTCAGGCGATAGTCGTCGTCACGCAGGTACAGGGTCGAGCGAACCTCCTTGGGAAGCATCTGCATGAAGCAGAAGACGCAGGCGTTCCTGCAGGTCCTGATGCCGTCGAACAGAACGTCGGAGAACTCGATGCCCCAGTCCTGGCCGACCTCGCGGGTGAGCTCGCAGTAGTACTCCTCACCGGCGGCATCGGTAAGCTCGAGCTCGACCTCGCCATCGGAGGCCTCCCAGCGCCAGGTGATGATGTCGTCGAGCTCGACGCCATTGACGGTGTCGACGCGCAGGCCTGGGTAGAGCCCCTCTCGCTCCGCAGGGCTTCCAGGCTCGACGGACGCGATCCAGGCACCCTTGCGCGGGGCTTCGATGGGGGCATAGTCGGCACGGGTGCGTTCGCCGGCGCCGGGCAGGTCGGAGGCCTTGCTCATAGATCTCCCCCACAGAGAAGTGCGATTTGCCTGCGAACGAGCTCTATCTGGGCGGCAGGAGTAGAAGCGCCCGCGGTTATGCCCACAAGCGAAACGTCAGTAAACCAAGAGGGATCGAGCTCGTCGGCACGCTCGACATGGTGAGAGTTGGCGCAGGCGGAGGCACAGATCTCGGCCAGGCGCGTGGTGTTGGCGGAGTTGCGGCCTCCGATGACTACCATGGCGTCCGCCCGCTCTGCCAGCTCTGCCGCGGCAGCCTGACGCTCGGAGGTCGCCTCGCAAATGGTGTTGAGGACGCGAAGGTCCTCGACGCGACAGGAGAGCTCGGCGACAATCTCACGCAGAAGCGATCGCGACTGGGTGGTCTGGACGACCACGCCAACCTTTCGCCCGAGCTCGACATGGTCGAGGTCTGCGACGCTCCCGACAACGGCGGCGCCTTGAGCATGACCGAGGATCCCTTCGACCTCCGGGTGCCCGGATTCGCCGACGACGACCACCCGATAACCCTCACGGCCGAGACGCTCTGCCGCATGTTGGACCTTCTTGACGTAGGGGCACGTGGCATCGATCACCTGGAGACCGCGAGCGCGGGCTCGTTCAACGACCGCCGGCACGACGCCGTGGGAACGGATGACGACCGTGGGTGCGGTCGCCACCTCGACGTCGTCGGCGACGGTAACGCCATGCCGCTCCAGGTCGGAGACGACGATCGGGTTATGGATGAGCGGACCCAAAGTCTGGACCTCGCCGCCCTTCTCGGCAGCGTCCGTGACCATCTTGAGGGCGCGTTCCACGCCGTAGCAGGCGCCCGCCTGGCTTGCCACCTCGATGCTTACCATGTGCGAACCTACATCTTTCCGGGGTGCTCGTCGCGAAGCTCGTCGCGCAGGCGGATGACCTCGTCCCAGGCGGCCTGCTCCATGGCGACAACCTGCTCCTTGCGGCCGAGGCCCTCGAAGCGGTCGAAGTCGAGCGGTTGGCCGACCTTGCAGTAGACCTTGCCCGGGCGCGGAATGTGCTTGCCGCGCGGGGTGATGTCACGCGCGCCGACGATGGCCATGGGGATGACCTTGGTGTGGGCCATCTTGGCCATGAGGGCGAAGCCGCCATGCAAGACGGAAGGCTCGCCCGCCTTGACGCGGGTCCCCTCGGGATAGATGAGCAGGCTCTCGCCCGCCTGGAGCGAGCGCTGCGCGCGTCGAAGCGCCTTGACGTCGGCGGTGCCGCGCTCGACGGGAATTCCGCCGATCACCGACAGGACCGCACGCATGATGCCGACCTTGTTGAACTCGCTCTTGTAGATGGCCCTCGTGTTGCGACCCGCGTAGTACAGCTCGCAGTAAGGGACGATGGGGTCGAGCATCGAGACGTGGTTCATGACGATGACGCAGCCGCGCTTTTTCGTTGCGTCGAGAAGGACCTGCCTGTCCTCGGTCTCCCAGCGCCACATGAGCTTGGTCCATAGCCACACGACGGCGACGATGACACGCAGCAGGAGCTTGGACAGGACCGGGAACTGCGCCATTCGACTGTCCCAATAGGCCTCGGGCTTGTTGCCGATGAGCCTCATGGGGGTGTCTGACTCGGCGGATTTAGGCATGCGCACCCCCACGGGCCTGGGCATCGTCGATAAGCCGCTCGATGCGCCGACACACCTCGTCGACGCTAAGGTTGGAGGAGTCGATGTGCACGGCGTCATCGGCAGCGACCAAAGGCGATGCCTTACGGGTGGAGTCGATCCTGTCACGCCTCTCAATGTCGGCGAGGATCTTGCGCTCCTCGTCGGCGTCGACGCGCTCGTCGGCCTTGTCGGCATCGCCGCCCTCACGCTGGACGGCACGACGATGGGCCCGGGCCGCGGCGTCGGCGGTCAAAAATACCTTGACCTCGGCATTGGGGTAGACGGCGGTTCCGATGTCACGGCCCTCGGCCACGACACTGTCCTTCTCGCCAACGGCACGCTGGAGGGCGACCATGGCAACACGGACCTCGGGCACCGCGGAGACGACCGAGACGTTCTGGTCGACACGGGCGGTGCGGATGGCCTCGGTGACGTCGGCGCCGTTGACGACGACACGCTGGACGTCGCCGTCCTGCACGAAGGAGATGTCCATGGCGCGGGCGACGTCTGCCACGGCCGCCTCGTCGGTGAGGTCGACATCGTGCTCGAGGCACTCGAGCGCGACGCTGCGGTACATCGCCCCGGTGTCGAGGTAGGTAAGACCACGCCTGCGGGCGATCTCGTGGGCTACGGTGGATTTGCCGGACCCCGCGGGTCCGTCGATTGCGACGATCAAGCGAACTCCCCTCGCGAGCTGTCGGCGTTGTAGACGTCCGGGTCGCCGAGCCGGTTGCGGACCTCCTCGGGGGTCAGGCCGAAGGCGGCAAGAGAGAACTCGTTGCCGTCACACGTCATGACCATGGACGCGACGTTGCCGATCTTCATGTGATAGAACTCCTCGAGACTCGAGGTGTAGGCGGCCGCCAGCGCGGCGCGCATGAAGCCGCCGTGCGTGACGCAGGCGACCCTGCCCTCGACGCCCTTGAGCGTGTCGAGCATCGATTGCGCCCTTACGACGAAGTCCTCGAAGCTCTCGCCGCCAGGACAGGGCTTGGACAGGCCATCATCGTCGAAGGGCCACGGGAAACGATATCCCATGTCGGCGATCTCGTCATAGTCGACGCCCTCGATAACACCGAAATTAATCTCGGCAAGGCGATCGTCGATGACGACCTCGATGCCAAGGTGCTCCGCCGCGACGGCCGCGATGGACAGACAACGGGACAGCGGCGAGCAGAAAATGTGGTCGGGCTTCCAACAGACAAGCGCGTCGATCGCGCGCCTTCGCTGGGCGTCACCCGCGGGCGACAGGTACACGTCCTTCACGCCCGAGTACCAGTGCTGCACGTTGGAGACGGTCTCGGGGTGACGCATGAACAGGACTCGGGAGGTTTCGATCTCGGGCACTATCGCTCCTTTTGGGTCGGCCGAAGAAGCGCGTCGGTCTCCCGGTCGTCCAGAAGTCTCCACGCACCCTCGGCGAGGCCGTCAAGCCCCAATGGTCCGAACGCATCGCGGTGCAGTCGCACCACGGGATGTCCAATGGCCTCAAGCATACGCTTGACCTGATGCTTGCGACCCTCGTGAATGGTGAGCGCGACGATCGAGCGGCCACGTGCCGAACCGCCACGAAGGACGGGGCGGGCCTCGGCGCGGCGCGGGTCCAGCACGACCGCCTTGGCAGGCGAGCACGGACCGTCGTCGAGCGTGATGCCGCGGCGCAGTGGAACGAGCTCGGCATCCGAGACCCGACCGCCCACGAGCGCGACATAGCGCTTCTCGACATGGTGGGACGGGTGGAGAAGGGCGTGCGAGGCATCTCCGTCCGTCGTGAACAGCAGAAGGCCCGTCGTATCGCGGTCCAGCCTGCCCACCGGGAAGAGGCCAGGATAGCGATCGCACGGCACGAGCTCGGCGACGCAGGCGTCCGCGTGCGGGTCCCGCATGGTGGTGACGTAGCCTGCGGGCTTGTTGAGTATGAGGTAGGTCGGACGGTCGGCTATCGAGAAGACCTGCCCGTCGACGGTAACGACGTCATGGGCGGGGTCCACCTTCGAGCCGAGCTCCGTCACGACGATGCCGTTGACGCGCACGCGCCCGGCGGTCATGAGGGCCTCGGAGCCACGCCTGCTCGCGGCACCTGCGCGCGCAAGGAAACGTTGGAGGCGCATGGGCACGATGCGCTCGTCAGGCCTAAGCATCGATATCGTCACCCTCGAGCTCGCGCTCCTCGTCGAGGTCGTCGGCGGCATCCTCGAGCGTGGACTCGATCGAGCGACCGCTCAGACGCTCGCGGATGAACTTGCGGGACTCCTCGTCCGGCGCAAACTGCTCGAGGTCGGGAAGCTCTCGCAGCGAACGCAGGCCGAACTTCTCGAGAAACGCTTGGGTCGTGCCGTACAGGATTGCCTGGCCCTTGTCGGCGGCACGGCCGACCTCGCGCACGAGGCCCTTGTCGACGAGCGAGGAGATGACGCCGTCGGAATTGACGCCGCGCACCGCCTTGACGCCCTCGCGGGTCACGGGCTGGTGATAGGCGACGACGGCAAGCGCCTCGAGGGCAGCCTGCGAGAGCTTACGCGTGTCCCAGCTGAGGACGAGCGCCTCCACCTGGTCGTGGTACGCGGGATGCGTGAACATGCGCCATCCGCCCGCGACCTCGCGAAGCTGGAAGCCGCGGTTGGCGTCCGAGTACTCGGCGGCAAGCTCGGCGAGCGCCGAGGCAACCTCACCGGGAGCCATGCCCAGAACGCGGGCAAGGTCGGAGGCGCTGACAGGGTCCCCGGAGACGAGCAGCATTGCCTCGAGCGCGGGCTTGACCGACGAGGCATCCAGCCTCTCGAGTTCGTTCATCCTCTACTCCTCCCCCACGCTCGTGATCGCCTCGTCGGCTTCGTAGGCCGGGGCGCCCTCGACGCGCGCGATGTCGATCTCTCCAAAGTTCTCGGATTGGGTAACGCGGATCGAGCCCCTGTGAAACAGCTCGAGCACCGCGAGAAACGTCACGACGACAACCTCGGGCGAGCTCTGCCCATCGAGAAGGTCGCTGAAGGTCAGGGCGGCATGCGCCCTGGTCATGCGGTCGACGGAGGCGACAGTGAGCGCGACGGGCAGGCGCTTGGGGGCGATGTGCTCGGCCTCCAGAAGGAAGGTGTCGCGACGGCTGTCGAGGTCGGCGCAGATGACCGCAAGGCCACGCAGGGTGATGCCGGAAAGGTAGTCGGGCATCAGGCCCAAAAACTCTGGGTCTGGACCCGCGGTGCGCGGGTGCATGCGGCCGGTAGCCTCCATGCGCGCACCGAGCGCCGCGCCCGCGTTTCTGAACTGCTTATATGCGATGAGCCTGGCGATGAGCACCTCGCGCGCCTCGTCCGGGGAGAGGTCGTCGAGGTCCTCGTCCTTCTCGGCAGGCTCCGTCCTGCGCTTGCCGTAGTCGCTGGGGACGAGGGAGGCCGCCTTTATGTCGAGCAGCGTGGACGCGACGAGGACGAAGTCGCTGGCGACGTCGAGGTCCATGTCACCCATGCGCTCGACCTCGGCAAGGTACTGGTCGGCCACCTCGGCGATGGAGATTGCGCCGATGTCGACCTTCTGACGGCTGACAAGCTGCAGCAGCAGGTCGAAGGGTCCCGAGTACGCCTGGGTCTGGACGCGGTACGACATCCTATGCCCCCGCAATCAGGTCGATGATCGCGTCGCCGACGCCCGAAAGGTAGGCGCCAAGGGGGTCGAAGCCCAGGATCATCGGGCCGAAGTAGAGAAGGGCGATCAGGATGGGCAACGAGTAGCGCTGGACCTTGTAGTAGGTCTGGCGTGCCTTGCCGTGCAGGAGTGGCGAGATGATTGCGGAGCCATCGAGGGGCGGCAGCGGGATGAGGTTGAACAGCATCAGCGAGACGTTGACGTAGACATAGAGGTATGCGACCTGCGCCACGACGAACTGCCATTCCTGCGTGATGCCGATGAAATCGAAGAGCAATCGGATGACGAGCCCGCCGAGAATCGCCTGAAGCAGGTTGGAAAGCGGCCCGGCCAGGGCAACGAGCACCTCGTCGCGGACCGGCTTGCGAAGGTTGTTCGGGTTGTAGGGCACGGGCTTGGCATACGCGAACACCGGCCCGTTGGAGAGCGCCATGAGCAACGGCAGCACGAACGAGCCAAACGGGTCGAGATGCGCCAGCGGGTTGGGGGTCAGGCGTCCCTGGGACTTCGCGGTCATGTCACCGCACAGGTACGCCACGAGCGCATGGGCCATCTCGTGCACGACAGCGGACACCAGAAGCAACGCAGCCATGAGCACCGAGACGAAGATATGGTTGTTGAGCAGGCCCATGCTAACCCCCGATGTTCCAGGCACGATGGCTCAGCGCCCAGCCGAGGGCAAAGAGCGCCAGCGCGAACACGGCGAAGTCACCGCGGAAGGCGCCGCCCATGGGCGTCGGGAAGACGAGCGTTCCCCGCAGGGCCGCGGGCTCGACCGACGCAAGTGCGGACTGCACCCCAAAGAGGATGGGGCGCAAGGGGCCCAGCGAGAAGGACAGGACCACCAGCGCGAGGCAGAACGCGACGGCAACCACGCGACAGGCGCAGGCCGCCGCGCGCAGGGCGACCGAGGCGGAGCTACTGCTCATTGGCACCCTCCTCGAGCTTGGTCTGGAGCTCGAGCCACTCCTCCTCGAGCTTGGGAATCTTCTTCGAGAGGGCCGTGTACTCCCTCATCGCGGCGTCGAACTTCGCGGAGTCGTTGTAGAGCTCCTCCGAGGCCATGAGCTCCATAAGCTCTTGGTAGCGCTTCTGCGCGGGCTCGAGGGCGGCCTCGACCTCCTTCAGGCGCTTGCGCGTGCCGGCAAGTCGCTTGCTCGCGGCCTGGCGGGCCTGCGCCTCCGCACGGCGCTGCTCCTTGGTCTTGACGTTGCGGCCCTGCGACTTGGCCTCGGGCACCGCGGCTGCCACGGGGGCCTTCGCGGCCGCGGTCGCAAGCGCGGCGTCCTTCTCGGCAGCCGCCTTTGCCTCGATCTCGGCCCGCTTGAAGAGGTAGTAGTCGTAGTCGCCGTCGTAGACGGTCACGCGGCCGTCGCGGACGTCGACGACCTTGTTGGCGACGGCACGCACGAGCTCCTCGTCGTGGCTGATGAGCACGATCGTGCCCGCGAAGTCGACGAGGGCCTCCTCCAGCACCGACACCGAGTCGATGTCCAGGTGGTTGGTGGGCTCGTCCAGGCACAGCAGCGGGTCGGGGGCCACGAGCATCTTCGCAAGCGCCAGTCGCGCCCTCTCGCCGCCGGACAGGACCGACACGCGCTTCTCGACGTCGTCCCCATGGAAGAGGAACGCGCCAAGCAGGCGCCTCTCCTCCGAGGTGGTCCAACCGGGGGCCGCCAGGTCCATCTCGGCCATGACGGTGTTCGACTCGTTGAGGGTCTCGAGCTGGTGCTGGGCGTAGTAGGCCTTGGTGACGTTCTGGCCGAGCTCGATGCGGCCTCGGTCGGCCTTGATGTTGCCCGTCACGAGCTTCATGAGCGTCGACTTGCCCGCTCCGTTGGGACCGACGAGGGCCACATGGTCGCCACGATAGAGCTTGAGCGTGACGTCCTCGTAGACGCGGTTGCTGCCATAGGACTTTGCCACGTCCTGAATCGACACGACCATGTCGCCGGTGCGCGGGGGCTCCGGAAAGCGGAAGTGCACGTGCTTGGACTGTTCGGGCAGGACGACCAGCTCGCTCTTGATCTGCTCGATCTTCCTCATGCGCTCCTGCGCCTGGGCGGCCTTGGTCGGCTTATAGCGGAACTTGTCGACGAAGACCTGCATGTGGGCGATCTCGCGCTCCTGAGCGGCGCGCTTGGCGCGGAGCTGCTCGAGGTTGTCCTCGCGCTGCCTGAGGTAGCTCGAGTAGTTGCCCGCGTAGGTCATGAGGCGGCGGTTCTCCAGGGCGGCCACGTGGCTCACGCAGGCGTCCATGAAGGCACGGTCGTGGCTGACGAGAAGAACGGCGCCGTCGTAGCCCGCCAGGAACTGCTCCAGCCACTTGACGCTCTCGAGGTCCAGGTGGTTGGTGGGCTCGTCCAGAAGCAGCAGGTCGGGGTGACGAAGCAGGAGCTTGGACAGGGCGATTCGCATCTGCCAGCCGCCCGAGAAGTCCTCCGCCGGCTTGTCGAGGTCGGCGACGGGAAAGCCCAGGCCGCACAGGATCGCGCGGGCACGGCTCTCGAGCTCGTAGCCACCCAGGCGCTCGAAGCGGTCCTGCGCGTGGCCATACTCCTCCAGGAGCGACTCGAGCGCGGCACCCTGCTCGGACTCGGAGATCTTGGCCTCGAGCTCGCGGCACTTCTCGCCAAGGTGGCGAATCTCGGTGGCGGAGGCCATAACCTCGGCCAGCGCGCTCTGGTGACCGGCGAGCTTTGCCTCCTGCTCGAGGTAGCCGACGGACGTCCCCTTTTGGAAGGAGACGGTGCCCTCGTCACAGGACTCGACGCCCATGATGATCTTGAGCAGCGTGGTCTTGCCAGCGCCGTTGGGACCGACGAGCGCCCAACGCTCGCCCGCGTTGAGCTGCAAGGTTGCCTGGCTGTAAAGCGTTCGTCCGCCGAACGACTTCGAAATCTTGTCTGCGAGGACTATCAAGGCGCCCCTCGTCCGTTTCTCTCAAACGGGGCCGCCGGCGCAACGTCGGTGGCCCTGTGGTTGTCCGTATGTTCCAGTGCGGCTAGGCCGAAGGGCTTAGCCCTGGGTCAGGTGGATGGCGAAGCCGCCGATCTCCTGCTTGAAGTAAACCAGGAAGGTGCTGCCGTCGGGGTTGAGGGCACGCGAGTCCTCGTTGACCTCGAACCCTCTCTCGGCAAACCACTTCTCGGCGGCGGGGATGTCGTCGACGTGGAAGCCGATGTGGCCCTTCTGCCCGCGGCCGCACCCCTTCATGATCTCCACCATGTCGTCCGAGAAGTACGAGATAGGCGCGGTCTGCCTACGCTCAAGGCCCATAAGGGTCTGGAACTGGTCCGCGATGGAAGCGGCCTCGGCGTCGTCGGCTGCATTGATGCCGACGTGCGCGAGCCTGAGACCAAAGAGGGCCTTGGGGTCGTCGGTCATGAGTTACCTCCCTGATGTCGTTTCTCCGTCAGATGATAGCGCTTGGCATGCCGTGCGCCGACGGTCGAGCACCGTGGGCACAGTAAGCGCAGACGCGCCTAACCCATAAACATGAGACGTCTCGACGTTTCGATGATTATGTGCCTACGGAGAAGAACCGCGTTGCAAAACTTCCTATAGACGAGAGACACGATGTTCTGATATAGTGCCTTCTTGCTAAGGGCGATTGGCTCAGGGGTAGAGCATATCCTTCACACGGATGGGGTCGCTGGTTCGAATCCAGCATCGCCCACCATAGCAACGAACAATCGGGGGCTTCGGTCCCCGATTTTTTATTTCAAATTGATGCTTGACCGAGATTCCATGTCCGGTATAGTAACTCACGCACCAACCCACGGGGAATTAGCTCAGCTGGGAGAGCGCATGACTGGCAGTCATGAGGTCAGGGGTTCGAACCCCCTATTCTCCACCACACATTACGGGCGGCGGCATTAGCCGTCGCCTTTTTTCTTATGCACGGGCCTATGGCGCAACGGTTAGCGCAGGGGACTCATAATCCCTGGGTTGCAGGTTCGAATCCTGCTGGGCCCACCAAAAGCAAAAGGCCAGGCACTTGCGTGCCTGGCCTTCGTTGTTGATACTGTCCGACGGAAGACGGCCGGTCCCTCCACGAGGATCGCTCCACGATACGACTGACCTGCCTACGAGAAGACCATGTCCTCGTCGATGTCGGCCAGCGTTGCCGCACCACACATCTCCATCGTGTCCGCAAGCTCCCTCTGGAGCTGCGCGAGGTAATCCGTCACTCCCTGCTTGCCGGCGGCATACGTCGCGACGACGAAGGGCCTGCACACCATGACGGCATCGGCGCCCAGCGCAAGCGCGCGGAACACGTCGAGTCCGCTGCGAATGCCACCATCGACGAGAATGGTGATGTCTCCCCCGACGGCATCGACGATCTGCGGGAGCACCTCCGCGGTGGCGGGGACGCCATCGAGGACGCGGCCGCCGTGGTTGGAGACCACGATGGCATCGGCACCTGCCGAAACGGCCTTCTCGGCACCCTGGGGAGTCATGACGCCCTTGACTACGAACGGCCTGTCGCACAGCCTTGCGATGCGAGAGAGGTCGGCGACTGACTTGGCACCCGCGGGTGGCACGCAGCCCCTGAGAAACGGCAGGCCCGCGCCATCAACGTCCATGGCAACCGCCACGGGATTTGCCTCCAAGGCCATGCGGAGCCTATCCGCGACGACCGAGGCACCCCACGGCTTGATGGTCGGGATGCCCGCACCGCCGAGCCTGGCGATAAGACCGCACGCCTCGCGCATAATGGACTCGTCCGGGCCGTCCCCCGTAAGTGCGATCGTGCCGAACTCGGAGGCAGCCTCCAGGACGCAGCGGTTGTAGGACAGCGTGTCGTAGTCGGGCCCGTAGTGGCGGCTCACGTCACCGACGGGCGCGATGAGGACGGGCAGCGCAAGCTCGCGTCCGAACAACTCGAGCGAGGTGTCTGCCACGAAAGGCTCATGAAGCGTGTCCATGTTCACGCGCAGGTCACCCCACGCGTCGTGGTTGCGGATGGCGACGTCGCCGACACCCTTGGCGCCAGGCCCGGGTATGTGGTTGCGACAGCCACGTCCGTCGCAGACGGGACACGCACGGCACCACTCGCCCATCTTCCCGCGGGCGGCGGCGGCAAGCTCCGAATAGTTCACCGTTACCCTCCCCTATGCGCGAAGTTCGAGAACCTTCTTGGCGAGAAGGTCGGCAACCTCATCGATGGCAACCTCGGAACGCTCGCCGGTGGCGCGGTCCTTCAGTTCGACGTTGCCGTTCTTGACGGCCTTTTTGCCGCAGACAACCTGGAACGGGAAGCCCATGAGGTCGTTGTCCGCAAACTTGACGCCAGGGCGCTCCTTGCGGTCGTCCACGACGACCTCGACGCCCTTCTCGACAAGCTGCTCGGCGACCTTCTGGGCAACGGGCCACACGACGTCGTCATTGACGTCCAGGGGGACGACGGCGACCTCATAGGGGGCGACGGAGACGGGCCAGATGATGCCATGCTCGTCGTTGTGCTGCTCGACGATTGCGGCAAGCGTGCGAGAGACGCCGACGCCATAGCAGCCCATGATCAGCGGCTTCTCCTTGCCGTCCTCGTCCATGAAGGTGGCACCCATGGCCTCCGAGTACTTGGTGCCAAGCTGGAACACCTGGGAGACCTCGATGCCTCGGGCTGCCGAGAGGGGCTTGCCGCAGTGCGGGCAGGGGTCACCGGCGACGACGGTCACAAGGTCGGCCCACTCGTCAGGGGTGAAGTCGCGGCCAGGGCAGGCGCCGGTGAAGTGGTAGTCGACCTCGTTCGCGCCGCACGTCCAGCTCTTGGAGCCCTCGAGGCTCTTGTCGCATACGAGGCGGATGCCCTCGGGAAGGTTGACCGGTCCGATGAAGCCCTTGTGCAGGCCGTACTTCTCGAGCTCCTCGTCGGTCATCAGGCGATAGCCCTTGCCGAAGACGTGCTCTGCCTTACAGTCGTTGAGCTCGTGGTCGCCGGGGACGATGGCAACGACGGGCCTCTCCTCGGCGTCGAGAAGGGCGAGCGACTTGCGCGTGCCATTCTCGGGGAACCCGAAGAACCTCGCGACGTCCTCGATGGTGCCGAGGCCGGGAGTCTCGACCTTGGTGAGGGTGCCGTCGCCGGGACCCTCGGAGACGGGGACCATGGTGCTCGCGGCCTCGTCGTCTGCCGCAAAGCCGCACTCGTCGCAGTAGACGAGGCTGGCCTCACCGGCGTCGGCAAGGGCCATGAACTCGACGGAGGTGTCGCCGCCGATCTCGCCGGAGTCGGCGACGACGGGCAGGGCCTTCAGGCCGCAGCGCACGCAGATGTTGGCGTACGCCTCCTTCATCTTGTCGTACTCCTCCTGCAGGCTCTCCTGCGTGGCCGAGAAGGAATAGGCGTCCTTCATGATGAACTCGCGGCCGCGCATGAGGCCATAGCGGGGACGGAACTCGTCGCGGAACTTGTCCTGGATGTGATAGAGGTTGACGGGCAGCTGCTTGTAGCTGCGGAGCTCGTTGCGCACCAGTGCGGTGATGGTCTCCTCGTGGGTGGGGCCGAGCACGAACTCGCGACCGTGGCGGTCTTCAAAGCGCACGAGCTCCTTGCCGTAGGCGTCGATGCGACCAGACTCGCGCCAGAGCTCCGCGTCGACCATGATCGGCATCATGAGCTCCTGGGCGTCGTGCGTGTCCATCTCGTCGCGAACGATGTTCTCGATCTTGCGAATCGAACGCCAGGCCAGCGGCAGGTAGCTGTACAGGCCCGCGGCCTCCTTGCGGATCATGCCGGCACGAAGAAGCAGGCGATGGCTCGCGAGCTCGGCCTCGGTCGGATCCTCCTTGAGGGTCGGTGCGTACAGCTTGCTCATCCTCATGAACGTCCTCAAAGCAGTTTCCTTTCGCAAGGCCCGCTGGCCGCGGGCGAATTACAACATATGGCACCGACTGCAAAGAAGTGCGTCGACGCAAGGTCGGCGTGGTACCCACGCAATGGTAAAGCAAAGACTTGCTAAAAGTGGCACTTCTCGGCAGGCACTTATGGCGTGACGGAGCAGATCAACCGAAGCGCTTCTCGATCTCCTCGAACAACGCGTCGACGATCTTGTCCTCGGGGACCTTACGGACCGTCTCGCCCCCAACGAAGACAAGTCCCTGGCCGCGCCCGCAGGCGACGCCGATGTCGGCGCCACGGGCCTCGCCGGGACCGTTGACCGCACAACCCATGACGGCAACCGTGATGGGAAGGGTCAGGTCGGCGAGCCTTCGTTCCACCTGTTGGGCGATCGGGATGAGGTCCACTTGGGTACGGCCGCAGGTGGGACAGCTGACGAGCTCCGGCGACCTGCGACGCATGCCGAGTGCGGACAAGATCTCCCAGGCGACGGCAATCTCCTCGACGGGGTCCGCCGTGAGCGAGACGCGCATGGTGTCGCCGATGCCCTCCTCCAACAGGGCACCAAGTCCCACGGCGCTCTTGATGGTTCCCTGGCGCAGGGTGCCCGCCTCGGTCACGCCCAGGTGCAGCGGAACCTGGGGCAGCTCGGAGGACAGCATTCTGTAGGTACGCAGGGTGGTGTTGACGTCGTGGGCCTTGGCGGAAAGCACGATATCCGAGAAGCCCCTCGAGTCAAAGTGCTCCACAAACGAGACGCTGCTGGCAACGAGCTTCTCGGGCTGCGACAGATCGTCACGCTCGGCATACTCGCGTGCGAGAGACCCCGCGTTCACGCCGATCCTGATGGGGACGCCAAGCTCCCCGGCGACATCGATAACCTGGTCAACACGATCGAATGAGCCGACGTTTCCGGGATTGATTCGAAGCCCCGAGGCGCCACGACGCGCAGATTCGATTGCCAGCCTGTGGTCAAAGTGTATGTCGGCGACGACGGGCAGCGGCGATTCCTCGCAGATTCGCGAGAAGGACTCCAGCACGCCCTCGTTCGGCACAGCGCAGCGAATGATCTCGCATCCAGCCTTGGCGAGTCGACCAATCTGGGCAAGCGTCGCGTCGACGTCTCCGGTGTCGGTGTTCGTCATCGACTGGACGGCAACGGGAGCGCCACCGCCTACGGAGACGCCGCCGACACTAACGGGACGGGTGAGATTGCGAGGCAACTCCGCCGAAGTCATGTCACAGCGATCCTTGTCCATGGCATTAGCCCCTAACCAACAAATAGACGAACGATATCCTGACGAACGACGACCACAAACAACAGCAAGAAAAGGGCGACGCCCACCATGCTGATGGCGTTTTGCGCCCTCACGGACAGCTGCCTGCACAAGACGACCTGAACGACCTCGATTAGAATCTTTCCGCCGTCGAGGGGCGGGATGGGGAGCATGTTCATGATCGCAAGCGAAAGCGAGACGACAGCGGCAAGAAACACAAGCGAGCCAGGGCCGGAACGGGCCGCCTGCCCCGCCATGACGGAGATGCCGACAACCGATGAGGTCTCACCGACGGCCTGAGCGGCGCTGGAGGGGTTGAACAGGCGTGCAACGAGCTGGAGCGTCTGGGAGCAGTACTCCCCCACGAACGAAATAGCTTGCGTCACGGGGACTCGGACGGTCTCAATACGGGCGGAGACGCCGAGCGCCTGCTCCCCATTGGGCGTCACCGTAACCTCATGGCTTACGCCGTCGCGAACAAACACGAGGTCAAATGGTTCATTCTCCTTAAGCGCTCCCTGGATGGCCATGCCGAGCGAATTAAAATCGTCCACGTCATTGCCGTCTAGCGACGTCACCTCATCGCCAGCGCGCAAGCCAGCTTCCTCGGCAAGGGAGCCCTCGCTGACGCCGCCAAGCACATTGGAGTTCACGGCGTAGTTCTGTCCCAGGAAGCTGAGCGAGACGACGACGAGAAGGACACCCGCGACGAAGCTTGCGACGGGCCCGCCAAGAAGCATCGCCAGACGAGGGAAAAATCCCTTCCCCTGGTAGGTGTGTGAGCGTTCGTCGTTCAAAAAGGCCACGGCATCGTCAACTGGACGCGCGACACCTGCTGCGGTGAATCCGTCGGCTTCGAACCTATGGCCGCGGTCGAACTTCGTACGCAGTTCGGCGTCGCGCGCGATGGTCCCGAAGCACCTTGGCCAGTCCTGCTGCCCTTCTCGCTCGCCAAGCTCGGGATCGTAGACGGCCTCGATTGACCCCCAGTCAACAAGCTCGGCAAGAATCGCATAGGCCTCTTCGGAGTCGCAGCCTATCTCGAGGGCGAGATCGTCCGCGGCGACAACGCCACGAGACTGCACGCAGGCAAGCGCGCGAGCCATGAGGGGGCTCTCCTCGCTGGCCATGCCGCAAATGCGCGTATAGCCCCCGAGAAGAACGGGCGTAACACCAAGCTTGGTTCCGCACGACTTGATCTCGCGGGATGCCGAGAAGCGCGAGGGCATCCCGAGGAACAACTCGGTCACGCGAACGCCGCATGCACGGGCAGCGCCAAAATGACCCGCCTCATGCGCGAACACGAGAACGGAGAGGACAAGCAGCCCCCAGACGACGCATGAGAGAGCAAAGCCAAAATCCATTAACGCATCCCCGCCAGAAGACCGTGGGCACGCTCACGAGCAAGAAGGTCGACATCGTTGAGCTGCGAGAGGCTCTCGACCTTCTCGACATCGGTGACGTCCATGACCCGCTCGACGACCTCGGCAATGTCCAGGAAGCCGCACTCCCCTGCCCTGAAGGCGGCGTTTGCGACCTCGTTTGCGGCGTTCATCGCACACGGAAGCGTTCCGCCACGACGACCCGCCTCGTAGGCAAGCGCAAGGCAGCGGAACGTGGACATGTCGGCACGACCGAAGGCCAAGGGCTCCTCAGAGCAGAAGTCGACAGGCTCGCAAGGTGCGTCCCATCGCTCAGGATAGCTAAACGCAAGCTGGATAGGAATTCGCATATCGGAGGGGCCGAGCTGGGCAATGACGCTGCCATCACGGAACTGGACCATGGAGTGAATCCTGCTCCGGGGCTGTACGAGCACGCGAACGTCATCGACAGGCACGTCAAACAAGTGGTGCGCCTCGATGACCTCGAGACCCTTGTTCATGAGCGTGGCAGAGTCAATCGTGATCTTGGGCCCCATCGTCCAGCTGGGATGTGCGAGCGCCTCGGCGGACGTGACATCCGCAAGCTCATCACGGGTGCGCCCATAGAACGGACCGCCGGAACAGGTAAGCCAGATTCGAGACAGGCCCTCTCGCCTCTCGCCGAGAAGGCACTGAAAGATGGCAGAATGCTCGGAGTCGACCGGGATGAAGCGACCGGGCCTGGCGAGCGGCATGAGGATGTCGCCACCAGAAATCAGCGCCTCCTTGTTGGCGCAGGCAACAACCTTGCCTGCAACCAGGGCCTGGTGGCAGGCCCAGATTCCCGCCTCGCCAACCACGGCGACAAGGACGCAATCCACGTCGTCGAGGTCACATAGCGCGCTGACGGCATCGTCGCCAATGCCCAACTCGCAGCCCTTGGGGAGCTCGGTCAAAACGGCATCGTCCCCATGCGCGGGGTCCGCAACGGCGACATGCGAGACGCCAAACTCCCTCGCTGCCTCCACGAGCTTCTCGGTAGACGAGAATACCGAAAGGGCCGTTACGGTTATGCGGTCGGAATGCTGGCGACAGACGTCAAGGGCCTGCGTGCCAATCGAGCCCGAGGCCCCAAGAATCGCGACGCGAAGGACATGAGGCCTCTCGGAAACGGGATACGCGTCCTCGAAGATTGTCACAGAAGACCACCGACCTTGAGGACAAACGCGGCTGCCATGACACCAAAGAGCATTGAGTCGTGACGATCGAGAAGGCCGCCATGACCAGGCATGATGTTGCCAGAGTCCTTGACGCCGACGGAGCGCTTGATGCGAGACTCGAACAGGTCGCCAATGACACCGAAGACGCCAAGGACAATGCCCGTGAGGATGGCCATGGGAATAGGAACGGCCATCAGGCCCAAAAGCGAAATAAGAACCCACACCAAAACAGAGCCAAGCATTCCGCCAAAGAAGCCCTCCCAGCTCTTGTTGGGTGAAATCTTGGGGGCGAGCTTGGTGCGGCCAAAGCGAGAGCCAAAGATATAGGCAAACGAGTCGTTGACCCAAATCGAGGCCATTACGGCAAACGTCAGGATGCCGCCCATGATGCCGGGGTCAACCGCACGGAACTTGAGGATGGAGGTGAAGAGAAGCGAGGTGTACATCGGTCCAAAGACGGTGAGGGCAACGTCGGAGATGTTGGCCCTGGGAGTCAAGACGTACCAGACGCCTGTGGCAATAGCCAACAGGAACGCGACCACACCCGAATACAGGTAAGAGATGTTCGCGGCAATGGGAAACGCGACGGCCGCAGCAAGACCGATGAGCTCGTTAGGCATGCGACCTGCCATGCGCATCATCTTGTAAAACTCATTGCAGCACTGCCAGGCAAAGACGCACAGCAGGGCCGTGGTGGCCCAGCGGCCCATAAGCAGGCAGGCAAGCACCAAGACGGCATACCCAACGCCCACGACAGCGCGCGTCATGAACTTGGAGGCCTTGGTTGCCTGCTGGGGATCGTTGTCCTCCGCAGCCTGGATGTTCTCTTCGATATCACTCATTTGAGAAGCACACGTCCTTTACTGGAAATACCAATTGCGCGAGGTGAGAGGGTGGACGGCTAGGCGATGCTGCCGTGGACCCCACCAAACCGACGATCTCGACCCTGGAAAGAACTGATGGCACGAAGCAACTCCCACCTGCCGAAATCCGGCCACATGACAGGAGTCACATAGAACTCGGTATACGCAAGCTGCCAAAGAAGGTAATTGGAGAGCCTGAGCTCGCCAGAGGTGCGAATGAGAAGCTCAGGGTCTGGCAATTCAGCTCCATACAGCTTAGATGCAACGGTAGCCTGATCGATGTCTTCTGGCTTAAGGCGACCGGCCGCAACGTCCTCGGCGATGAGTCGCGCAGCGCGAGTGATTTCAGCACGAGAGCCGTAGTTCACCGCGAGCGCAAGCGTCATCCCCGTATTGTCACGGGTCTCCTCAAGACCACGCATGAAAGTCGCTCGTGTCTTCTCGGGAAGCGCGTCGATATCACCGAGGAATTCCAGGCGCACGTTCTCCTTATGGAAAAGCGGAAGCTCCTTCACGAGAGTGGTCGCAAAGAGATGCATGAGAAGGTCAACCTCACGCTGTGGGCGCTTCCAGTTTTCCGTCGAGAATGCATATGCCGAAAGCACGTCCACCCCAAGGCGAACGCAAGCGGTAATCGTCTCGCGAAGAGACTTGATTCCGGCGACATGTCCCTGGCTACGATCGAGTCCACGAGCCGTAGCCCAACGACCGTTGCCATCCATGATGATGGAGATGTGAGAAGGGATGCGTGACAAGTCGACGTCATCAAGACTTACGTCAGCTGGAGGGTTGCAGAAGTACAGCCCGAGCTTCTTCTCGTCACGTTCCACCTAGATCTCCATAACCTCGGCTTCTTTGTCCTTAAGCATGGCGTCGATCTTGTCGACATAAGTGTCAGTAAGCTTCTGAATCTGAGCCTGCTCGCGCTTGACGTCGTCGTCGGTGAATTCCTCGTCACGCTCGACCTTGTTGTTGGCGTCACGACGAACGTTGCGAATGGCAATGCGCGCCTCCTCGGCAAGGTGACGGCACTCCTTGGCAAGCTCCCTGCGACGCTCCTCCGTGGGCCTCGGGAACGGAAGGCGAATGCAGACGCCGTCATTGCTCGGCGTAATGCCAAGGTCGGAGGTGGCAATGGCACGCTCAATAGCGACGAGGGCGGACTTATCCCAAGGCTCAACGACAAGCATGCTGGCCTCGGGAAGCTTCACACCGGCAAGCTGCGTGATGGGAGTGGGTTGGCCATAGTAGTCAACGCGAATCTCGTCGAGAATGTGGGGGTTGGCACGGCCGGTGCGAACCTTGGAGAAGTTATTGCTAAGCGCAGAGATGCACTTCTCCATGTGGGCGCGGGCGTTATCGCAAATCTCGCTCATGGTTAGTTCTCCTCTTCGATGACAGTCGTACCAACGACATCGCCGCGCAGCGCCTTGTCGAAGACGCCAGGTTGGTCGATGTTGAACACCAGAATGGGCATGTGGTTGTCATGGCACAGTGCCGTGGCAGTAGCATCCATAACCTTGAGGTCGCGCGTCAGAACGTCAAGGTAAGAGATCCTGTCGAACTTCTTGGCCTCGGGATGCTTGACGGGGTCCATGTCATAGATGCCATCAACCTTGGTCGCCTTCATGAGGACCTCGGCATCAATCTCGCATGCTCGCAGGGCGGCGGCGGTGTCGGTCGTGAAGTAAGGGTTGCCGGTGCCGGCGGCAAAAATCGTGATACGACCCTTTTCGAGGTGCCGGACAGCACGACGGCGGATATAGGACTCGGCAACCTCATGCATCTCGATTGCACTCATGACACGACACATCATGTCATGGCGCTCGAAGCAATCCTGAAGAGCCAAGGCATTCATGACGGTGGCAAGCATACCCATGCAGTCAGCCTGGGCACGATCCATTCCCGCGGCAGCACCAGAGAGGCCGCGGAAAATGTTGCCGCCGCCGACAACGATGGCGATTTGAGCCCCATTGTCATAAACGGACTTGATCTCATGGGCGAGCTTCTCGAGCATATCGGGGTCGATGCCGTAGTCACCGCTTCCCATGAGAGCCTCACCGGACAGCTTAAGCAGAACGCGCTTGTACTTGTAATCGGACAAGCTAACGACCCCCTTGTATCGCAAGACAAATGATGTTGAGAAGGACTGGAGCTGTAGTCCAGACTTTGTTGATTCTAGCAGAGCCTGGCAACTGCCCCCATATGTACCTGCAAGCTGCCGAGTCCCTGCACATGAAAGGGGGCCAGCGCATAAGCGCCAGCCCCCTCAAACATCACAAAGCCAGTCAGGACTTAGTTGTCCTCACCGAAGGAGTAGCGATCAAAGGCAACGACCTCAATGGTGTCGCCACAGGCCTTGGAAACCTGCTGAGCGAGCTCCTTGACGGTAACGGAGCTGTCCTTGATGAACTGCTGCTCGGTCAGGACGTTCTCCTTGTAGAACTTCTCGAGCTTGCCAAGGGCAATGCGCTCCTGAATGGCCTCGGGCTTACCAGACTCGGCAGCCTGAGCCATGTAAATGGCCTTCTCGTGCTCGACGATCTCGGCCGGGAAGTCCTCACGACGGGCAGAGACGGGACCAGCGGCAGCAACCTGCATGGCAACGTCGTGGGCAAAGGTCTTGAACTCGTCGTTGGAAGCGGTTTCGGCGTTGGCAAACGAGAAGGACACGATGTCGCCAAGCTTGCCGTTGGAGTGGACGTAGCTGGACAGAGCGCCGCTCTCAACGCTGACGCGGTGGAAGCGAGCGATCTTCATGTTCTCACCAATGTTGTGAATCATCTCGGTGAGCTCGGCATCAACGGTGCTGCCATCAAGCGGGCAAGCCTTGAGGGCCTCGACGTCAGCGGGATCGTTCTCAGCGACAGCCTGGGCAAGCTTCTTGGCAAAACCGGTGAACTTAGGGTTGGTGCCAACGAAGTCAGTCTCGCAAGTGAGCTCCAGGATGGCGCCGGACTTACCGTCCTCAGCGATGAAGGCAGCGACAGTGCCCTCATTGGTGTCACGGCCAGCACGCTTAACAGCCTTGGCGACACCCATCTTGCGCAGGACGTCAACGGCCTTCTCGAGATCGCCATCGGCCTCGACGAGAGCCTTCTTGCACTCCATCATGGGAGAGTCGGTCATCTCGCGAAGCTGCTTAACGAGAGCGGCGGTAATCTGAGCCATGTGTGCCCCTCCTTTGGGGTCGTAGTTCAAACGATTCAAACGGGCATGTACCCGATGGTGCTACTCAGCCTTGGGGGCCTCGGGCTCGGCGGGAGCGGCCATCTCAGCCTCGGTGATCTGCTCCTTGCCAGTACCAGCCAGAACAGCGTCGGCCATAAGCTCGCACATCAGCGAGACGGAGCGGATGGCATCGTCGTTGGCGGGAACACCGTAGTCGATGACATCGGGGTCAGAGTTGGTGTCCAGAAGGCCGACGACGGGGATGTGCAGGCGGTTGGCCTCGCGCACGGCGAGCTCCTCGCGCTTGGTGTCGACGACGAAGAGGGCCTGCGGGATGGCCTTCATGTCACGGACGCCGCCGAGGTTGCGCTGGAGCTTCTCGAGCTCCTTGGTCAGCACGGACTGCTCCTTCTTGCCGCGAGCGGCCATGCGGCCGTCCTCGACCATGGCCTCAAGCTCCTCCATGCGATCGATGCGGGAGCGCATGGTCACGAAGTTGGTGAGCATGCCGCCGAGCCAGCGCTGGTTGATGAAGGGCATGCCGCAACGCTCGGCCTGCGTGGCGATGGGCTCCTGAGCCTGCTTCTTGGTACCAACAAACAGAACCTTGCCACCCTTGGCAGCAGTCTCCTTCAGGAAGGAGTAGGCCTTGTCGGCATCCACGACGGTCTGCTTAAGGTCAAGGATGTAGATGTCATTGCGCTCGCCGAAGATGTAGGGCTTCATCTTCGGGTTCCAGCGACGGGTCTGGTGGCCATAGTGGCAACCGGCCTCGAGCAGGGTCTTAATGTTGATCTTGACAGCCATGTTCTAACCTCCGTTGGTTGGCCTCCGCGTGGTATTAGCCCCAGTGGACCACCCAAGGCGTGGCTTTCGCCCCAGGCACCATGGCCACCAAGTAGCCACGCGTGTGAAATGTATGTCGTGCTTCTGCACAACAAATTGGAAGTATAACAGCAAGAACACGCTAAAGCCACGAGAAAGATGCTTCGCAGCGGCTACATATCTGAGCCACTACGGGGATGAGCCTGACGAGCGGCATCCTTGAGACGGCCAATCGAGGTGTGAGTGTAGACCTGTGTTGTAGAAAGGCTCTCATGACCAAGAAGATCTTGGACGCTTCTCAGATCAGCCCCTCCGTCAAGAAGCTCGGTTGCAAACGTATGCCGCATGGCATGCGGAGAAACGCCCGCCTCGATTCCAATGGCCCGAGCCCTTCTTTCGAATACGGCACGAAGTGAGGCAGCGCTCATGCCATTTCCCCTCGTTGAGACAAACAACGAGCTCGTCGGAGGCATGCCTCCCTTTCGCTTAGCGATCAACATGGGTCTCCCGCCAGTCAGATACTCCTCAAAAGAACTGATGGCACGTGGGTACAGCGGAACGATTCTTTGCTTTGACCCTTTTCCAAATAACACCACCTGCTGACGAGCAACATCAACGTCCTGGGGACGCAGCGAGGCAATCTCCGAAATTCTCGCACCGCTCGCATACAAAAGCTCGAAGAAGGCTCGGTCCCTGAGGGATACGGGATCAAGCCCCCCAATTGAACTCACAAGGGATACTGCCTGGTCCTCTGTCAAGATATGCGGAATGGTCTTTGACAGCTTCGGGCTCTCAACAGCTGCAGCCACGTCTACGGTAGTGACACCAGATTCAACAAGCCATCGATAAAAAGCCCGGATGGCGGAGAGATGCCTGTTGATTGTCCTTTTCGAGTATCGTGCCCGAGACAGCTCGGTGAGATACGAACGAAGATCCCGATGCGATACCGAGACCCAATCGATTCCAACCCGATTAGCCCAACGCGCATAGGCATCAAGATCAGTCTCGTATGCTCGGACAGTGTTGGTTGAAAGGTTTCTCACTTCAGAGAGGTAGCTGACGAACGCCCCAACGGCCTCTTCGCATTTCCGAAAAACACGAGCCGGATCCGTGATGCCCTCAGTCATTCAGATACGCCCCAACTTGGCTTGATACAGCCAAACAAGTCGGACCTCGCAGAGATGTACTCAAGAAGATCTTTCCGTGAGCGCGCCGAATAGGCGACGTAACGCTCCCTCTTTTTACGCACTGGAGGCTCGAGCGGAGGAAAGATGCCAAAATTGACATGCATCGGTTGATAAGGGCTGGTGTTTGGGTCAGTCGCATATGCAACAAGCGAACCAAACGCACCCGTGCGCGGCAACGTAAGACGGTTCAGCCCATTAAGGTCGGCATACGTGTTCAACGCGGCGAATAGCCCAGAGGCAATGGCTTCGGTATATCCCTCGGTGCCAGTAATCTGGCCCGCAAACCTAACACAAGATCCCGGAAGGGCAAAAGTCTCGTCAAGGGCGCGTGGCGAGTCAACAAACGAATTGCGATGCATGACTCCATATCGGAAAAACTCGGCATTCTCGAGACCGGGAATCATGCGAAACACGCGACGCTGCTCAGGCCACGTAAGATTAGTCTGGAATCCGACAATGTTATACGCAGCATGGTCGGAGTTTTCAGCACGCAGCTGAACCGCGGCCCACGGACGTCGACCAGAACGTGGATCAGTAAGGCCCACGGGCTTCATGGCACCAAACCTAAGCGAATCAACCCCCGTTCGCGCGACCTCCTCGGCAGGCTGACAGGCGCAAAACAGATCCGTTTGTTCGAACTCTTTAGACACTACGCGCTTTGCGTTTACAAGCTCATGCCAGAAAGCCTCGTACTCGTCACGCTCAAAAGGACAGTTGAGGTAATCGCCCGATCCCTGTTCCTCATATCGAGACTGCGAGAACACGATATCCATATCGAGGGTAGCGGCGTCCACAATAGGCGCAGCAGCGTCATAGAAAGAACCACGCTCCCCACCAACGCGAGACAGGATGTCCTCAAACAAGCTATCAGAACAGAGTGGGCCAGCAGCTATAACGCAAGGCTCGGGGGGGATCTGGTCTACCCTCTCCCGCACGATTTCGATATTGGGATCTTTCTCAACGGCAGCAGTCACCGCGCCAGAAAACCTCTCTCTATCAACAGCAAGAGCCCCGCCCGCAGGAACAGAGCATTCAAGAGCTATGGCGAGAAGCTTGCTGCCCATGGCAAGAAGCTCATGCTTCAAAAGGCCTGCGGCACTGTCTTCACGAAGAGACTTCAGGGAATTGGAACAAACGAGCTCAGCAAAATCAGGCCCATGGTGTGCGGCAGACGCATGAACGGGCCTCTGCTCAAAGAGACGGACTTTCATTCCTCTGGCAGCGAGTTGCAGGGCGCACTCACTGCCAGCAAGTCCGCCACCGACAATATTGACAACGACTCCGTCAGACATCCGACTCCCATCAGCTGATTAACAATCCTTCTCATTTTCCATCAGGAGGGCCTCCCTAGACGCCACGTATCTTCCGTCTGGCAACCTTTCCACAAGGCCACGCGCCTCGTAGTCCGAGAGAGATCTGACCACCGTCAGGACATCGGATCCCAATCGCGTCGATATCTCGTCGGCCCTCATGGGGCTGGCAACAAGCGCGGACAGGACGCGACCCCTGTCTGGCGTTTCTGTTGGGACAATAATCCTTTGCCTTGAAAAATCGAGCGATATGCGTGATTCCAGCGATAGCTCATCAACGATTACGGCAGCGCCTTGTTCAATCAGCTGATTTGTGCCGCGAGACTCCGGGGAGAATATTGAACCTGGAACCGAGTAGACATTTCTGCCGAGCGCATCTGCCTCCTGGGCAGTCCCGAATGTTCCAGACGGAACTCCCGCCTCGGTAACAATCAAGCTTGTGCACAAAGCTGCAATCGCACGATTGCGCTTCGGAAAAGCATATCGCCTGGGCGGAGTGCCCCACTTTTCAAATGAAATGACCGCTCCCCCACGCCTTGAAGCCTCTAGAAACACGTCTTCTGATGACCGGGGATATATCACGTCTGCGCCACACCCAGAAATCACGATGACATTTCCCCCAGCGGACATAGCGGCCCTGCATGCCGCCGCATCGCAACCCATGGCACCACCAGAAACGACCACAACGCCGCATTCGGCCGCAATCCTTCCAGCCATCTCCGCCGCGGCAAGACCATATGGGGTGGCCCGCCGAGCCCCTATCACCGCGAGGCATGGCTCAAGCAGAACCGAACGCGAGCCAATGCCATAAATCCTGTCCATGCCATTAGGCAAACACTCAAACGATTGCGGCCAGCCCTCTTCTCCGCATCCAATTTCAAACATCTCCCCCTTTATCTCGCATGCCTGCAAGCTCATACGGAATCACCCCCTCTGTTCCTATAGGCAACCGCCTCAGCAACTTCATCGGGTAATACAAACTCGTGCTCAGCAAGGTCCGCAATCGTTCTTGCGACAGAGGCGCAGCGAATGATTCCACGCCCGCCAAGGCAAAGGCCGGCAGCCATGGACTCCAGGGCTCTCTTAGCTTGGTCAGAAAATGACTCGAATAGGTCATTCTCATCATCCAAACGAGATTCTCTCCATTCACGGAACAGAAGACCAGATTGAACCATCTCACGCATTGCATCGCTACTGGTACCTCCACCTCCCCGCACCACCTCACGTGACGAAGGACGGCCTACATCTATGCGCAAGTCGATTCTGTCTCGCAGAGGGCCACCAATTCTTCCTGCATAGCGTTCGACCTCGCCTGGTGAACACTTGCAAGCTCTACCCGGATCCCCTAGATGTCCACAAGGGCATGGATTTGCCGCAGCGACCAACAAGAAATCGCATGGGAACGAATAGACACCGTCCACCCGCACGATTCGAACCTCATGCTCCTCAAGGGGTTGCCTAAGGCCCTGCAAGGCGTTTCTCGACATCTCTGGCATCTCATCTAGAAATAACACCCCTTTGTGAGCCAGAGAGACCTCACCAGGGAGTACGGGTCTCCCACCTCCGAGGAGGCCAGCCATCGATGCCGAATGGTGCGGCGACCTGAAGGGACGCAGTCCCTTCGAAATCTCCTCACTTGGAAGACCACACACCGAATGAATCAACATCGTCTCAAGTCGTTCCGTATCCGTAAGGGAAGGCATGATTCCAGGAAGTCTTCTCGCGAGCATGGTCTTTCCCGTTCCAGGAGGTCCGACCATCAACAGGCCATGCTTGCCAGTCGCACTAATCACCATCACTCGCTTGGCAATTTCCTGGTCAGCGACGTCTGCAAAGTCGACAATTTCCCCTGAAGCGTCGAACTGCGCCGACCGCAAAACCTTTCGAGCGCGCTCGAGACTCATGGGCCTTCTGCTACCTAGAAGATCTCTAAGCGAAGACAGGCCCCAAGAAGGGAGGCTTTCGCCAGCAATGCAGGAGTCGTCTGCGGAACAGGGTAGGAGGCCTAGTTCGCGTGCCAAAAGCGCATATGCGATCGAACCGCGAACGGGCCGGACCGATCCGTCCAATGCAAGCTCCCCGAACAACAGCGTCCCATCAAGGCGCTCATGCGGAACTTGCCCCGTTGCGCATAGAATAGCCGCTGCAATTGGAAGGTCAAAAGCTGTTCCGCTCTTTTTCATATCCGCGGGGGCAAGATTCACGGTTACATGAAGCCTGGGGATCTCAAACCCACACGAAGCGATTGCGCACCTGATGCGCGATCTTGCCTCGAGAACAGCCCCATCTGGCATTCCAACGATAGTAAGTCCTGGTATGCCTCCAGATAGGCTTATTTCGACGGAAACCGGAAGGGCCTCAATGCCTCGAAGGTTAGCCGTGTTCACAGGGACCCTGCCCATGCCGTCAACTACTCGTCCCATGAGAATGCAGAGACAAGGTGACGAAGTCGAGCTGTTTTCTCGCCAATGATGTTCAGGGCGATGACGTCAAATCTGATCGACTCGCACTCAGGATGCAAGGCAAGGTACATCAGCGCAAGACGACGATACCTGAGCTGCTTCCTTCGGTCGACGGCAAGCTCTGGCATCTGATTGGCCTCTTCGAGAGCTAGCCTTGTCTTAACCTCGACGAGGACGACGGAAGACCTATCGTTGGAACACTCCCCTTCCTTCGGGGCAATGGCGACAATGTCAGCTTCGCCAATCTTGGTACGCCAGTTTCTCTCGAGAATCGTATATCCCCTGCGGACGAGATACGAAGCAGCCAGTCGCTCTCCCTCACGCCCAATTTCCCGAGACGTGTACTCCTTCACCGACTTGTCGTAGAGCCTTTGGCCACCAAACTCCCCCGAAGGCTGCGGCTCACAGGGACGCGCCGGAGGGATGTCGTCAACATCACGATCAAAAGCCCCTCCAGGCTGACACATGCCTTCTACCTCAGAGGCAAACGCGTCGTTCTCCTGTTCGAGCGTTCGCGTCCCATCAGGCTCATCCTCGACTTCAGAATCGACAGGTCGTGTAGCCACCATGGCCGAACCCATTGGGGCCTCGACGGGCAAATCCTCAAATGACGTGCCTTCCGCAGTGCTGGAAACCGGATATTCCATTCATGCTCCTCTCAACGAACGGGAGACAGAGCATATTGAGGCCATCTAACAGCGTTCCGTGCTTCAACGGTCATCAATCAAACAAGGGACAGGCCAAAGCGATGACGATAACCAATGAAGACCAGCTAGATAATGGCGAACCGAAAGGGAGATTCCTTCAGCCGGAATCACAGCATTTGAATTGGAAAACCCACGTTCACCAAATCATCTAAATCAGATTGAGTATCATGACGCAAGCGACTCGAAAGGCCATGTCAATCGATGCGGGGACTAGAAGAGGGTGGGAGTTTCAAGAAAGTTCCCGCAGAAGCTCGCCCTGTGGATTGGCGTGAGACCGTGGGCCCTAATCGCTGCTATGTGCTCGGCGGAACCATATCCCTTGCATTCAGCCAAGTGATATTCAGGATACTCAGCGTCATATGAAACCATCAGCGCATCGCGGGAGACCTTTGCGACAATGGAGGCAGCTGCAATGCAGGCAACCTTGGCATCTCCCTTTACGATGGTCTTCTCCAAGGGATGGGCATGCACGGGTCGCCCGTCGATAAGAACGGCGTCGGGTTCAACACCTGAATCTTCAATTGCACGCGACATAGCAATCCGAAGAGAGGCGCTCATACCAACGGCATCGATGCTTTCCGGCTCGATATTCGCGATACCAATTGCAATTGCCTGATCGGCAATTTGCGCGGCAAGGGCCTCTCTGCGAGCAGGAGATAGCTGTTTTGAATCGTTAATGCCCCAAATGGGAGAATCAGGCTTCAAGGCGACGGCTGCGACGGTGAGGGGACCAGCCAATGCTCCCCTGCCAACCTCATCGACGCCGATTACGATTCCATCGCCACCAAGCTTCACCATCGTCTCGTACATGCCGATCACTCGATCACGCTCGCTGGCGGCCCTCTCGTGACGGCGAAGCGCGACGCCGACAGCACGCCTCACCTGAGCGCGCGGATCCTCGGAATATCGCTCACACAGCTCAACAACCTCGTCGAAAGGCGCGTCGGCAAGAAGGGCGCAAACCTCGCGAGCGGTCGCCGCGTTGACTCGCGTATTGGAAGCCATGATTAATCTCCCATCCAGATTGAGCGTACGAGCTGACAAAACGCTGGCAGGCAACAAAAAAGGCCGCCCCCTTGAGGACGGCCTCGTTCGAAACGTCTTTGAGCCTAACGCTTCTCGGGGATGCGGGCAGCCTTGCCGACGCGATCGCGCAGGTAGTAAAGCTTGGCGCGACGAACGTCACC
This sequence comes from uncultured Atopobiaceae bacterium, assembly GCA_934792625.1. Classification (GTDB taxonomy): domain Bacteria; phylum Actinomycetota; class Coriobacteriia; order Coriobacteriales; family Atopobiaceae; genus CAKVON01. The sequence continues at coordinate 102,244 of CAKVON010000002.1, forward strand.
GTGACGAACGACCTCGAGCTTGGCAATCTTCGGGCTGTGAAGCGGGAAGGTGCGCTCAACGCCAATGCCGAAGGAGATCTTGCGAACCGTGAAGGTCTCGCGGGAGCTGCCACCGCTCAGACGGATGACGTCACCCTGGAAAACCTGGACACGCTCGCGGTCACCCTCCTTAATGCGGTAGTGAACCTTGACGTTGTCGCCGACCAGAACCGTGGGGATATCCTCACGGAGCTGCTGACGCTCGATAGCGCGAATGTAGTCCATAACCAAATCCTCATCTCTAGAGGTGCCGTCGCATATGGCGGCACATAGGTTTACACACAAGAAAGCAGTCTACACGTCCTCAGCAGGAAGAACAAGGGTGCATTTCGTTTCACCGGCTACACACAGAATCCGAAAACAACACCCTGCTTAACGTCGGGAGCGGTGCTGGAATAAGGGTAGCCCGTCTCCATAACGTTATAGAAGAAGCGCGCGTCGAGGTTCTCGTAGACGAAATAGAAGGGCGTACGATACGACCAGCTAACGGCCTTGCCATCAAAATTACGAACAAGGGCTCCATTACCAGGCTCGCGAGGTCCGACACCTGCCGCAGAGAATAGCTGGTACTGGGAGCCTTCGGCATTGGCAACGCTATCGAGCCAGGCGAAGTCCGCACCATACTCGTGACTGAACCAATCGATGTCACCACAAACCTCTCGAACGGAAAGAAGCCACAGATCGTCGTCGGTCGTGGTGACGGCAGAGGCATCGCGTGCCGAGCCCGTATTGTTGGTCGCCTTGCGAACCTTGACGATCGAGCTGGCAAGCTCGTCGGGAAGGTTGTTCTTCTCGTCAGAATTCAACCAAGAACGCATTTGGCTGTCCTTCCAGCCACCCGCATTGTCGCCGTTCTCGTTCATAGCCCTCATGGCCACGGCATCGCTCGTCACAAAAGTAAGGCCGGCTTTGCCGGAACCGTCAGCGCATTCGTCCGCACGAATGCCAGCAAGACGAACGTGAAAGGAGGCACCATCCTTGCAAGAGACGCAGATCTCGTCGGAAGAAAGGTTTCCGTCGGCATCGACAAGGCCGTACTGCCTCGCGATCTTAACGGCCTCGCCGTCGGATTTCGCCGCCTTGATCTTTGCCGAGATTTCGGAAACCTTCGCCCAGTCATAATCAGCGAGCCTAGTCGCGGCGGCTTGGGTCGATGTCGCGGGCGTGTCGACGGACTCCGCAAGGTTCAGAAAGGGAACTGGGGTCCCAGTTGAAACGATATAAACCAAGAGTATGGCCGCGGCGAGCACGACCGAAGCCAACAGGGTGCGAAGCACCTTGAGAAACGTCACAACTGTCCTCCCATTCTCCAGGCCCTGGGAACCTTAACGTCCTGATAGGTCCTGATTGCGTATCTGTCGGTCATTCCGCTGACGAAATCGGCAACCTGGATCTCGGGCTGGTTGCCGGCATGAACTCGATACTCGGAAGGCACTTCATCGATATGCTCGACGAAATACCAGAAGAGTTCATAGATCAGCCTGTTTGCCTTCGGCTCTTCCACCTTGGCGTCGCTCTTCGTGTAGATGTGCCTACCGAGAAAAGCGCGTAGTCCCATCATCGCATTCCAGACAGGATTGGACATGCATATGTCTCCCGAGCGGGCGCTTGCCTCGACGACGTCACGAACCATGGTGGAAATACGCTCCGACGCGTTCGATCCAAGCGTCTCCCTAACCTGAACGGGAAGATCTTCCTCACGCAGAAGACCAGCCCGTTCCGCGTCGTCGACGTCATGCGTGACATAAGCAATCCGATCGGAGATTGCAACGACACGTCCCTCCAACGTCATCGCCTTGCGATCTCCCGTATGGCATTCAATGCCATCAACAACCTCGCGCGTAAGGTTCAGTCCCCGACCGCCCTTCTCGAGCAAGTCGACGATTCTGACGCTTTGGCAGTTATGACGAAACAAACCCGCCGAAGCTTGCTCGGTCACGCCCCTGTACTGCGCGATGGCTCGAGACAGGGCATCCTCGCCCGTATGGCCGAATGGAGTATGCCCAAGGTCGTGGCCCAACCCAATTGCTTCGGTCAGATCCTCGTTCAGGCAAAGGGACCGCGATATGTCTCGGGCAATTTGAGTTACCTCAAGCGAGTGGGTTAAGCGCGTCCTGTAATGATCACCTTCCGGGGCGAGAAACACCTGCGTCTTGTGGGCCAACCTTCGAAAGCTCTTCGAGTGAAGGATGCGGTCGCGGTCGCGCTGAAAACACGTACGGTAGGAGTCGGGTTCCTCGCTGACCAAACGACCAACTGACTCGTCCGAGAAGCACGCATCGCCGCAAAGAACCATATGCTCACGAAGCTCCATGTCGCGGCGAACAAGAACGTCATCCATGACAGGCCCCATCTCTCGCACGCAAGTTTTTCCAAGTCTAGCAAGAAAGTCTTTGGCATAGGCCATCGTGTGACTAAAGGGAGGGCCCACGACACTGCGTGGACCCTCCCTATGCGTTGCGAAGGCGCTTGGAGTCGGAGCTTAAGCCAGCTTGACGGGGCCGCCGTTGGACTTGATCTTGGCCTGAGCAGCCGCGAGACGTGCGATGGGCACGCGGTACGGCGAGCAGGAGACGTAATCAAGACCGAGGTCGTAGTACATCTGGATGGAATCCGGGTCGCCGCCAGTCTCGCCACAGACACCGCAGACAATCTTGTCATTGGCCTTGTGGCCACCCTCGACGCCGAGCTTGACAAGCTTGGCGACGCCAGGATCCAGCGTTTCGAAGGGGTTGGTCTTGAGAATCTTCTTGGTGAGGTACTGCGGGATGAAGGCGCTCTCAACGTCATCGCGCGAGAAACCGAAGCCCATCTGGGTCAGGTCGTTGGTGCCGAAGGAGAAGAAGTCGGCGTACTCGCCAATCTCATCAGCGGTAACGGCAGCACGAGGAATCTCAATCATGCAGCCGACGGGGATCGACAGGTCAACACCAGTCTGCTGGGAGACGGAGGCAATGACGGACTCGATCTGCTCGCGGACGACCTTGAGCTCCTCGACGGTCGAGACGAGCGGGACCATGATCTCGGGCTTCGGGTCAAAGCCACGCTTCTTGAGGTGAGCGGCAGCGCTGGCGATAGCGCGGACCTGCATCTCGGTCAGCTCGGGGTAGATGATGCCGAGGCGGCAGCCACGCAGGCCAAGCATCGGGTTGGCCTCCTGGAAGGAATCCAGGCGCGTGAGAAGGTCGCGACGAGCCTTGAGCTGAATCTCGGACTCGCCACGCTCCTCGGCGTGGGCAAGCTCGACCGCATACTCGCGGGGGTTATCCAGGAACTCGTGCAGGGGCGGATCGAGAAGACGGACAATGACGGTCTTGCCGTCCATCTCCTTGAACATGCCGAGGAAATCGTCGGTCTGAACCTTGAGCAGCTTGCCAAGGGCCTGCTGCTTGGTGCCGGTGCGCTCGGCGAGAATGAAGGACTGGATGATCTCCTTGCGGTCGCCCAGGAACATGTGCTCGGTACGGTCGAGGCCAATGCCCTCGGCGCCGAAGTCGCGGGACAGCTTGGCATCCTCGGGGTTGTCCGCATTGGCGCGGACGCCCATGTTGCGGCCACGGGAGGCGTCGGAGCGGACCTCGTCGGCCCACTCGAGGATGGTCTCGAGGTCGCCGGTCAGCTCGGGACGAACCAGGGGCACAGAGCCCAGGATGACGTCACCGGTCGTACCGTTGATGGAGATGATGTCACCCTCGTGCAGGACGACGTCAGAGCCGGAGATAACGACCTCCTTGGCCTTGGCGTCGATCTTCAGGGCCTCAGCGCCGCAGACGCAGGGCGCACCCATGCCACGAGCAATGACGGCAGCGTGGCTGGTCTTGCCACCGTGCGAGGTCAGGATACCCTCGGCGGCAACCATGCCCTTGAGGTCGTCGGGGTTGGTCTCCCAACGAACCAGAATGCAAGGCTTATCCCTCATCTGGCAGTCGACGGCATCGTCGGCAGAGAAGACGACCTGACCGACGGCAGCGCCAGGCGAGGCGTTCATGCCCTTGGCAATGACCTTGAAATCGGCCTTGGGATCGAACTGCGGGTGCAGAAGCTGGTCAAGCTGGTCAGGCGCGACGCGCATGACCGCCTCCTCCTTGGAGATGGCGCCCTCGGCCTCAAACTGCATGGCAATGGCGAGCGCGGCCATGGCGGTACGCTTGCCGACACGGGTCTGAAGCATCCAGAGCTTGCCCTGCTCGATGGTGAACTCGATGTCCATCATGTCGCGGTAGTGCTCCTCGAGCTTGACGAAGATCTCGTCGAGCTGCTTGCCAGCCTCCTCGAGGCCGGGAAGCTTCTTGAGGTCGGCGATAGGCTCGGTGTTGCGAATGCCCGCGACGACGTCCTCGCCCTGGGCGTTGACCAGGAAGTCGCCGTAGAACTCCTTGGTGCCGTCAGCGGGGTTGCGCGTGAAGGCAACGCCGGTAGCAGAGGTCTCGCCCTTGTTGCCGAAGACCATGACCTGGACGTTGACCGCGGTGCCGAGGTCGTCGGAAATCTTGTTCTGCTTGCGATAGATGATGGCGCGCTCGTTCATCCAAGAACCGAAGACGGCCTCGATGGCAAGGCGGAGCTGCAGCATCGGGTCCTGCGGGAAGGAAGCGCGGCCGTCGGGGGCAACCTCAGGGTGAGCCTGGGAGTCGACGTTGACGGCGAAGATGTTCTTGAAGGTCTCGACAAGGTCCTTGAGGTCGTTTGCATCGAGCTCGGTGTCGAGCTTGACGCCCTTCTCGGCCTTCTTCTCGTTGATGGCCTCCTCGAAGAGGTCGCCGTCGATGCCCATGACGACGTTGGAGAACATCTGGACGAAACGACGGTAGGAATCGTAGGCGAAGCGCTCGTTGCCGGTCTGCTTGATGAGGCCCTGGACAGAGATGTCGTTGAGACCAAGGTTGAGAACCGTGTCCATCATGCCGGGCATCGAGAAGGGGGCACCGGAGCGGACGGAGACGAGCAGCGGATCCTCGGCGTCACCGAGCTTCTTGCCCATGCGCTGCTCGAGGTTCTCGCGAGCGGCGTCGATCTCGTCGAGGACGCCGTCCTCCCAGGTGTTGCCGGAGTTGGCATACTTGACGCAGGTCTGGCAGGTGATCGAGAAGCCAGGAGGCACGGGAAGGCCAATCTTGGCCATCTCGGCGAGGTTGGCGCCCTTGCCGCCGACGATCCACTTGGCCTGCTCGACGGTCTCGCCGGCGGGCTCGGTGGCGTTGACGCCATCGATGCCGGCACCGAAGCGGTACACATGCTTTTCAGCCATTTGCACTCCTCCTGTCGGGCGTGTCGTACGACACGCAATCCTTTTGGGCTACCCGTGGTATAAAGCCGCAGGCACCGGGTCGCCCGGTCACTTGTTCCATATTCATTTATGAAACCGGCAAAATGCATCGTTATTACGGAAGCGGCCTAAAAAGGACCGTGGGCGGGATAGTGCGTTTTACCCATGTTGCACGACCGCTACAAAGTTGGGGTCGCCCCGAGGGACGACCCCAAAAATCACTCAAATTGCGCGAATTGCTGACGAGAAGTACTAGGCCTCGGTACCAAGCGCCTCGATGTGCTCAATGATCTCGGCGGCAATCTCCTCGACGGCCTTACCTTCGGTATGGATGACCTTGCAGCCAAGCTTATCCATGAACTTGCGAGCACCATCCTGCTCGATGTCAATCTCCTGGGGATCGGCGTAAGAGCCGGCGATGGCAAACGCGGCATCGTCGGAGAGCCTGCTCTGTCGGACGGACGCAAGCGAGCTCGAAGGAGCGACGAGACCGAACACGCGGCCCTTCTCGACATCCTCGAGCTGCGCGGGCGGCTCGACGCCGAGCGCCAGGGGCACGTTTGCGACCTTGTAGCCGAGGAAGGAGAGGTACATGGACAGAGGGGTCTTTGAGGTGCGCGAGACACCCACCAGGACGATATCGGCATCCGTGAGGTCACCGGGGTTGTGTCCGTCGTCGTGGTTGACGAAGAACTCCATGGCCTCTGCGCGGCGCAGGTAACGCATGTCCACGTTGTGGATGGCGCCCGGGATGTTCTTGGGGGCAAGCCCGGTGAGGGTGGACAGGACCGAGATGGCCGGACCGAGAAGGTCGATCGAGGGAATGCCATGACGGTCGAGCTCGCGACGGACCTCGGAACGCAGGCCCGAGTCGACGATCGTGTGGAAAACCGCGGTCGGGACCTCGGGGTCGGCATTCTTGTCGAAGTAATGACGCACCTGCTCGACGGAATCCACCTTGGCGAGGCGTTCGATGCGGATGGCACCCGCAGGGAACTGGGCCGCGGCGGCATTGACGACCTCGGTGGCCGTCTCGCCGAGCGAGTCGGAGATGATGTGGATGACGGGAACCTTCTCGTCGGGAGAACCATCAACGCGATCGAAGTTAGCCTTCACGAATGCCACCCTTTCCGTCTTGGGTTACAGGAATCGGGACGAACTTTGTTGCACAGTTATACCAGTTAGCGCTTCCTCGCGAGCGCGCCGATGTCTGCAACTCCATCGAAGACGCGTGCGAACCTGTTGAGCAGACGGAGCCTGTTGTTTCGAACGGCCTCGTCCTCGTCCATGACGAGAACCTCGTCGAAGAACGTGTCAATCGGCTCGCGCAGGCCGGCGAGGTCAGCCAGCGCCGCCTCGTAGTCCCCAGCGGCAAGGTGCGCCTGGACGCTGGCCTCGCCCGCGTCGCAGGCGGCAAGCAGACTGGACTCGGCACCGCCAAGCGAGTCAGCGTCGACGTCGCAGCCAAGAGCGGCGTCGCCCAGGTGGGAGGCGCGGGCATAGGCGGTGGCCAGGTCATCGAACAGCTCGGGCTCGTCGGCGCGGGCGTCCTCGAGCGCATGGGCGCGACGGAGGAACTCAGTCGGATCGATGATGTCGGCAGAAGCAAGGGCCTCGATGGTGTCGGGGCGCACACCCTCGTCACGGGCGATGCTCGCAAGCCTGCCGGAGAAGAACGTGGCGACGTCGCCCGCGACCTTCTCGGCATCGAACTCGACGCCCTGGGCAGCCAGCGCATCAAGCGCGCAGGCGATGAGGTCGCGGAGGGCGAACCGGGGAAGCGCCCTGAGAAGCGCGATGACGCCGATGGCAGAGCGGCGGACGGCAAACGGGTCGGAAGAGCCCGTGGGCGGCTCGTTAATGGCAAAGATGCCGCAGACGGTATCGAGCTTGTCGGAGAGGGCCACGAGCTTGCCGACAGTGCCGGAAGGCAGCTCGTCACCGGCAAAGCGCGGGCGATAGTGCTCGGCGATGGCCTCGCAGACCTCGGCGGGCTCGCCGGCGGCCTTGGCGTAATAGCCACCCATGACGCCCTGCTGGCTCGTGAACTCGACGACGGCCTGACTCACCAGGTCGGCCTTGGCAAGGTGGGCGGCGCGCACGGTCTTCTCGGCATCCTCGGCCGAAAGTCCGCAGAGCTCGGCGGCGCGACGGGAGATGGCCTCCATGCGCTCGACCTTCTGCAGGACGGTACCGAGCTTCTCCTGGAAAACGACCTTGTTCAGACGGGACGCGAACTCGTCGAGGGAGACCTTGAGGTCCTCCTCGTAGAAGAACTTCGCGTCGTCCAGGCGGGCGCGAACGACGCGCTCGTTACCGTCGACGATGGTCGCCGAGCAGTCGGGGTCGCCGTTGGAGACGACGACGAACTCTCGGGTGAGGTTGCCGTCACGGTCGTAGATCGGGAAGTAACGCTGGTTGGAGAGCATGGACTCGCAGATGATCTCGTGCGGGACGTCCAGGAACTCCTCGTCGAACTTGCCGACAAGCACGGTAGGCCACTCGCAGAGGTTGACGACCTCGTCGAAGGTCTTCTTGGGGGTGTCGACGTGAGCGCCGTCACGCTCGGCCTCGACCTGGGCGATCTGCTCGCGGATCACACGGACGCGCTCTTCGGCCATGCGGACGCCAGCCGCCTCGAGCACGGATTCGTAGTCCTCGGGGCAGGCGACGACGTGCTCGCCGGGACCAAGGACGCGGTGGCCGCGGGTGACGTTGGAGCTGGTGACGTCGGCGTAGGAGACGGGCACGACCTCACTGCCGAGAAGTGCGCAGATCCAGCGGACCGGTCGAACGAAGGTGGCGTGCTCGGACCCCCAGCGCTGGCTGCGATAGTTGGGCCACTGCAGGCTGGCAATGACGTCCTGGGAGACCTTGGTCAGAATGGGGGTGGCGGGACGCGACTCGACGTTCTTCTCGGCAAAGACGTACTCGCGACCGTCGGAGTCCTCGCGGCGAACAAGGTCGGCCGCGTCGACACCGAACTTGCGACCAAAGCCGATCGCGGCCTTGGCAGGGTTGCCGTCGGCATCAAACGCAATGTTGGCCGCGGGGCCACGCTTGACCTCGTGGACCTCGTCGGTCTGCGTGGCGACATCGGACACGATGGCGGCGAGGCGACGCGGCGTCGAAAGGACGCGCACGTCGCCGTGGGCCAGGCCGGCCTCGTCAAGGCCGGCAGCGACCATCTTGCCGAGCTGCTTGACGGCGTTGATGAGCGGGGCGGAAGGCATCTCCTCGGTGCCAATCTCCAGCAGGAAGCTCTTGGTCTGTGCCATCTAGGCCACCTCCCCCTTCTTGGCGTCGTCGTCGCAGGCGGCAACCTCGGCCATGTAGGCCTCGCAGCACGCCTTGGCGACGGTGCGGACGCGCAGGATGTAGTTAGCTCGCTCGACCGCGGAGAGGGCACCTCGGCTGTCGAGCAGGTTGAACGCGTGACTGCACTTCATGACGCAGTCGTACGCGGGAAGCGGCAGGTGCGCCTCGAGGCAGCTGTGGCACTCGCGCTCGTAGTCGTCGAACTTCTGGCGCATCATCTCAACGTTGGCGACCTCGAAGTTGTAGGCGCTGAACTCGCGCTCGTTCTCGAGGAAGACCTCGCCGTAGGTCATGGGCGTGCCGTCGGGCAGGTAGCTCCAGACGAGGTCGTAGACGGAGTTGACGCCCTGGGCATACATGGCGATGCGCTCGAGGCCGTAGGTGATCTCGACAGGAACGGGATCGACCTCGATGCCGCCGACCTGCTGGAAGTACGTGAACTGCGTGACCTCCATGCCGTTGAGCCAAACCTCCCAGCCAAGGCCCCAGGCGCCCAGGGTCGGACTCTCCCAGTCATCCTCGACAAAGCGGACGTCGTGGTCGGCGGGATCGAGGCCGATGGCCGCGAGCGAGCCGAGATAGAGCTCCTGGGAGTCGACGGGCGACGGCTTGAGAAGGACCTGGAACTGGTAGTAGTGCTGCAGGCGGTTGGGGTTCTCGCCATAGCGGCCGTCGGCGGGACGGCGGCACGGCTGCGGGTAGCAGGTGCGCCAGGCCGCGGGGCCAAGCGAGCGCAGCGTGGTGGCGGTGTGGAAGGTGCCGGCGCCGACCTCGCTGTCGTACGGCTGCATGACGGTGCAACCCTGCTGCGCCCAATAGTGCTCGAGCGCGAGAATCATGTCTTGGAACGTCAGGGGCTTGTCGCTCATGACCGAAAATCTCCTCCCAAGAAGCGGGCTAACGAACGTGGATGGGCCTTGCGGCACTATGCCGCAAGGCCCCTAAAGCATACTCGCATCCGAGGGCGGCCAGAAGATGAACAGCGCCCTCGAGCTGACGGAGTGAAGCGGAACGGGACCAAAGTAGCGCGAGTCGAGCGAGTCGGTCCTGTTGTCGCCCATGACCCACACGTAGCCCTCGGGCACCGTGTAGGGATAGCTGATGCCGCCCTGGACGGCGCAAACGTCCAGCGGCTCGGAGGGCTCGCCGTTGACATAGGGCTCGTCGAGCTTCTTACCGTCGACATAGACCGACCCGTCACGCAAGTCGACGGACTGGCCACCGGTCGCGATGACGCGCTTGATGAGCGTGACCCCCGGCTCGGCGGGACTGTCGAAGGTGATCACCTCGCCGGCCTGCGGCGTGCGGGTCAGATAGGTGATCTTCTCCCCCACCAGCCGGTCCTCGAGCTTGATGGTCGGAAGCATCGATCCCGTGGGCACGATGTAGGGCTCCGCGACGAACGTGCGGATGAGAAGTGCGACCGCCACGGCAAGCGTGACAACAATGAAATAGCGAACGACGCTCGACACTGTCTTCATCACGCATCGGCCTCCCCCGTGCGTCCGAGGTCGGCCTTTGCGACCACCGTGCGGGCGAACTCGACCTCTTCGGGCGTAAGGCCAGCAGACTCGAGAAGGTCGGGCCTCAGCAACGCGGTCCTCTCGATGGCGTTTGCGCGGCGCCACGCATCGACCTTCGCATGGTCGCCCGACAGAAGAACTTCTGGAACTGACATTCCGCGATACTCCGACGGCCTCGTGTACTGGGCGTACTCGAGCAGCCCAGAAGAGAAGGACTCGTCTTGCGCACTCATCTCGTCACCCAGGGCACCAGGCAGAAGTCGAACCACGGAGTCGATGACCACAAGCGCGGCAAGCTCCCCGCCCGTGAGAACGTAGTCGCCAAGCGATATGGTCTCGTCGGCGAGCGCGTAGGCGCGCTCGTCGATGCCCTCGTAGCGACCGCACACAAACAAGACGCGGTCCTCTCGCGAGAGCCTCTCGGCGACGGACTGGTCGAAGGGGGTGCCGCACGGGGTGAAGAAGACGACATGCGGACGGGACCCCTCGGCGGAAATGTCGTCAAGCGCCTCGTATATCGGCGCGGGCTTCATGAGCATGCCCTGGCCGCCACCGAAGGGCGCGTCATCAACGGTCCTGTGGCGGTCGTGCGTCCAGTCGCGCAAATCATGCGCCCTGAACTCGAATATGCCCCGCTCACGGGCGCGACCCATGATCGAGGCTGACAGGTACGAATCGAAGACCTCGGGGAACACCGAGAGGACCTCGTAGAGCTTTGACATGCTTTCCTCCAGAAAGCCGATCGCCTGCGTCAGTCGGACGCGCCGACGAGCCCGTCCGGAAGATCGACGTGCAAGACGCCCTCATCGTCGATGCCCAACACGAGATCGGGCACGGCAGGCACGAGAGTCTCGCCAGGCTCGCCGCGAACGACCCAGATATCGTTGACGGGGCCCCTCATGACCTCCTCGACAAGGCCAATGTCGCCGTAGGCCTCGTCCATGACGGAAAGGCCGATGAGACCATCGGCGTCGAGCAGCTCGATGTCGTCGGGCAGGTCGGCATCACGCGCGAGAAGGGTCTTGCCCACAATCGCCTCGGCGGACGTGAGGTCATCACAGCCGGTAAGGCTGACGAGCTGCGCGGTATCCCCGTCGCCAGCGGAGCAGACACGCCTCCACCTGGGACCCTTGAGCTCGGGAGGGACGACGCAAACGTCCAGTCCCTCGTGCAGAAGAAGGGGAAGGCCGCCGACGGGAACCGTCACGACCTCCCCCTTTTTGCCATGTGTCTTTGAGACCGTGGCTATGGCACGAAGCTCCTCGTACACGGATGTGCCCTAGCCCAGGACTTCCACGTCGACAGAGGTGCCGACGCGCTGGCCGAGCGCACGGGCGATCGTGCGAATGGCTTTAATGGTGCGACCACGACGGCCGATGACCTTGCCGGCATCGGCTTCGTCGCAGCTGACCTCGATCAGGGTGCCATCATCGCCGTCGGTGACGTCGAGCGACACGGAGTCGACATCGTCAACCAAGCCGCACACGACGTACTCGACGAGATCGGCGACCTTGTCGGAGGGCAGCTCGGCCTCGACGGCCTCGTCGGTCTCCTCGGCCTCGATCCTCTCGGGATCCATGCGCTACTCGGCAGACTCGGCAGCAGCGGCCTCGGCAGCCTCGGCGTCCTTGGCGATCTGCTTCTTGGACTTCTTGGCCTTCTTCTCGGGCTCGGGAGCATCACCACGGGCGATGTCGATGAGGTGAGAGACGGCGTTGGTCGGCTGGGCGCCCTTGGCGATCCAGGCGTCGACCTTCTCGAGGTCCAGCTCGATGGTCTTCGGGTTGGTCAGCGGGTTGTAGCGGCCGACCAGCTCGATGTAGCGACCGTCGCGGGGCATACGGCCGTCAGCGACGACGACGCGGTAGTACGGACGCTTCTTGGCACCGTGACGGGCCAGACGAATCTTGACTGCCAATTAAAACTCCTCCAGACGTGCGGCGCGAGTATTAGGGATGTTCGCCGCGTAGCCACATAAAGCAGCTGATAATGATAGGACAAAGGACGCATGCTGAGAAGTGCGAATTTTGTGAAACGGTGAATGCCCAAGCATTCGAAACAGCATGTCTCACCTCGCTTTAAGAGGTAATTCAGAGATTTGGGTACCATAGTTTTAAGCAACATGAGTATACGTTGCCAGGACGCATCCGCGTCCAACGACCACAACACGGAGCGTGGGGAGCCAAAAGATGAACATTCTCGTAATCGAGGACGAGCGCAACCTTGCCGACGCCGTCTGCCACATCCTCCAGGATGCGGGCTTCCATGCCGAGGCCGTCTACGACGGCCGCGCCGGCCTCGCCTATGCCGAGAGCGGCATGTACGACGCCCTGGTCCTCGACGTGATGTTGCCCGGCATGGATGGCTTCGAACTCGTCCACACCCTGCGAAAGGCGTCCTCCTCCGTCCCGGTCCTCATGCTCACCGCAAGGACCGACACCCTGGACAAGGTCGAGGGCCTCAATGCCGGCGCCGACGACTACATGACCAAGCCCTTCGAAGCCGTCGAGCTCGTCGCGCGCGTCAGGGCACTCACCCGCAGGCAGGGAGACGTGGTGATCGATGAGGTCACGTTCGGCGACCTCACCCTCGACCTCTCGACGCACGACCTCACCAACGGCGACTACACCGTCCACCTCTCCAAGAAGGAGTTCGAGGTCATGCAGATCCTCATGGGCTCCAACGGGCGCATCGTCTCCAAGCAGGACCTTCTCACCCGCGTGTGGAGCACCGACGGTGAGACCTCCGAGAACTCGGTCGAGGCCTACATCTCGTTCCTGCGCAAGAAGCTCTCCCACATCCACTCCGTGGTGCAGATCACCACCCTTCGCATGCTCGGCTACCGTCTCGAGGCCATCCACCCGGACGCGACGCGCTAGGCTGTTAGGGTCCCAGCCGCGTCCCCGGAGGCCACATGCTCAAGAGACTGAGAAGGTCGTTCACGGCGATCACCTGCGCCCTGCTTGGATTTGTCATCCTGGTGATTCTCGGCACGTCGTTGTTCACGTCGTACACGACGCTGCGCGACAGCGTCACGAAAGCACTCGAGAGCTCGCTCGAGTCCACGGTCTACGAGCCACCCACCCTGGGAATCCGCGAAAGGGGCGAACGGGAGCCTGGCTCCACACATGTCCTTCTCGCAAGGGTTGTCGTCTCCCCTGCAGGCGACGTCTCGAAGATGAACGAGTTTGCCGCCGACGTCGACGACGACACGCTGTCGGAGATCGTCTCGACGGCCCTGTCCAACCAGAATTTCACCTTCTACTCGACGCACACCCATCTGGCCTGGGCCTCGAAAACCCAAAGGGGCGTGACGAGCATCGCCATCGCCGACACCACGGCCGTCGACGAGGCCATCAAGCGCCAGCTGCTCAATGATGTCGCCCTGTTCATCGGCCTCATGAGCGCCTCGTTCTTCGCTTGCTGGGAGCTATCCGCCTGGGCGCTGCGCCCGGTCGAGCGCTCCTGGGAGCAGCAGCGCCGCTTCGTCGCGGACGCCTCGCACGAGCTCAAGACCCCGCTCGCGGTGATCCTCGCGAACATGCAGATCCTCTCGAAGCAGAACTCGGGTATCGACGACGACGCCAGGCGTTGGGTCGAGAGCACCTCCGAGGAGGCGGGACGCATGCGCAGCCTGGTCGAAGGCCTGCTCGAGCTTGCCAGAAGCGAGGACGCAGCCGAGTCTCGCAACCATGCCAACCAGGAGAGGTTCGTCCTGTCCGAGCTCGTCGAAGGGGTCACGCTCCAGTACGACGCGGTCGCCTTCGAGTCGGGCACGTCCATCAGCTCGGAGATCACTCCGAAGATTGCCGTCAAGGGAAGCGCCGAGGAGCTCGAGCGAATGTTCAAGACGTTGCTTGACAACGCCCTCAAGTATGCTGAGAAGGGCACCGAGGTCCGCGTTCGGCTCACGCGCGAGGGAGCTCGCGCGATCTTCTCGGTAACCAACTTTGGCGAGCCCATCCCCGAGTCGGACCTTTCCCACGTCTTCGAACGCTTTTACCGCTCCGACAAGGCGCGCACGTCGGGCGCGCCTGGCGAGGCGGCGAGCTTTGGCCTGGGACTTGCCATCGCGAAGAGCATCGTCGAGGCCAACGAGGGTACCATCACGGCCACGAGCGACCGCGAGAATGGCACCACCTTCACGGTTTCGCTTCCCACCTGCCTGTAGGCCCGCATATACTCGGGTCATGGACCCGCGAGACCGGACATACCACGACGGCAACCTGCCAAAACGACCCCCGCAAGCCGCAGGCGACGCCGAGGGGCCAGACCTGGGAAGCGCACTTTCCGCGCTCGAGTGGAAGGGACGCGCCGTAGGCCTTTTGGACCTCGACGCGTTCTTTGCGTCCGTCGAGCAGCTCGACCATCCCGAATGGCGCGGCAAGCCCGTAATCGTGGGCGGCTCCGCCGACAAGCGAGGCGTGGTCTCGACCGCCTCGTACGAGGCACGACGTTACGGCGTACACTCGGCAATGCCCTCGGCCGAAGCCGCGAGGCTTTGCCCAAACGCCATCTGGACACGTGGAAACTTCGCGCGATACCGCGAGATGAGCGACCGCGTGATGCGAGTGCTCGGGGACGAGACGCCCTTCGTGGAACAGGTCTCCATCGACGAGGCGTTCTTCGACGTGACGCCCGGAAGGTATTCGCGTGAGAGTCCCGCGGCAATCTGCGCGCGCATCCAGCGCAAGGTGGCCGAGCTCGGCGTAACCTGCTCGATTGGCATGGGCACCAGTAAGACCGTGGCAAAGATCGCCTCGGAGCGCGAGAAGCCCCGTGGCCTCACCGTGGTACCGCCAGGCTGCGAGGCCGACTTCCTCGCACCGCTTCCGGTCCGCTCGATGAGCGGTATCGGCGCGGCATCCGAGCAAAGGCTGCACTCGCTCGGAATCCGAACGCTCGGACAGCTCGCACGCATGACGGACGAGGCGGCGCTGCAAGCCATGGGCCAGGTGGGACCCATGATGGTTCGCAGGGCGGCCGGTCTCGAGCGGAGCGACGTTGCCGAGGCGTGCGCCGAGCAGGCGCCCAAGTCGGTGTCGAACGAACGGACCTTCTCGGCAGACCTGACGCGCCCCGACGAGGTGAGGGCCGCACTCGCGCACCTGTCCGACATGGTGGCCATGCGCCTGATGCGACGCGACCTGAGGGGCACGACGATCACCGTGCGCGTAAAGTACGACTACTCGCACACAAGAAGCGCGCGCCGCATGCTGGACGAGCCCACTCGTGACCCAAAGACGATTCTCGACACGGCCTGGGAGCTCGCGAGGACGCTATGGAAGCCCGGTGTCGCGGTTCGGTTGCTGGGGGTCGGCGTGAGTGGGTTCGGCGGTGAGCCAACGGGCCAGATGAGCCTGTTCGGCGGCGATGACGACGGTATCGAGAAGCGCGAGAGCCTCATGGTCGCGACCGAGAGGCTGCGCAAGCGCTTTGGCGACGATGCACTGGCCTACGGTCACGACCTGAGGTTTAGGGATGCGACCACAGGAACGGCCCCCATGGGCAAGAAGGACTTTTAGGGACGCGCCCCTACATGGCACCTTCGAGGTCGAGCTCGACGCGGGGGACGTCGCCCCAAAGCGACTCGAGGCGGTAGTAGTCGCGCTGCTCGGGCATGAACACGTGGACGACGACGGGACCGAAGTCCATGAGCACCCAGGTGCCCTCGTCGCGACCCTCGATGGCCAGGGGGCGCTCGTCGCAGTTGACGCGGACCTTCTCCTCGACCTCGTCGACGATCGAATCGACCATGCGGGAGTTGCTGCCGGTGCAGATGACGAAGTAATCGCAGACGTCAGAGGCCTCGGTAAGGTCCAGGACGCAGATGTCGGTTGCCTTGCGGTCGTCTGCCGCGGTCGCGGCGACGCGGGCGATCTCCAGCGGAGTGACGCTCATTAGCTCTCCTTCTTGTTCGCTCGCTCCAATGCGAGTGAGTTGTAAATGTCAATCGTACCAGGATACAGGTAGCGCTCGGTCTCGATAACGTAGGCGACGCCACCCCGGAAGGACTCCCAGTAGAGGTCGTCGAGCGATGCCGTCCCGGCCATGCTGCGACACCGCTCGATACCAGCAGAGCCGGGGCGCTCGGGCTCGATGCCGTCCGCGACGAAGACCACCTGGTCGAGCGGGGTAGGCGTGGCCGAGCCCAGGGTGTGGACGCGAATGGCCCGAAGCACGTCGTCGTCCAAGCCGGGAAAGACCGACGGGAGCTCCTCCGCGGCGACGATGCCGTGCAGAAGCGGCGCGACAAGCTCAAGGTCGACCCCAAGGTCGATTCCGAGCTCGCGGGACCTGGCGAGAAGTGCGTCGCGTGACATGGACTTCGACCAGTCATGCAGGGTACCCGCTACCCTCGCCTTGAACGGGTCGACGCCGTACGCCACCGCAAGCGCCTCGGCCGTGCGGGCAACCGAAAACGAGTGCGACAGCCGCCTGGGCTTGCGCATGAGCTGCTTTGAGAGGGCATCCTCGATGTGTGAGAGGAACTCGCGCTGCCGCACATCGTAATCGATGGTAACGAAGTCAATCATTCGTCGTCTCCCCCATCACGGACGTAAAGGCCTCGCTTGGCAATGTAGCCGACGACGGTGTTGGGCGTGAGATAGCTCAGCGACTGTCCGGCGGCACAACGCTCGCGCAGGTGGCTCGACGATATCGCGAGGGCAGGAACCTCGAGGTAGGTCACGTCGAAATCGATGCCCGACTCAAAGATCACGTCGGTGACGGCGTCGAGGTCGTAGCCGGGGCGTGTCGCGGCCACCAGCCGGGCAAGGCGGGCGATGCGCCTGGCGTCACGCCACTTGAGGATGTCCAGAATCGCGTCGGCGCCCGTGATGAAGTAGAGCTCGACGTTTTCGGGATACAGCTCGCGCAGACCGGCAAGCGTGTCGGCCGTGTAGGTGATGCCCTCGCGGTCAATCTCATAGCGGCTCACGGCAAACGAGGGGTTGTCCGCGGTGGCGAGCAGCGTCATGGCGTAGCGCTCCTCGGCCGAGCTCACGCGGCGGTCCTGCTTGAACGCGGGCGATCCCGCGGGCATGAAGACAACGGTGTCCAGGCCGAGGTCGCCAAGCGCCTGCTGGGCCGCGACGAGGTGACCATTGTGGATGGGGTCGAAGGTGCCACCCATGATGCCCAGGCGGTACGTGCGGGAGGCGTCGTCACCAAGCCTGGGAAGGTCCCCGAGGGCACCGAACTTCTCGACAGGGCTCATCGGGTCTGCCCGTCCCCCCTCAAGAGGTACTTGGTAGTGGTGAGCGCCTCCACGCCCATGGGACCGCGGGCATGGATCTTCTGGGTCGAGATTCCGATCTCGCACCCCAAGCCAAAGACGCCGCCGTCGGTGAACCTGGTCGACGCGTTGACGTAGACCGCGGCGGCGTCGACGCCGGCGAGGAAGCGCTCGGACGCGGAATAGCTACTGGTGACGATGGCCTCGGAGTGTCCGGTGCCATAGCGGTTGATGTGCGCGATCGCCTCGTCGACGCCCGAGACGGCATGCACGCTCATCTTGAGGTCAAGGTACTCGCGGCCCCAGTCCTGCTCGTCGGCGACGCCCATCCGAACGACATTGCCCTCGGCGACCGCCCGGCAACGCTCGTCGCCCACCAGCTCGACGCCACGCTCGCTCAGGGCGAGAAGGACGGCGGGCAGGAGCTCGTCGGCGGCGGCGTCATCAACGAGAAGCGACTCCGCGGCGTTGCATACGCCCGGCCTGCTGGTCTTGGCGTTCACGACGATGTCGACGGCCATCTGCACGTCGGCGGAGGACTCGAGGTAGATGTGGCAGTTGCCGACGCCCGTCTCGATGACGGGGACCGTCGACTCGCGGACGCAGGTCTGGATGAGGCTCGCGCCGCCACGCGGGATGAGGACGTCGACCAGTCCGTCGGCATGCATGAGCTCGCGGGTCTCGGCACGATCGGTCGAGTCGACCAGGCAGCAGGCGTCCGCGGGAAGCCCGGCCGCGACGAGGCCCTCACGACAGCACTCGACGATAGCGCGACAGGACATGCGAGCCGCGCTGCCGCCCTTGAGCACGCACGCGTTGCCCGAACGGGCGCACAGCGCGAACGCGTCGGCGGTGACGTTGGGACGTGCCTCATAGATCATGGCGACGACGCCCAAGGGGACGCTCACGCACTCAAGCCTGACGCCGGAGGCCAGGGTTCTGCCGCTATGAACGCTGCCGAGGGGGTCGTCCTGTCGGGCAACCTCCTCCATGGAGGAGGCGATGGCCTCGATGCGCTCCGAGGTCAGCTGGAGCCTGTCCACCAGGGGGGCGGCCATGCCGGCCTGCCTGGCGGCGCTGACATCGGCCTCGTTTGCGGAAAGGACGTCGCCCATGTGCTCGCGCAGCGCGGCGGCCGCGGCAACGACCGCCGCCCGGCGCACCGCATCGGGGGCAACCCCGACGAGCGGGGCCGCCGCATGAGCGAGCGTTGCCTTCTCGATTGCCTCGGACATTGTTCCTCCCAAATGTCGTCCGCGCAGCCACGCGGCACTTCTCGTTAGAAGAGTAGCAGCTCGTCTCGGTGGATGAAGGGCTGTCCGGCAAGCTCGGGCATGAAGCGCGCGATCACGTCGAGCCTCACGCCATGGGCCTTGCGGAGCTGGTCGGACGAGTAACGCGCGATGCCACGTCCCAGAAGCTGGCCGGACTCGTCGGCAACGCTCACGACGTCGCCGGCGGCGTAGGCGCCCGTGGTGGCGATGATCCCGACGGGCAGCAGGGAGCCGCCCTCGTCGACCAGCGCGCGGCGGGCGCCCTGGTCGACCGTGACCGTGCCGCGGGGGACGCCTGCCAGCCCGATCCACAGCTTGCGCGGGCTCTCGTGGCCCGGGTCATCGGCGGGACGGGAGAAGATCGTGCCGACGGGCTCGCCCGAGGCAACGTCCGCCAGAACATGCTCGCGCCTGCCGCGAACGATCGCCATCGGAATGCCGGCGGCGAGCATCGCACGCGCGGCGCGCAGCTTGGTGACCATGCCGCCGGTGCCGACCGAAGAGCCCGCGCCGCCTGCCATGGACATGATCTTGGCGTCGATGTGGTCGACCCTGGGGATGAGACGTGCCGCGGGGTCGTCGGCCGGGTTCGCGGTGTACAGGCCGTCGATGTCGGACATGATCACGTAGAGGTCGGCGTCGACCAACGTGGCGACGATGGCGCCGAGGGTGTCGTTGTCGCCGAAGGAGAGCTCCGAGGAGGACAGCGCGTCGTTCTCGTTGACGACGGGAACGGCACCGAGGTCAAGCAGCGTGGAAAGCGTTCCACGGGCATTGAGGTAGCTCTCGCGCTCGACCACGTCTCCCCTGGTGAGAAGGACCTGGCCGCACGGGATGCCATGCTCGCCCAAGAGCTCCGCATAGGTCTCAGTGAGCGATGCCTGTCCGGCGGAGCAGCATGCCTGCAACGTTGCCAAATCTGTCGGACGCTTGGAGAAGCCGAGTCTGCCCATGCCCGCGGCGGCGGCGCCGGAGCTGACGATTACGACGCGCATGCCACGGGAGACGAGCTCGGCGGCCTGGTCGCACAAAGACTCGATGAACGCGCGGTCGGGACGACCGTCGGAACCGACGACCGTGGACGAGCCGACCTTGACGACGATGGTGCGCGCGGCACCCTCCCCCGCCACTACTCGGACTCCCCGTCGGAGGCGTCGTCCGCAGGCTCGATGTCGAACGCGCCGTCAGACGGGTCGGCATCCTCGAACTCGGAGAGAATCTGGTCGTCTGAGTCGCTCAGCTCCGCAAACTCGTCCTCGTCGTCGAAGCCGTCGTAGTCGAACGAGTAGCCGAGGATCCTGACCTCGTCGCCGTTCTTGCAGCCCGCCTTGGCAAGGGCGTCGTCGAGACCCATGCGGTCGAAGCGATGCTGGAGGTAGGTGATTGCCTCGTCGTTGTCCCAGTCGGTCTGGACGACCATGCGCTCGATCGCGGGACCACTGACGCGGAAGACGCCGCCGCCGAGCGACTTGATCGAGAGGGCGCGGTCGCGACGCTGGCGCCTGCTCTCCCAAACCTTGTCCTTGCGCTCGCCCTCGGTCTCGACCGCGATCTGCGCGCGAAGCTCTCGCACCATGTCGGCGCAGGTGCCGACGAGCTCGTCGAGGCCCTGGCCGGTGATGGTCGAGATGGCGAAGAACGGCCTTCCGTCAGCCTCCGCACAGGCGCGGACGCGCTCGACGGCCTCGTCGCTGCCGGGCATGTCGCACTTGTTGACGACGACGATCTGGGGACGGGCGTCGAGCTCGCTCGCATACGCCGCGAGCTCGTCGTTGATAACGCGATAATCCTCGACCGGGTCGCGACCCTCGAAGCCGCCGGTAGCATCGACGATGTGGACGAGAAGGGCCGTGCGCTCGATGTGACGGAGGAACTCGTGGCCGAGTCCCTTGCCCTCGCTCGCGCCCTCGATGAGGCCGGGGACGTCGGCAACCACGAACGAGGAGTCCTCGCCCGCACGGACGACGCCCAGGTTGGGGACGAGCGTGGTGAAGGGATAGTCGGCGACCTTCGGCTTGGCGGCGCTGATCCTGGAGATGAGCGAGCTCTTGCCGACCGAGGGCATGCCCACGAGGGCAACGTCGGCCATGAGCTTCATCTCGAGCTCGATCCAGTGCTCGCGGGCGGGCTCGCCCTTCTCGGCAAATGCCGGCGCACGTCGGGTGGAGGTGACGAAGTGGATGTTTCCGCGACCGCCCAGGCCACCCGGGGCCACAACGACCTGCTCGCCGGGCTGCGTGAGGTCGGCGACCTCGAAGGCGGGGGTCATCGTCTCGGGGTCGAGCTCACGCACGACGGTGCCAAGCGGGACGCGCAGGACGAGATTCTCACCGTCGCGACCATGCTTGCGGGCACCCTGGCCGTGCGTTCCGCGCTCGGCGCGGAAGTGGTGCTTGAAGCGGTAGTCGATAAGCGACGAGAGCTGCGGGTCGACGCGAACGATGACGTCTCCGCCATTGCCGCCGTCGCCTCCGTCAGGACCGCCCTTGGGGACATACGCCTCTCGGCGGAACGACATGCAGCCGGCACCGCCGTCGCCACCGCAGACGTTGATCCTGGAAAGGTCTGTGAACATCGTGCCTCCTGGGAAGGACCCCTATGGGTCGGGCGCATCGCGCCTGGATAGACAACGAGGCCCCCGAGCAAATGCCGGGGGCCTCGCAAGACGGTTCCGTTGAGGGCCTAAGCCTCCGTCGGGATGACGGAAACGGTGTGCTTGGCGCCCTTCTTGAACTCTACAGTGCCGTTGCACAGGGCGAACAGGGTGTCGTCCTTGCCGCGACCAACGTTAGCGCCCGGCGTGATGTGCGTGCCGCGCTGGCGAACGATGATCTGACCGGTCTTGATGGCCTGGCCGCCGAAGATCTTGGTGCCCAGTCGCTGGGCGTGGGAGTCGCGGCCGTTACGGGAGGAGCCGAGACCTTTCTTGTGTGCCATTGTGGTACCTGCCTATCTGCTCGAAATGCGAGTCGACGCTTCTGGTTACTCGGACTGCTCGTCGGAGGCCTCGTCGGCCTTCTTGGCGGCGGTCATGCGCGGGAGAGAAGAGACCTCGAGCTTGGTGAGGTTCTGCCTGTGACCGTTGCAGCGGTGGTAGCGCTTGCGCTTCTTGAACTTGAAGACGAGCTGCTTCTCGCCCTTGAACTGCTCGACCACCGTGCAGGTGACCTTCTTCTTGGCAAGTGCGGAGGCGTCAGCGACGATCTTCTTGCCGTCGGAGAGCATGAGAACGTCAAGCTTGACCTTCTCGCCAGGCTGCGCGTCGAGCTTCTCGACGTCGATGACGTCGCCCTTGGCAACCTTGTACTGCTTGCCGCCAGTCGAAACGATTGCGTACATGTTAGAAACCCTTCATTGCTGGGGTGAGTGCAACAGCTGGATACTTTACCAGCTACCACCAGCTCGGTCAACGAGTTTTACCCGTCACCTGCGCGATTCGTCACAAAAACCGCGGACGGACGCTGGAGATGCCGCCGATGGATAGGATAGCCGCGTCTTTTGCCTGCTCCGCCCTATCCAAGCGGTTCCACAAGACGCCCATCTTCCTCTCCCCACTGGCCGCGGCGGCAGACCGACAGCATGGTGTCCGGCGAGGCACCCATTCGGTCGAGCGCGGTAGTGACGAGCAGGCTGGGTCTGAGCGAGCCCGTGGGGGTCGTGCGCGTGTCGAGCGTCACGAGCGTACCTCCCTCGCGACGCTCGCAGACCCACCCCACAAGCGTCGGACCAAGGTCGACGGTCTTTTCCTTGGTGCCACGGAGGTAGGTGATGGACCCCTCGTCGCGCACGGTTCCGATGGCGGCGTCAAGCGCGCCGGGCTCAATCCTGGAGACGTCAACCGTCCAGCGCATGCGCGTGAGCCAGGACTCGATGGCGGGCAGCTTGGTGCTCACGTATCCCGCGCGGACGGGCGCGAGGTCGGCGGGCGTGGAGCCGAGAAGTGCCGAGAAGGCCGCGGCCTCATCGACCTTCTCGCGAAGGAACAGGTCGTACCACTCGCAATCTGACGCGGCCGCCACGGGAAGCGCGGACGAGAACTGCATGCGCATGCGGGGCGAGAAGCCATTGGTCACGTCGAACGGAAGGCCGCTTCGACGGACGCAGCGGTCGATGGTGCCAAGGACCTCGAGGTGGCCGAGGTAGCGAAGGCGGTCGTGCTTGACATAGTGGACCCTGAGTCGGAACAGTCCCTCGTTCACGAGCGATCACCCACCAAGACGTTGGAGACACCGAGCGTGGGGCAGACGCCACAGCCGGTGCACGAGGTGCGGGTGCAGTCGGCGGTCGTCTGGCCAAGCATGGCGCGACGCCACTCCCTCTCGAGGTAGCCCATGCTGACGCCGGGCGAGGTGTGTTCCCAGGGGAGGCGCACGCCGATCTCGTAGGGTGTGGAGGCGATTGCCTCGAGGTCCATCCCGACCTCCTCGGCGGCAGCCCGCCACTTGGAGTAGTCGAACTCGTCCTGCCAGGCGTCGAAGCGGCTGCCGTGGCGCCAGGCCGAGTAGATGAGCTCGAACGCGGCACGGCCGGAGCGAGACAGGACCGCCTCGACCTGAGAGGTCTCGGCATCGTGATACGCGATTCGCACGGCGCGGTCCGGGGCGGACGCGAGCAGCAGGCGCTGACGCTCGCGAACCTCGGCGAGCGGGAGCTGGCCCGCCCACTGGAACGGCGTGTAGGCCTTCGGGACGAAGACCGCGACGGAGATGGAGACCGACACTCCCCCGCGCTGGCCCTTGGGGACGATGCCGCGCGCGATGTCGAGCACGTGGCCCGCGAGACGTGGAATGGCGACGATGTCCTCATCGGTCTCGGTCGGCAGTCCCATCATGAAGTAGAGCTTCATGCGCCGCCAGCCATTCTCGAAGGCGTTGGTCGCGGCCCTCTCGAGGTCGAGCTCGGTGACGTTCTTGTTGATGACGTCGCGAAGGCGCTGGGACCCCGCCTCCGGGGCGAAGGTGAGGCCTCCCTTCTTGCCGCCCGCGACCTCGAGCGCCATGTCGACGCCGAATGAGTCGAGTCGCTGCGAGGGGATCGACATGCGAACGCCGCGGTTGCGGACGCCCTCGTTGACCCGGTGGATCATCTCCGCGCAGCAGGAATGGTCGGTGGTCGACAGCGAGGTAAGCGACACCTCGTCGTAGCCGGTCGAGGCAAGGCCGCGCTCGCAGGCCTCGACGACCTGGTCGGCGCTACGCTCGCGCACCGGGCGATAGGTCATGCCGGCCTGGCAGAACCTGCAGCCGCGGGCGCAGCCGCGAAGCACTTCGATGGAGAGGCGGTCGAAGACCGTCTTCATGTACGGGACGATGTCGGTGTTGAGCGGCTCGGTCGCGCCCAGGTCGGCTATGACGCGCTTGAGGACGCGCTCGGGTGCGGACGGGTCGCGGGGAACCGCATAGCCCCACTCGGTCGAGGTCTCGTCCACGCGCACGTCGTAAAGCGACGGCACGTAGAGTCCCTCGACCTTGGCGAGGCGGCGCAAGATCTCGTCTCGCGAGACGCCCTCGGCACGCGCGTCGCGAACGACGAGGCAGGCCTCGCAGAGGAGCTCCTCGCCGTCGCCCAGGCAGACGGCGTCGAACATCGGGGCGACGGGCTCGCAGTTCCACACCGAGGGACCGCCGCCCATGATGATGGCGTCGTCTTCGGCGCGGTCACACGCACGCACGGGGATACGGGCAAGATCAAGCGTCTCGACGATGTTCGTGCAAGCCATCTCGTGGGCGATCGTAAAGCCCACGACGTCGAAGGAGGCCAACGGGGCCGCACTCTCGAGGGCGAGCATAGGGATGTCGTGCTCGCGCATGAGGTCCGCCATGTCATGCCACGGCAGGTAGCCGCGCTCGCAGGAAATGCCATCGATGCGGTTGAGCGAGTTCCTCAGGATTGCAAGGCCCATGTTGGGCAACCCGACCTCATAGGTGTCGGGGTAGACGAGACACACGTGGAATGGGCCGTCCAACTCGCGGCAGGACCCCCACTCATGATCGAGATAGCGCGTGGGCTTCTCGACACGATCGAGAAGAGGCGCAATCTCCTCGAACCTATCGCGACGCTCAAGCCTCACCTGGTACCCCCTACTCTCTTTCCGAACTCAGAGACGAAACCTACCGCAACTCCGCAAGCCACGGTGCCCACATAGGCGACCATCGCGCGAACGGCGGGAGAAAGCGGGCCACACGACCTCGTTACGCGCCTTGCCACGGCGCGAGAGCCAAAGGCGCACGCGAGGACGCATCCCGCGACGCAGGCCATCGACGATGCGGACGCCGCCCGTTCGCGAGGGACGCGGACGCGACGCAGCCTGGACGCCATCGCAATCTGGTTGGCGGCCATCACGGGAAGGTCTGCGCCGCCCAAAAAGCCAACGAGTCCGACCGCGGCGTTGGTCGCGGCGCACGAACGCACGAGCCTCGCGGACTCGGCGGCGCGGACGAACGGGAATGCCGCCGCGACCTCGACGTCGTGGCGACAGGATTCGCTCAGCCACAGGGCCAACTTACCGAGAAGAGCCTCGTCGCTCGACCCCGCGATGACGGACACGGGGGCGCCCGCGGCGCCCGCGTCGAAGGGCGAGGGCGCCTCGACGCTCGACTCGACGAGAAGCGCGCACGGCACGCCACAGCCGGACGCGACGGACGCCAGCCGGCGTGCCGCCTCGTCATGCCCGACGACGACCAGGACGGCATCGTAGCCGGACAGCGGGGCCGCGCAGGCGAGATCGCATGTCGTGACGTCGACATTGGCAAGCGTCGTGTCCGGAACGAATGCGTCGCGCAACGCCGAGACGAGCGAGGCGGGGGCTCCATCGCCCACGGCCACGAGCAGGCAGCACTGCTCGCCAGCGTCACCTGCGGCCCTGCGGGCCGCGTCGGCGATGCCGAGCGCATCGGAGATGGGCAGCTTCACGTGGAAGTCTCCCTTCGAGGTCGAAATGGCTTGCGGACACGTGGACGAGGCGACTACGCCGACTTCGTCCTGTGGTGGTAGACAGACTGTACTATTCCCACCGCCGCCAGCTGGGTGATGAGCGAGGAGGAGCCAAAGCTGATGAACGGCAGCGGGATGCCCGTGATGGGCATGATACCCAGGCACATGCCCACGTTCTCCAACAACTGGAACGACCACATCGCCACGACGCCGACGAGGCACAGCCTTCCGAACGGCGAGTCGGTGCGAAGGGCGAGCATGGTCGTGGCAAGAAGCAGCCAACCAAACAAAAGCAGGAGCAAAAACGCGCCGGCAAAGCCAAATTCCTCGGAGAGAAGGGCAAAGATGAAGTCCGTGTGCGCCTCGGGAAGGAAGCCCTGGCCAGCCTGGGTTGCCTTGCCGATGCCCTTGCCCAGAAGACCGCCCGAGCCGACCGCAATCTGCGCCTGCTGCAGGTTGTAGCCGTCTCCCGTCGGGTCGACCGAAGGGTCGACGAAGACGATGAGGCGCTTGAGCTGATACGGCTTGAGGATGTTGGGCAACCCCTCGGTCATTGAGCAAAAGATCACGAGCGTGGCAGCAGCCACGATGAGCCCGACCGTGGGCAGGACCCAGCGCATGGGGGCACCGCCGCACACGATGATCAACGCGCCCGCGAAGAAGATGACCAGGCCCGTGCCCAGGTCCTGCGTCAGGATCAGCAGCAGCGGGACGAGCAGCGTTCCGCAGAGGCGGGCGTAGTCGCGGAACGTGTCGATCTTGCCGTTGTACTGGGCCACGATCGACGCCATGAGGAAGATGACGACGATCTTGCAGGGCTCCGAGGGCTGGAACCTGAAGCCGATCAAGGGGATCTTGACCCAGCCGGTCATTCCCTTTGCGGTGATGCCCAGGCCGGGAATCTTTGGCATCAGGATGAGAAAGACCGCCACGCCCAAAAGGACGTTCGTGTAGTTGGCGAGTACCCGATAGTCGTAGTGCCACAGGACGGTGGCGCCCGCCAGGCCCATCAGGGCGCCCACGAGCTGCCTGGGAAGCGATGCCTCCGCAATGGTGAGCGAGGCGGACCACACGGTGAGAAGGCCGTAGGCCAGAAGCAGCAACGCGGGCAGCAGGGTGGGCAGGCTGAGCTTGGCGCGCAGGCCCCGCTTGTGCGACACCTTCGCATGCGTCGGGGACTTGCCGGCATCCCCGCCGAACATCGACGAGATCGCGGCGCCGAAGCCGATGTCGGATAGCGACGCCTTTGGCGTTTCGTGTGGCATGTCCTCCCCCTTCGCTAGTTCAGGCTCGTGTCGGATCCGCTCGAGGCGTTGTCCGGCTGGTCGTAGATGGCTCCAAGCGTGTCGCGGACGGCATACATGGCAGACGTCGCGCCGAAGCCGCCCTTCTCGACGACCGCCGCGATGACGTACTTGGGATCGTCCGCCGGCGCGTAGGCGCAGAACCAGCCCGTCGCGGCCTCGCCAGGCTTCTCGCCCGAACCCGTCTTGCCCGCGACGCGGACGGAGAGGTTGGTGAAATGGGCCGTGGTCGACTCGTCCTCCTCGTAGATCACGCCCTCGAGACCGGCGTGGACGAGGCTGAAGTACGACTTGTCCTCGGACGCGTCGAAGTGCTTCTGCGCCTTGGTCGTGACGACCGTGCCGTCACCCGAGCGCGAAAGGACGCTCTTGAGGACATGGGGCCTCCAGACGGAGCCCCCATTAGCGACGCCCGCGTAGACGCAGGCCATCTGGATGGGAGTGACGAGAAGGTCGCCCTGGCCGATGGCGATGTTGGTGTTGTCGCCGCCCTTCCAGGTGCGGTCGTCCTCGGAGTAACTGGAGTAGTGCTCGTACTTCCAGTCGGGCGTGGGGACGCGGCCCACAGACTCGCTGGGCAGGTCGACGCCCGTCTTGGTGCCAAGGCCCCACTTCTCGAAGGTCTTCTGCATACCGAGCTTCTTGTCCTCGTCGGCATACCAGAAACCCTTGCCGATCTCGTAGAAGACGACGTCGCATGAGAACGTGATTCCCGTCTGCAGGGTCATGTAGCCATGGCCGTTGTGGTTCCAACACCACTGGCCGGACGCCTTGCCGAAGCCGGTCCAGAAGCCCGTGCAGTCGTAGCCCGAGTCGACCGTGGCGATGCCGTAGTCGAGAGCGGCAAACGTCGTGAGCGGCTTGATCGTGGACGCGGACATGTACTGGCCCGCGACGGCACGGTTCATCATCGGGTAACCGCTGCCCTCGGAGGACAAGGCCTCCCAGTCGTCGTTGGAGATGCCGCCGATGAAGACGCTCGGGTCAAACGTCGGGGCGCTCGCCATAGCGAGGACCTCGCCGTTCGTGACGTCCATCACCACGACGGCACCGGAGTTACAGTCCGAGTTGCCCTTCTCGCGAGACGCGGAGATGGCGTGCGCGAGGCCATCCTCGGCACCCTTCTGGATCTTGGAGTCGATCGTGAGCATGATGTCGGAGCCGCCCACCGGCGGGATGGAGGTCGAGTAATCCAGGATGTTGCCATTGGCGTCGACGTGCACCTGCTGCTGGCCGCGCACGCCTTGCAGGATGGACTCGTACTGGTACTCGACTCCCGCCTGGCCGACGATGTCACCCATCTCGTAGGCGATCGCGGAGTCCTCGGTCGACTTGTCCGCCTCCTCACGCATCTCCTGCGTGATGCTGCCCGTGTAGCCCAGGATGTGCGCGGCGAGGTTGCCCTTGGGGTAGTGGCGCTGCGAGCGTTCCTCCACGGAGACGCCGGGAAATACGTCGGGATGCTCGCCGATGAACGCGACGGTCCTGCGGTCGACGTCGACGCACACCTCGCGCGCGCTCTGGGCGCCCGCGCTGCTGTCCTGGATCTTGCGCTTGACGGCGATCTTGGGCATGCCAAGCAGGTTGGCGAGAAGTTCCATCTCAAGCTCGTCGTCAAGAACCGAGGACTCCGCGACGACGGTGAGGCTCGGGCGGTTGTTCACCAGCTCCTCGCCGTTGCGATCGAGGATTCGGCCGCGAGTGGCCGCGAGCGAGATCGTCCTGGTGCGGTTGCTCTCTGCCATCTTGGTGTATTTGTCGCTCGATACGAGCTGCATGCTCCAGACCTTGCCCAGAAGCACGGCGACGACACCGGCCGAGAACGCCGCGAGGCCATAGAGGCGTCCCCTGACGTTCGTTTCCGAGGACGTGTCGTCCCCGCCCGCCGCGCGCGGCGCGGCACCACCGATGTCGAGCTTGAACTTGCCCGAGGTCCCATGCAGCACGAAGACCGCCGCGACGAGAGCGGCGACGACTGCGACTATGAGGATGATGACGACGATCTGGCCAAGACTCAAACCGACCGCCCCTTAGAGCCCCTTGGTGCTGAACCTGGCACCACGCTTGCCCGGCTTGCCGCCACCAAAGCCCCCACCGGACGCCGCCCTGCGACGAATCACAAAGGCAACCGCAGCAAAGGCGAGCATGTCGAGAAGAGCCGAGGGGATGGTCCTGAGGCCAAGCACCTGGAAGAAGCCGCCCGCGTTGCCGACGGCCACCATCGCGACGCCATAGACGAGCTCGACGACGACGATCGTGGCGGCGGTGATCTGGGCGGACCCCACCTTGTCATCGGAGAGCCTGTTGCGCCCCTCCATGCCAAGCATGAAGGAGGCGAGCGTGAGCTCGAAGGACATGAGGCCGACCGGCCCCGTGGTAACGAGGTCGTAGAAGAGTCCCGAGAAGAAGCCGAACACGACGGCGGGGGTACCGCCGGTGGAGAGCGCGAAGCACGCCGCGGCGACAAGGCACAGGTTCGCCCTGCCGTCGCCAAGACCGACGTTCGGGGCGACGGCAAGCTGCAGCACCGCACAGACAAGCGCGAGGGCGATCAGGCTCCTACGGCTCTTGTGACTGTCCTTGACCTGCATGCTCGCACCTACCCTTCCTGTGAGTCGCCGTCGGCCTCGGCGGCAGTCGCCGCGTCGGAGACCTCGTCGGTCGTGGCGGCGCTCGTGGAGGCAGACGTGTCCTGCTTGTTGGCGGCAGCCGCATCGTCGGCAGTGGCCTTCTGATCCTGCTTGAGCGCAGTGATCACGAGCACCTCCTCGAAGCTCCCGGTCGAGGAGAAGGGCTTCACGGTAATCGTGTAATACATCGACCCGGAGGTCCGCTCGACGTTCGTGACCTTGCCCAGCGGCAGACCCTTGGGAAAGACACCGCCGAGGCCGCTGGTAACGACGAGGTCACCCGTCTTCACGGTCTGGTCCGTACGGACGAGCGTGAGCCTAAGGGTTCCGTCAGCGGAACCACGGAGCATACCCTGCGCCCTGCTCGACTGGATCATCGCGGAGACGGACGAAGACTCGTCGGTGATCAGGCGCACGGTCGAGGAGCTGACGCCGCACTCGATGATCTGCCCGATGACGCCGGCGGAGTCGGTCACGGGCATCCCGACGGTAAGGCCGGAGGACGTGCCCTTGTCGATCGTGACGGTCGAGGTCCACGTGTCGGTTGAGCCCGAGATCACATGCGCGGCAGTCGACTCGAGGCTATAGGTGCTCTGGAGGTTGAGAAGGTCCTGCAGGCGCGCGGCCGTCTCATCGGCCTCCTTCAACTTGGCGTTCTCGGCCGTGAGCTTTTCATTCTCTTCCTTCAGCTCGGACAGGGTCTTCTCGTCAGCCGTGAGGTTGCTGAATACGTTGGCAAGACCCGAGAATGGCGCGCTCACCACGGAGCCGACATAGCGAACGGGCGTGGTGACGACGGTGAAGGCACCCTTGACCGTCGAGATCGGGCCAGTACCCGCCTCACGGCAGCTCAGGGTGAACAGGATGACGGACAGCGCACACAGAACCGCGGCCACACGCCCGGCTCCCACACCGGACCTGCGGCCGAGTCCCGACCCGCGACCGGGCATGCTTGGCATCTGGGGCACGGTCTACTGACCCGCGCTCTGGACGAAACCACCGGACAGCGCATTGGCCTCGAGGACCTTCGCGCATCCCGCGACGACGTTCTCGAGCGCCGTGGGGCTGACGTTGACGGGGACGCCCGTCTCGTCGCGAAGCCTGGCGTCGAGGCCACGGAGAAGGCCGCCGCCGCCCGTGAGCAGGATGCCGTAGTACATGAGGTCGGAGGCAAGATCGGGCGGGGTCACATCGAGGGCATCCTTGACCGCCTTGGTGACTTCGTCAAGAGGCCTGTCGAGGGCGCGGCGAATCTCCTCGGACTCGATGCGGACGGTCTTGGGGAGGCCGTTTATGACATCGCGACCGTTGACCTCGACGTCGAGCTCCTCGCGCAGGGGCGCGGCGGAACCCACCTTGATTTTGATGTCCTCGGCGGTGCGCTCTCCGATGGACAGGTTGTATGCGTCGCGGACATGCTCGAGAATCGTCTGGTCGAACTCGTCGCCCGCGGTGCGGATGGACTGGGAGACAACGATGCCCCCCATGGCGATGACCGCAACCTCGGTGGTGCCGCCACCGATGTCGACGACCATCGAGCCGGTCGGGTCCTCAATGGGCAGGTCGGCACCGATCGCAGCGGCCATGGGCTCCTCGATGAGGAATGCCTGGCGCGCGCCAGCCTGAATCGTGGCCTCGAAGACCGCTCGCTTCTCGACGGAAGTGACGCCCGAGGGGACGCAGACGACGACACGAGGGCGCGGGGACCACGGGTAGCGACGCTCGCGGGCCTTCTCGATGAAGTAGCGGAGCATGACCTCGGTGACGTCAAAGTCGGCGATGACGC
Source organism: uncultured Atopobiaceae bacterium (assembly GCA_934792625.1). Taxonomy (GTDB): domain Bacteria; phylum Actinomycetota; class Coriobacteriia; order Coriobacteriales; family Atopobiaceae; genus CAKVON01. The sequence goes on from CAKVON010000002.1 coordinate 133,554, forward strand.
CGTCCTTTAGGGGGCGGACCGCCATGATGGAGCCGGGAGTACGACCGACCATGCGCTTGGCATCGGCGCCGACGGCAAGCACGCGCTCGGCGTCCTTGTCGATGGCCACGACCGAGGGCTCGTTCAGGACGATGCCCTGACCGCGAACGGACACCAGCGTGTTGGCGGTGCCCAGGTCAATCGCGAGGTCTCCCCCGTATTCGCCGAATATCGAGTCGAAGAACGACATTGTTTCCTATCCCCGAGTCAGCCGGAAGAATACCCTTCCGGCTCATGTTCGTCTTGCAGAGCAACGCGATGTTGCGCACACCAGTCTAGAGCAAGGCCGACGCACCGCGCACGTCGGCCTGGCATTGCTTACTCAGTAGGCTGATCGGCCTCGACGCCATCGGCGGAGGCGGTGGTCGCAGCCTCGTCGGTGGTGGCGGCCTCGTCCGTGGTGGCGGCCTCCTGAGTGGTCACGGCCTCGTCGGTCGTGGCGGAGAGGGTGCCGGTAGATGTCGTGGTGCCATTGTCGACCTGCGAGGGATACTCGACGGTCAGGCCGGAGACCTTCCAGCCAATGCCGACGCGGACCATCTCGATGGTGTAGTTGGCGGTGCCGCCGGCAGAAAGGCTTGCGGTGGCAAACACCGTGGACTTGGACATGCTGCGGTTGACGCCATCAACCTTGACGGTGGAGCCGGTGGGAATCGAAGCGACGATTTCCTTGGCGGCCTCGTCAGAAACGGAGTCGGCAAGCACCGAGGAGGCATCGCCGCTGTTGGACACGGACGAGAAGAGCTCCTCGGTGACAGACTCCTGGGTCGGCCATCCATAGCCCTTGTAGTACGCGAAGCCGGCGGCGCCACCAATGACGACAAGCAGGAACAGGATGAAGAAGAACACCTTGAGGCCCGTGTGCTTGTGCTTGCGGCGCATCTTGCGGTCATCGGCCTCGGCCTGCATGAGGTCGGACTCGGTGACGGAGAAGAAGCCCGTGTCCTCGGGAGAGGGCATGAGCTCGCCCGACTTGCCGAGCGGGTCAAGCGGATCGAAGGAGCCGGTACCGGTCGCGCCGTCGCCAAAGCCGGCGGCGGCGAGCATGGCGTCGGTCTCGGAGGGCTGGCGCGCGGAGATGGCGGCGACGGCCTTCTGGGCGGCGTTGTAGGATGCCTGCTGCTCGGCGGTCAGCTGGAAGGAGCCGTCGGCGACGGCCTTCCCGAAGGCGTCGATAGCCTCGTTCATGCGGTTGGCGGCAACGTAGGCGCTGCCGAGGGAGGCATAGATCTGGGACTGGTTGGCCAGCGGCGTCGAGAAGTCCAGGGCGGTGCGAAGGGCCTCGATGGCGTCGACGGGACGGCCCAGACCCATGAAGCAGTCGCCCAGCTTGAGAAGGGCCTTGGCGGGCTCGGGGTTGGACTCGTCGATGGCGGCGTTTCGATAGGCGATGCCCGCCTCACGAAGGTCGCCGAGCATGGTCTTGGCAGTGCCCAAGGCCATCTGCGCCTTGTACGGCGTTGCATAGTCGGCATCGGCGGTGGCTGCGACGAGCGGCGCGACGGCGTCGGCCGGGCGACCGGCGGCGAGAAGCGCGCGGCCCTGGTTGCAGGAGAGCGCGCCACGCTTGCCATACGCCGTGTCGAGAAGGGCGTCGGCGTACGCCTCGGCGGCGTCGGAGTAACGGCCGAGCTTCATGAGCGCGTTGCCCTTGAGGTGGTCCGACGCACCGCAAACCTCGCCGGGCTGCCTGACGACGGAGGCGGCAGAGACGACAGCCGCCCAATCACCGTTCTGATAGGCGGTGCGCGCCGCCTCGAATGCCTGCTGATCCATGTTGCTCCCTCTCTCGGAGACCTGCGCTACGCGCGGTCATGCTCGATTCGCACGGAGTTGATGACGTCGCCGGCACGCAGCTCGGAAATGACGTCAAAGCCCTCGACGCAGGTGCCGAAGACCGTATATCCGCTGTCCAGGCCATGCTGGGGGCCCAGGCAGAAGTAGAACTGCGAACCCGCGGAGTCGGGCGCGGCGGAGCGGGCCATGGCCAGCGCGCCGTCGACATGGCTGTTACGCGGGTTGGTGTCGTACTCGTGCTTGATGCGATAGCCGGGGCCACCGGTCCCGGGCTGGCCGAAGGGCCCAGGCTTGCCTGCGGCAACGTCCGCAGGGCTCATCTCGCGCGTGTTGGGACAGCCGCCCTGGATGACGAAGCCGGGGACGTAACGGTGGAACTTGAGGTCGTCATAGAAGCCGGAGCCCGCAAGCTCGCAGAAGTTGGCAACGTGAATGGGCGCACCGTCGCCGTCGAGCTTGGCACGGATGGTGCCCCTGCTCGTATCGAAGACGGCGACCTCGTCGCCAGCGACCTCGTAGGTCGGGGTGTACATAGGCTCACCAAAAAGACCCATGCGTAATCATCTCCCAGGGGCCGGGTCGGGCCGGCCGTCTCAACTACGTATCAACCCAAAGATTCTACCGGGATGGCGTGCTTTTCACAGTTTGAGCAGAACGCTCGGCTCGCAGACGGATGGACGCGCTAGTCGGACGAGCCCTTCTCGGCAGGCTTCCACGCATCGTAGTTTTGGTCGAACAACACCTTGTAAGTATTGGTTCCGTTGGCGTTCTCGGCCGCCTTGAGCGGGGCCTCGATGCTCGAACGGTCGGAAGACGGGTCGTCGGAGGCAACATCGGCCTGCCATGCCTCGTTGAGCGCGTCGACACGGTTGCGCAGCCAGTTTCCGAGGGTCTGGAGATGCTCGAGGTCGGCGGCATACGTGCCGGAGGTGACGTCGATGCCGGAGATGTCATCGATGAGGTTTGAGGCCTCGTACGAGAGGGACTTTGCCGTAGAGGCGCCCTTCTTGCGCTGCTCGAGGCTTCCGGAAAAGGCGACGTCGTCGAAGGTGTCGGCATTGTCGTCGATCTTCTCGGCAAGCTTGCCGAGCTTCTCGTAGGCATCCGAGAGGTCCGAGAGCGTCTGCTCGTCGCCGGAGATCTGGGCGCTTGTGTCTTCTGCGGAGCTGTCCTGCCCCGTGAGCTTGTCACGCTCGCCAGGGAAACCCGCCTTCGAGGTGTCGCGCTCGGTGGTGTTGTGGGTCACGTAGGCGTTTGGATCCCAGGGGTGCGAGATGAGAAGCACCGAGCCGCCCACGAGCACGAGCGAGGCAAGGGCACCCGCGAGCACTGCCTTGGTCCTGGGAAGCCTGTCATCGGAATGGGCGCTGCGCGACTCCGAGGGGATGGCGCTCTCGATGCGCGGCATCGAGTTGGTCTCCTCTGCCGCGGACGACTCGATCGCGGCAGCCTGGCCATCGCCTTCCGACTTCGGGTCGGGGCCGATGTCGGGCAGGTCGAGGACGCGAATGTGGCGCGGCGGCGCGGGCTCGGTGGGAACCGACTTAGGCGTGACGCGCTCGGTCTCGAGGCCCTTCTCGGCAGCGATGCCAAAGGGGTCCGACACGGACTGACCCGTGGCGACGGGCATGCCGCAGGCAGGGCATGCGTCGGCCCCGGCAGGCAACAACGCGCCGCAGCAAGTGCAGTAGCTGACGTCAATCCTGCTCATGACCTGCGTGAGGTCGAGCTCTGCGTGGCATGCGGGACAAACCTGCGCGCCATCGTCGATGTGAGTTCCGCAGTACGGGCAGACCACGTGCCCCTCTCCCCTCCTTGAGGTGCCTGCCGCGCCCGGCGGAAGTCCGCCGGGCGGGCGAGCGCTCTAGACCTCGAGCTGCTCCAGGACATAAGGGAGTATGCCCCCACGGCTGAGGTAAGCGCCCTCGGTTGGGGTGTCAACACGAACTGTGCACTCGAAGTTCACGACCGTGCCATCGGCACGGGTCGCACGCACCGCGCAGGTGCGGCTTGCGGGAAGCCCCACGGAAAGGTCGACCGGTTCGATGTCGTAGGTCTCGGTCCCGTCGAGACCCAGGGTCTCGGCGGTCTGGCCACCGCAAAACTCGAGGGGCAGGATGCCCATGCCGATGAGGTTGGAACGATGGATGCGCTCAAGGCTCTCCGCGATGACGGCACGCACGCCCAGCAGCAGCGGGCCCTTGCCCGCCCAGTCGCGCGAGGAGCCGCTTCCGTACATCTTGCCCGCAACCACCACCAGGGGGATGTCCTGCTGGGCATAGTGCTCGGACGCGTCGAAGATGCTCTTGACCTGGCCGTCCAAAAGGTCGCGGGTCCATCCGCCGAGACGACCGGACGCCAGGGCATTGTCCAGGCGGACGTTGGCGAAGGTGCCACGGGCCATGACCTCGTGGTTGCCGCGACGGCTGCCATAGGTGTTGAAGTCGGCCTTCAGGACGCCCCTCTCCAGGAGGTAGCGCGCCGCCGGAGAGTCGTCGGCAATGGCGCCGGCAGGCGAGATGTGGTCGGTCGTGACGAAATCACCCAGGCGGGCGATGGCGCGGGCGCCCGAGACCTCAAGGGTGTCGGTACGCTCAGCGATCTCGAAGTAAGGCGGACGACGGACGTAGGTCGAGTCGGGGTCCCAATCGAAGGTGGCGGACTCGCCGGCGTCGATGGCCGCCCACTCGGCGTCGCCGTCGAACAGGCCCTCGCTGCCCTTCTCGAACAGGTCGGAATCGAGCACGGAGGACAGCACGGCATCGATCTGGTCGCGGCCGGGCATGATCTCGTCGAGCATGACGGGGCTGCCGTCGCGGCCGATGCCCACGGGCTCGCTCGAGAGGTCGACGTCCATGGTTCCCACAAGCGAGTAGGCGACGACGAGAGCGGGCTGGCAGAGGTAGTTCTGCGCGACGTCGGGGCTGATGCGCCCCTCGAAGTTTCGGTTGCCGGAAAGGACGCTGGTCAGCTCGAGGTCGGCGGCGTACGGCTTGAGGCAGTCCAGAATCGAGCCGGAGTTGCCGATGCAGCTCATGCAACCGAAGCCACAGGTGTAGAACCCGACGTCGCGAAGGCTGTCGAGAAGACCCGCGCGCGCGAGGAGCAGCTCGGTGGCGTGGCTGCCCGGGGCGAGCACGCGCTTGACCCAGGGCTTGGGTGCAAGGCCCCGCTCGGAGGCCGCCTTGGCCAGAAGGCCGGCGGCAACCATCATGGCGGGGTCGGTGGCAGTCGTGCAGCTGGTGACGGCCGCGATGGCGATGGTTCCGTGGCCGAGCTCGTGGGTCGAGCCGTCCGCGCAGGTGACCTCGGCGACCTTGGTGGGGTCACCGTTGCCGTGGGCGGCCGCGGCGGCGCGGAAGCGCTCGCGCAGGCCGGCGGGCTCAAGACGGTCATGCGGGCGGGAGGGGCCGGCAAGACAGGGGCGCACGTCCGACAGGTCGAGGTCGAGGACCTTGGCGTAGGTGCGCTCGGCGTCATCCGAGATGCCCTGGACGCGAAGGAACTCGCGGGTGAACGCGACCTCGGACGGGTCGCGGCCGACCAGGGACAGGTAGTCGAGCGCGACGTCGTCTGCCGGGAACAGGGTGCAGGTCGAACCGTACTCGGGCGTCATGTTGGCGACGCAGGAGCGCTGGGTGGCGGACAGGGTCGCCACGCCGGGGCCGAAGGCCTCGACGAAGCAGCCGACGACACCCTCGGCGCGCAGCAGCTGCGCGACCGTCAGGGCGACGTCCATGCCCGAGGCGTCGCCAGGCAGCTCGCCGGTCAGGCGCAGGCCGATGACCTGCGGGACGAGCATGGTGATAGGCTGGCCGAGGGCGGCCGCCTCGGCCTCGATGCCGCCGACGCCCCAGCCGAGCACGCCAAGGCCGTTGGCCGTCGTCGTGTGGGAGTCGGTGCCGACGAGCGTGTCGAAGCAGGCGGTCTCGAAGTCGGCGGACTTGTCCGCAAGGGCGTCGACGGTCGAGACGTCGCAGAAGCGCTCGACGTTGAGCTGGTGGCAGATGCCGCCGCCGGGCGGCACGATTCGAACGTTGTCGAACGAGTGGCTCGCCCACTTGAGGAAGGCGAAGCGCTCGCGGTTGCGCTCGGCCTCGATGCGACGGTTCTCGCAGGCGGCGGACTCGCTGCCCACGCAGTCGGCGGCGACCGAGTGGTCGATCACGAGCGTGCAGGGAATGTGCGGGTTGACGCGGGCGGGGTCTCCGCCGTGGGCGACCATCGCGTCGCGCATGGCGGCGAAGTCGACGAAGACGGGGACGCCGGTGAAGTCCTGGAACAGGACGCGCGCGGGCATGAACTCGACCTCGCCGCCCTTCTCACCAGCGAGGCCCGCGGAGATGACCTCGGAGGCATAGGCGACGGCCTCCTCGTCGTTGCGGGCGCGTCGAACGACGTTCTCCAGCAGGACCACGAGGGCGCGCGGGATGCGCTCGGCCCCGGGGATCCCGGAGACGTCCGTGACGAGGCGCGTGATGCCGCCTGCCTCGACGGCGACGGGCACGCGGGCGGCGCGGACGGCGTCAACGAACTCGGGCGTGGTTTCTCTCATGTTCCCTCTCCTCGATGCGGTCGACCAGACGCGAGAACGCTCCGTCGCTCGACCCGAGGTCGGCGGCGAACGCGGTAGACAAATGATTAAACGCGAAGACGCCCAGGCAGGCGGCAAGCACGAAATGCAACAGCATTGAAACGCTCGGCGTGGCCATCGAGAAGAACGGGCCCGCCCACGTGAAGCCCGACGCCATGAACGCGAGAACGAAGCCAAGAAGCAGCTTGCGCAGCACGGAGAGGGGCACCGAGATGCGGACGATGAGGGCGATGCCCACCACCGCCGCAAGCATGGTGCACACCGTCGACGTCTGGCGGAAGTCCCAGCCCGCGAAATGGCGTCCGACCAGAAGGGTCAGGGCGAGGCATACCAGGATGGAGATCGATGCGGGCATCGAGCGCGACAGCACGTTGGCGAGGAAGCGGCCGCGGACGCGGTCGTGGTTGGGCTCGAGCGCCAGGACGAACGACGGGATTCCGATGATGCCGGCGGAGACGAGCGCCATCTGCACGGGCAGGAACGGGTAGGGCGGGAAGAACACGCACACGAAGGCCAGCGCCGCCGAGAAGACCGTCTTGACGAGGAACAGTGACGCCGAGCGCTGCAGGTTGTTGATGGAGCGGCGTCCCTCGGCGACGACCTCGGGCATGTGGGCGAAGTCGTTGTCGACGAGGACCACCTCGGCGACGTTGCGCGCAGCGTCCGAGCCGGACGCCATGGCGACCGAGCAGTCGGCACGCTTGAGGGCGAGCACGTCGTTGACGCCGTCGCCCGTCATGGCGACGGTGTGGCCGGCCTCCTGCAGGATTCGGACGAGCTCGCGCTTCTGCTGGGGGGTCACGCGTCCGAAGACATGGCAGTCGGCGGCGGCGCGGGCGAGCTTCTCGGGGGTGTCCAGGGTCGTGGCGTCGACCCAGCGCCCGGCCCCGGGCACGCCGACGCTCGCGGCGATGGCCGAGACGGTCGCGGGGTCGTCGCCCGAGACGACGTTGAGGGTGACGCCCTGCTCGACGAAGTAGGCGACCGTCCGGGCGGCGGTGTCGCGGACCTGGTCGCGAATACCGACGAAGCCGACGACGCGCGGAACGCCCACGATGGCGCCGTCGCCGTCGAAGCCGTCGACCTCGCAGGCCACGAGCACTCGCTCGAGCGAGTCGAACGAGCGCACGGACGCCTCGTGCGCGGCGAAGGCGTCGCCGAGCACGAACTGCGATGCCCCCATGGCGAGGCACGTGCCGTCTGCCAGGACGCACCCCGAGTACTTGCGCGCGGACGAGAAGGGCACGACCCGCGCGATCTTCTCGCCAGCCAACAGGTCGGCGGGGACGCGGGCCGCGATGGCACGGGAGGTGTCGTTTGCGTCGGCCTCGTTTGCCCGGGCCACAAGGCCCAGAACGCGCAGCAGGTCGTCGTCGGTGTTTGGCGCCTCGGGAAGAAGCGAGCTGACCTCCATCGCGCCCGTGGTGATGGTGCCCGTCTTGTCCAGGCACAAGACGTCGACGCGGGCCAGCGTCTCGATGCAGTAGAGCTGCTGTACGAGGACGTTGGAGCGGGCGAGCCTGGTCGTGGCGATGGCAAGCACCGTGCTGGTGAGAAGGACGAGCCCCTGCGGGATCATGCCGACGACTGCCGCCACGGTGGTGAGCGCCGCGTCCTGGGGCGTCGAACCGTCGAGAAGCGTCCTGACGAACAGCGCGCCGCCAAGGGGCAGAAGCACGCTCGTGCCCAGGCGGATGATCATGCGCAGCGTCTCGAGGATCTCGGAGCGGACGGGCTTGACGTACTTTGCCTCGGCGTTGATCTTGGCGGCGAAGCCGTCGGCGCCGACGCGCGTGACGCGGGCGAGCAGGCTGCCGCTGGACACGAAGCTGCCGCTGAGGAGCTCGTCGCCCGCCACCTTTCTGACCAGGCGGCTTTCGCCCGTGAGCAGGCTCTCGTCCATCAGGACGTCGCCCGTCAGGATGACGGAGTCCGCGGGAACCTGGTCGCCGTGCGAGAGGCGCACGAGGTCGTCGAGCACAAGCCCGCTCGCCGCGACCTCGGCCTCACCCGAGGCGCGTACGACCCTCACGGGCCGCTCCGCCAGGATCGAGAGCCTGTCGATGGTCAGCTTGGAGCGGACCTCCTGGAACACGCCGATGACGAGGTTGGCCAGAACGACCAGCATGAACAGCAGGTTTCGGTACTGGCCCGTGGAGACGACCACCAGCGCCAGGAAGAGGTTGACGCCGTTGAAAAGCGTGAGGACGTGCTCGCGCACGATGGTGGGCACGCTCTTGGTGCGCACGTCGGTGTTGACGTTGGCGCGGCCGTCGGCGAGCCGCTCGGCGACCTCGCGGTCGGTCAGGCCGCGCGGGGCGGCTTCGGCCCCGTCGTTCTTCTCGGCATCGTCGTTCGTGGCGTAAGGCATGGGAGGGTCCTCCCCGCTCGGGTCCCGGCGACCGCGATATAGAAGAGGGCCCCCGCGCGACGGCGGGGGCCCGTCAAGGTCCTGGTGCCCTCAGAGGGATTCGAACCCGCGACCTTTCGCTCCGGAGGCGAACGCTCTGATCCACTGAGCTATGAGGGCAAGCGCGTCGATTATAGCCCATGCGTTTCGATTCGTTACACGTATCCGGAAAACAACCGCGATGTAGTAGGATTATCCGACTTGCATAGGCATATACGTGCAGGACGCGACTCGGGAACGGACACAACTCACATGATTGTTGCACTCAACAACAGCGCCACCGACGGCCAGATCGACCAGTTCGTCGACTGGGTCGAGGCCAAGGGCCTCAAGACCGACGTCTCCAAGGGCCAAGACGTCACCATCGTCGGCCTCATCGGCGACACCACCAAGATCGACCCTTACCTCATCGAGAGCATGGACATCGTCGATCACGTCCAGCGCGTGACGGAGCCCTTCAAGAGGGCCAACCGCAAGTTCCACCCCGCCGACACCGTCGTCGACTGCGGCCACGGCGCGCTGATCGGCGGCGGCCACTTCCAGGTCATCGCCGGCCCCTGCTCGGTGGAGGGCGACAACCTCGCAACCATCGCCCGCGCCGTGCGCGCGTCGGGCGCCACGATGCTTCGCGGCGGAGCCTACAAGCCCCGTACCAGCCCCTACTCGTACCAGGGGATGGGCGAGAAGGGCCTCGACCTTCTCTGCGCCGCGCGCGACGAGCTGGACATGCCCATCGTCACCGAGATCATGGACGCACGCGACATCCAGAAGTTCGTCGACCGCAAGATCGACGTCCTTCAGATCGGCGCCCGCAACTCGCAGAACTTCACCCTGCTGAAGGAGGTCGGCAAGTCCGGCATCCCCGTCCTTCTTAAGAGGGGCATCTCGGGCACCATCGACGAGCTGCTCATGGCCGCCGAATACGTGATGAGCGAGGGTAACCCCAACGTCATCCTGTGCGAGCGCGGCATCCGCACCTACGAGACCCGCACGCGCAACACCTTCGACCTGTCCGCCGTGGCCGTGCTGCACCACCTGACGCACCTGCCCGTGGTCGCCGACCCGAGCCACGCCACCGGATACACCCGCTACGTGGCCCCCATGGCGCTCGCCGCCACGGCCGCCGGCGCCGACGGCCTCGAGGTCGAGGTCCACGACTGCCCGAGCCGGGCCTGGTCCGACGGCGCCCAGGCGCTCACGCCCGACATGTTCGACGACATGATGGGCAAGGTCCGCGGCATCCGCTCCGTCATCTGCCCCGAGCCCGACGCCGAGGGCGGTCGATAGCATGGTTGCAGAGAAGGACCTCGAGCCCACTATCACTTACGAGCCGGAGCCCTGCCCCACCTTTGTGCCCGGGCGGGTCGGCGTCGTCGGCCTGGGCCTCATGGGCGGCTCGTTCGCCAAGGCCATGCACGAGGGCGGGCGTGAGGTCTACGCGTGGAACCGCACGCGCTCCACGCTCGAGCTCGCCATGATCGAGACCGTCGACGGAGAGCTCGACGACCGCACGATCCCCACCTGCGAGCTCATCATCCTGGCCGGCTACCCCCAGTTCAGCATCGACTGGCTCGCCGACATGGCCGACAAGATCTCGGGCGGCGCGATCGTCATCGACGCCGTCGGCGTCAAGCGCGTCATCTGCGAGCGCTGCTTCGACATCGCCAAGGGCCGCGACTGGACCTTCGTCGGCTGCCACCCCATGGCGGGCACCCAGTACTCCGGCTACGGCCGCTCGCGCGCCAACATGTTCCACAGGGCGCCCATGGTCGTCGTCCCTCCCCAGATGGAGGACATCAAGCGCCTCGACCTTCTCGACAGGCTCAAGGACCTGCTCGAGCCCTGCGGCTTCGGGTCGTTCACGCTTGCCTCGGCCGACTTCCACGACCGCCAGATCGCATACACCAGCCAGCTCGCGCACGTCGTGTCCAACGCCTACGTCAAGAGCCCGGCCGCGCAGGAGCACAAGGGCTTCTCGGCGGGCTCGTACAAGGACCTCACGCGCGTGGCGCGCCTGAACGCGCCCATGTGGACTGAGCTGTTCCTCGACAACGCCGACCACCTGTCGCGCGAGGTCGGGACCCTCATCGACAACCTGCAGGCGTACAAGGACGCGCTCGACGCACGCGACGCCGGCCGCCTCGAAGCCCTTCTTGCGGAGGGCGACAGGCTCAAGAGGGAGGCCGAGGCCCGATGAGCGTCGTCGAGACCGTGCGCGTATCCACCCCCTCCCGCTCCTACGACGTCCTCGTTGGCAGCGGCATCCTCGGCGAGGTCGGCCGCGTCACGCGCGAGTCCTGCGCGGGAACCCGCTGCTGCGTCGTGAGCGACTCCAACGTCGCCCCGCTCTATGCGGACCGGGCCATGTGCTCGCTTCGCGACGCGGGGTACGCGGTCACGCTGCGCACCTTCGAGGCTGGCGAGAAGAACAAGCGACTCGCGACCCTCTCGGGCATTCTCGAGGGCCTCGCCGCCGACGGACTGTCCCGCGACGACTGCGTGGTCGCCCTCGGCGGTGGCGTCACCGGCGACATGGCCGGCCTTGCCGCGGCACTCTACCTGCGCGGCATTCGCGTGGTGCAGGTCCCCACGTCGCTTCTTGCCATGGTCGACTCCTCCGTCGGCGGCAAGACCGCCGTCGACCTCGAGGCCGGCAAGAACCTGTGCGGCGCCTTCTTCCAACCCAACGCCGTCGTCGCCGACGTCGACTGCCTCAACACCATCTCACACGACCTGTTCACCGACAGCTGCGGCGAGCTCATCAAGCACGGCGTCATCGCCGACCCCGAGCTGTTCGACCTGCTGGCGAGCGACCCCATCAACCGCGGGGGCTACGACCGCGCGAGTCTCGCGCGCGTCATCGCCCGCAACGTCCGGATCAAGCGCGACGTGGTCGACGCCGACGAGCGCGAGAGCGGCGTGCGCCAGACGCTCAACTTCGGCCACACCCTCGGCCACGCCGTCGAGGCCGCAAGCGACTTCTCGCTGGGCCACGGCTCGAGCGTCGCCTGCGGAATGTGCTGCATCGCGAGGGCCTCGCACGCGCTCGGTTGGTGCGATGCCTCCGTCCCAGCCCGCATCGAGGCCGCGGTCACGGCATACGGCCTGCCCGTCGACACCGACCTCGACCACGACGTCATCTTCGAGTACGCCACGCACGACAAGAAGCGCCACGGCGAGACCATGAACGTGGTCGTCCCCCGCGCCATCGGCGAGGTCGAGGTCAGAAACGTCGGCTGGGACACCCTCCGAAAGATCATCTCCGCGGGCTGCGGCACATACGCCCGCTAGACAAGGCAACCGAAAGGGAACAGCACCTTGAAGGCAATCGTCACCCCGTCGCCGCTCGGCGGCTCCATCCGTGGCATCGCGTCCAAGTCGATCGCGCACCGCCAGCTCATCTGCGCCGCGCTGTCCGACACGCCCTGCGAGGTAGTCTGCGCCACCACCTCGCAGGACATCGAGGCCACGGCGGCATGCCTTCGCGCGCTCGGGGCCGGAGTCACCCGCACCGCGCGCGGCTTCCGCGTGCGCCCCGTGCGCCGCGGCCCGCGCGACCCGCGTTGGTCGGGCGCGCCCGCGCTTCTCGACTGCGGCGAGTCCGGCTCCACGCTGCGCTTCATCCTGCCGGTCGCCTGCGCCCTGGGCGACGAGGTCCGCATCGCCGGCCACGGAAGGCTTGTCGAGCGACCGCTCTCCCCCCTCTACGAGGAGCTCATTGCCGCAGGCGCCGACATCTCCGAGCAGGGCCACTTCCCCCTGCGGGCAAGGGGCCCCATCCGCCCGGGCCGTTTCATCCTGCCGGGCGACGTCTCCTCGCAGTACGTGAGCGGCCTGCTCATGGCCGCGCCGCTGCTCGGTGGCCGCACCGAGGTCGTCGTGACCGACCCGTTCGAGTCACGCTCCTACGTCAACCTGACCATCGACGCCCTCGCGCAGTTCGGCGTCGACGTCCGGGTCACAAAAACTGTCGAGAAGGACGCCGAGGCAACGAGCCTCACCGTCGAGTCCGCGGGCTACTCGTCCCCCGGCGGCGTCGAGGTCGAGGGCGACTGGTCCAACGCGGCCTTCTGGCTTGCCGCAGGCGCCCTGGGCAACGGCATTAGCGTCACGGGCCTCAACCTCTCCAGCTCGCAGGGCGACCGCGTCATCATGGGCGCGTTGGCACGCCTGGGCGCCCGCGTCTCGCGCTCGGGCGACACCGCCACCGTCTCCCCCGACATCCTCAGGGGCTGCGAGATAAACGTGAGCGACTGCCCCGACCTCGTGCCACCCATCGCCGCCGTCGCCGCCCTCGCCCATGGCACGACCACCATCACCGGGGCCGAGAGGCTTCGCCTGAAGGAGTCCGACCGACTCCAGACGGTCTCCGCCGCCATCAACGCCATGGGTGGACGCATCCAGGTAACAAACGACGGCCTGGTAATCGATGGTGTCGAGTCACTTTCTGGTGGCACGGTCGACGCCGCCAACGACCACCGCATCGCGATGATGTCGGCCGTGGCAGCCTCCCGCGCGACCTCCCCGGTCGCGATTCGGGGCGCCGAGTGCGTCCGCAAGTCCTACCCGGCCTTCTTCGAGGACCTTGCCAGGCTCGGCGGCATGGTCAGGATGGAGGGATAGCGTTGGCTTCCACCTTCGGCAAAACCCTTCGCGTGAGCGTCTTCGGACAGTCGCACTCCCCCGCCATCGGCTGCGTGGTCGAGGGCCTGCCATCGGGCTTTCGCGTCGACACCGACGAGCTCGCTGCCTTCATGGCGAGGCGCGCCCCCGGACGTGACCCCTGGTCGACGCCTCGCAAGGAGGCCGACGCGCCCAGGATCGTCTCGGGCCTCAACCCAGACGGCCGCACGTGCGGGGCACCACTGGCCGCAATCATCGAGAACACCAACACGCGCTCACACGACTACGACGAGCTGCGGCGCGTTCCCAGGCCTGGCCACGCCGACTGGCCCGCGCAGGTCAAATGGTCTGGCGAGCAGGACGTGGCGGGTGGCGGGCACTTCTCGGGAAGGCTGACCGCACCGGTGTGCGTGGCCGGGGGCATCGCCCTGCAGATGCTCGCGAGCCGCGGCGTGCGCGTCTCGGCACACCTGCTCGAGGTCGCGGGCGAGCCCGACGAGCCCTTCTGCGCGACCGAGCTCGACCCCACGTCGCGTGCCAGGCTCCACTCCCAGATGGACGCCCTCGCCGATGGGCGCACCTTCCCCGCGATCGACCCCGATGCCGCCACGGCCATGCGAGCCGAGATCGAGGCCGCCCGCAAGGTGGGAGACTCCGTCGGCGGCGTGATCGAGTGCGTTTGCTGCGGCCTTCCCGCCGGCATCGGTGGCCCCATGTTCGACGGCATCGAGTCCGTCATCGCGCGCGCCGTCTTTGGCATCCCCGCGGTCAAGGGCCTCGAGTTCGGCAGCGGCTTCGACGCCGCCATCATGTACGGCTCGGAGAACAACGACCCGTATCGCATGGTCGACGGCCGTGTGGAGCCCACCAAAAACGACGCTGGCGGCAACCTTGGCGGCATCACCACCGGCGCGCCGCTGCTCTTCCGCATGGCGGTCAAGCCCACCTCCTCGATCGCTCGCGAGCAGGACTCCGTCGACCTCGTGGCGAACACCGACGCCCGCCTGGGCGTTCGTGGCCGCCACGACCCCTGCATCGCCCCCAGGGCGGTGCCCGTGGCAGAGGCCGTCATGGCACTCGCGGTCCTCGACAGCTGGCTTTCCTTCCCGCCCGACACTGGTTGGACCCGCTAGAACCGCGCCAAGACAAGAGGCTAGAGCATGAGCGACATCACCGAGATCCGCGACAGGATCGACCACATCGACAGCCAGATCTGCGACCTGTTCAGGCAGCGCATGGACTGCGCCCTTGAGGTTGCCGAGTACAAGCGCGAGCACGGCCTGCCCGTGCTCGACAAGACGCGCGAGCGCGCCAAGCTGCGCCGCGTTGCCGACTCGATGCCCGAGGACCTGCGTGACTACAGCCAGGTGCTCTTCTCGCTGTTGATGGACCTTGCCAAGTCCGGCGAGGCCAGGCGCCTGCAGGCGGACGACGGCCTGGTCGGCCAGATTCGCTCGGCGCGCAAGGCAACGCCCGACCTCTTCCCACCCTCGGCAAAGGTCGCTTGTCAGGGCGTCGAGGGCGCCTACTCCCAGGCTGCGGCCGACAGGCTCTTCCGCCATCCCGACATCTCCTATTACGAGACGTGGGAGGAGGTCTTCGCCTCGGTCGTCGACGGCACGAGCCGCTATGGCGTGTTGCCGGTCGAGAATTCGACCGCGGGAACCGTCAACAAGGTGTACGACCTGATGATGCAGCACGACTTCCACATCGTGCGCACGCTACGCCTCAAGGTCGACCACAACCTGCTGGCCAAGCCCGGCACCCGCATCGACGACGTGCGAGACATCTACAGCCATGCCCAGGCGATCCGCCAGTGCTCCGACTTCCTCGACGGCCTGGGGGACGTCAACGTCCACGTCGTCGAGAACACCGCCGTCGCGGCGAAGATGGTCGCCGAGTCTGACCGCACGGACGTCGCGGCGCTCTCCAGCCGCATCTGCGCCGACCTCTACGGCCTCGACCTGTTGTCCCGAAGCGTCCAGAACAGCTCGAGCAACTACACGCGCTTCGCCTGCATCGCACGCGACCTCGAGATTTACCCCGGCGCCGACCACACCTCGCTCATGATGGTCATCAACCACGAGCCCGGCTCGCTGTACAAGGTGCTTGCGCGCTTCTACGCCCTGGGAATCAACCTCATCAAGCTCGAGAGCCGCCCCATCCCCGACGAGGACTTCGAGTTCATGTTCTACTTCGACGTCGACTGCCCCGTCGCCGCGCCCGAGTTCGAGACGCTCCTCTCGTCGCTCGACGACGTCTGCGAGGAGTACCGCTACCTTGGCTCCTACTCCGAGATCATATAGAGAAGACCCGCATGAGCCGACAACCATGAATTCTTCCATGGCACGACGGTCGAAGCATTCGGCTTAGTGGGGTCACCACAGCATTGAGCAGCAGCACTAAGTGACGTCTGAGACAATGCCCAGCATCCCGACGAACTTCAGCACTGGCGAGAAAGCCCACATACGAGTCGTTACGCTTGCGCGCGGTCTGGACAAGCTCGGCCACCATGATGCCCAGACACAGGTAGTTGCTGAGGTTGGTGAACTTGGTGTAGAAGCTCGCATCGAATCGCGCCTCAAACATGCCGAAACTACCGACAACAGCCACCAGCCCAAACGCGCAGTACATTGCCTGAACAACCAGCTGCACCGTCCTGTTTTCGCTCATTCGAATCACGAATCCCTTCGCTAAACCAGCGTGCCCATCCAGACACACGGGGCTGACGAGGGTTCGTTTTACTCTCATGTTGTTGATGAACAATCGTTACGGAACACGACGGGAGGCAGCTGCCAGACACAACAATGGGGCCGACGCCGCACCAAGCGACATCGGCCCCCCATGGCAAAACAAATCGAGCAAATACCCTAGAAACGCAACGACATGCAGCTCAGGCCGCCGTCGACCTTGCGGTACTCGGAGGTGTCGACGACCAGGGTCTTGTAGCCCAGGTCCTGGACCGCCTTCAGGACGGTCGGGTAGCCCTCGGCCACAATCACCGTGCCGTTAACCCAGATGCAGTTGGCGCCATACGCCTCCTCGGCAGGAACGACGATCTTGTTGTACTGGGCAAAGTCGGGCTTGTCGACAAACTCGCCAGAGACCAGCATGTTGTTGTCCTCGATGTAGTTGACACCCGTCTTGAGGTGCAGGACCTCCGACAGCGGGACCTCGGAGCCCTCGAGGCTCCAACCAGCCAGAATCTCGCAGAACTGGCGGATGCCCTCCTCGTTGGTACGAGCGGAACGGCCGATGTAGAAGTGGTCGCCGACCATCATGACATCGCCGCCCTCGAGCGTGCCGGGAGCCTCGATGTAGGCGATGTGGTCGTCGTCAAAGAAGCGACGGACGACGGCCTCGATCTCGTTCTTCTCGCCATTGCGGCTTGCCGCGCCGGGGTTGGTGATGATGGCGCCACAGCGGGTGATGACGGCGGGGTCCTCGACGAAGACGCTGTCGGGGTACTGTTCGAGCGCGGGCAGGACGGTGACGTCGACGCCGCACTTCTCGAGGGCGTGTTCGTAGTCGTAATGCTCCTCGATGGCGCGCTCGTAGACGGGACGGCCGAGCTCCGGGGCGCTGGTGATGCCGTCGGAGAGCGACTTTCCGGGACGACGGATGATGACGTGGCTGAACTTTGCCATTGCGCTGCCTTTCCCAAATGCGCCCCCGGCCTGCGCGTCATTGCCATGCGCGCCTTTGGGAGACGACTTGTTGCCTTGTCGCGGTCGCTTCCGTCAAATGCCGAGAAGGACCTCGGATCGAGTATCCCCCATTCGCGGCTCGACCGGCTCCCCGTGACACACGGGTTTCCCGTTTCGATTCACGGCGGTTACACAGCGGCCCTTCTCGGCACCTGGGTCGCGGGCATTTGCTATCTTCGACGGCATACGACTACGGGGCGCGCATCATCGCCCGTCCCGACCGAAACAGGAAACGGACACCAGGACATCATGGTCGCCAACCCATCCGCCGACACCGGCTGCGCCCCCTTCGGCCTTCTTGGTCGAAAGCTTGGGCACAGCTGGTCCCCACAGATCCATGCGAGCCTCGGAAGCGTGCCGTACGAGCTTCATGAGCTTGAGCCCGACGAGCTCGAGCCATTCGTGCGCGGACGCGCATGGCGCGGGCTCAATGTGACGATCCCCTACAAGACCGACGTCATCGCGCTTGCCGACGAGCTGTCGCCTGCGGCGAGCAGACTCGGCGCCTCCAATACGCTCGTCCGCCGCGAGGACGGCTCGATCTTCGCCGACAACACCGACCTTGCCGGATTTGCCTGGATGTTGCGTCGCTTCTGCGTGCGCCGACTCGGCCTTGCCGACGAGCGAGAGCTGTTGGATGGAAACAAGACCCTGGTATTTGGCTCGGGTGGCGCAAGCAGGGCCGTCCGCGCGGCTCTCGAGGATGCTGGCGCGAGGGCGATCGTGATCTCCCGACACGGAAGCGAGACGTACGAGACGCTGGTAGAGCGCCATGCCGATGCCGTGCTCGTCGTTAACACCACACCGCTCGGGATGTACCCCAATGTGGACGCCTCTCCCGTGGACGAGAAGACCCTTGCCGGACTGAAGTCCCTGCATGGCGTGCTCGACATCGTCTATAACCCCAGGCAGACCAAGATCTGCCAGCTGGCGGAACACCTTGGCATCCCCTCGGAAAGCGGGCTTGCCATGCTCGTGGCTCAGGCGAAGTGCTCGAGCGAGCTCTTCCAGTCCCGCAGGCTCGACGACTCGCTCGTCGATTCGATCGAGTCTGCAATCACCGCACAAACCCTCAACGTCGCGCTTATCGGCATGCCGGGCTCGGGCAAGACGACGGCGGGCCGCAGGCTCGCGCGCCTGACCGGACGCCCCTTCGTCGACCTCGACGACGCAAGCGCACTCGCATGCGGTATGCCGGTTGCCGACTACATCACACGATACGGGGAACCCGCCTTCCGGGAGGTCGAGACCCGCGTCCTGTCCGACTACTCGGGTCGCTCCGGCCTTGTCATGGCGTGTGGCGGCGGCGTGGTCACCCGACCCGAGAACCATGACCTGCTCAGGCGCAACTCCGTCGTGGTCATGCTCGACAGACCGATTGACCAACTCTCCTGCACCGGGCGCCCCGTCTCCCAGAAGAAGGGCGTGGAACGGCTCGCGGCGGAGCGGATGGACCTCTACAAGGCATGGTCGGACCATATCCTGCGCTGCACGGGCTCGGCGGCGGGCGATGCCGAGGCGCTTCGGGCGCTACTGGGCATCTAGGCCGATGACCACGCGAAACGTCACGAAACCGCTCGTACGTCAAATCCGCCGCCCACAGAATGGGAACGTTTTCATAACCCAACTTTCAGGTTCTACCTAATAATTTTGACATGCACGAACAGACCGACACACATCCCACGAAGACACACCGAGGAGCCCCAATGAGCGAGTCGCAAATCGCACAGGACGTCATCGCAGCCATCGGCGGCGCATCGAACGTCATCGCGAGCGCAAAGTGCATGACGAGGCTCCGCCTCACGCTGCACGATGCCAGCCTGGCGGACAGCGATGCCCTTGCCTCCATCCGTGGCGTGCTGGGCTCCGTCCCACGCGGCACTCGCGGGCTCGAGGTCGTGTTCGGCCCCAGCGTTATCGACGGCATCTACGACTCCTTCAAGCAAATCGTCGTAAACAGCAAGGACGAGGAAGCCCCGCTCGAACGTCCCGAGGGTTCGATGCGCGTGCTCATCTCCCCCGCAAGAAAGCGCAGCTACGCCGCGCAGGCCAACGCCAACACGCGTCGCCTTACCCTCGAGGGCGAGGACGAGGCGGGCATCCAGGCGCTCACCGAGCTCCTGGGCGAGACCACGCCAACAGCACCCACCGACGCCCCGACGACAACCACCCTCCAGCACAACGCTGCCGAGAAGGACCGCGAGGCAGACCACCCCGCCAAGACGCATGCCACCGACGCCGGGCCCAAGCTGCTGGTGGTCAACGGGCCCAACATCAATATGGTCGGCATCCGCGAGCCAGGCATCTACGGCACCAGGACCTACGCCGACATCGTCTCCACCTGCAAGGAGACTGCCGCCCAAGAAGGCTTCTCCGAGTGCGTCGTCTACCAGTCGAACCACGAGGGCGACCTGGTGGACAAGATCCAGGAGGCGTACCAGGCCTTCGACGGCATCGTCATCAACCCCGGCGCCTACACCCACACCTCGATAGCGATTCTCGACGCCCTCAAGGCCGTCGCCATCCCCACCGTCGAGGTCCACATCTCCGCGGTCGAGGACCGCGAGGACTTCCGTCAGGTGTCCTACGTCAGGCTCGCCTGCTTCGAGACCATCACCGGCGAGGGCATCGACGGCTACGCGCACGCCATCCGCGACATGGCTGGGCACCTGCAGCTCCTTTAGCCCAACAGGCACAGCGCGATGGATGCCCTCGGATCAAGCCAGACGATTTCCGTCGACGGCCTCACCGTCATTCTGCGCAGAAAGCGGGTCAAGAACGTCAACCTGCGCGTCACCAGGGACTGCCGGGTCTGCGTGAGCGCCCCGCCACATGTCCCCACCTCACGCATCAAGGACTTCGTCCGCGATCGGCGTCCCTGGATCGAGCGACAGCTCACCCCGCAAACCGTCCTCGACGCCGCCCGCTCCGTCAGGACATATTCGCCTGGCGAGAAGACCTACGTTTGGGGCACCCCATGTGACCTGCGCCTTGTTTGCGACGACTCGTTGCGCAAGGCCCGCGCGTTAGTCAGGACCGACGACTGCGTCGAGATAGTCGGCCCCAGCCTGACGCTCGGCGGCACGCCCCTCTCCATCGAGGCACGACGCGACGCGCTGCGCGAGATGCGCCTCCGCCTTATGCGCGATGAGCTCGACGCCATACGCGACGAGGCCCAGGACATCACGGGCCTTGTTGCCACGGAATGGAGGCCCCGCCGGATGACGAGTCGCTGGGGAAGCTGCTCGGTCGCGCGCAAGCGCATCTGGCTCTCCACCGAGCTTGCGAAATACCCGCGCGAGTGCGCCTCCTACGTTGCCATACATGAGCTGTGCCACCTGGTCGAGGCAAACCATGGGAACAGGTTCCATGCGCTTCAGGAACGCTACTGTCCCAATTGGCGCAAGCTCAAGGCGATTCTGGACGAGGGTTCCCGCCGCGGTATCTGACACCCAAACGCACCGGTCGGCAAGACTGGGGCAAGCCACCTAACCAGCCCGGTTACATGACCGCCACACACTGACGAAGCCCTGCCACACCACACGTGTGTGACAGGGCCTCGAATCGAATTGCGTAGGCAGGTCAAAGTCTAGGCGCTGTGCCGACTAGTCAATCTTGACCTGGAGCTTCTCGGCAGCGCGGGCCTTGAGGGCGGCAAGGCCCTCGTCAGAAGCAGCCTCGAAGCGCATGGTGAACGCCGGCTCGGTGATCGAGCGACGCAGCAGCGCCCAGCTGCCGTCGGCGAACTCCAGGCGGACGCCGTCGACTCGAACGGGCTCGATGCCCTCATCGGCCGCCCAGGCCTCCATGCGCTCGAAAACGGCGTCAATCTCGTCGGGCGTGGCACGCACGCGGATGTCGGGCGTGATCGAGGTGTAGGTGACATCGGACAGCTCGCCACGGATGCTACGATCGCTGTTGGTGAGGATGTCAGCCATCACGACGGTCGCATACAGGCCGTCGTCTCCATGCAGCTCGTTGAAGAAGTAGTGGCCCGAGACCTCGCCGCCGAGCACGGAGTTCGCGCGGATGAGGTGGCCGCGGATGAAGCCGTGGCCCGAGCGCTCCATGATGGGCTCGCCACCGTGGGCCAAGACGGCGTTCTTGACGATGGAGCTGCACTTGAGGTCGTAGACGACCGAGTCACCGGGCTTGACCAGGTGATTGACGTAGATGACGAGGGCCTCCTCGGCGATCAGCGCCTTGCCGTTCTCGTCGACGAAGATCGCACGGTCGCCGTCACCGTCGAAGGCAACGCCGAAGTCGGCCCCGACCTCGGCGACCTTCTCGCACAGGGGCACCGTGGCCTCGGCAAGCGCCGGGTTCGGGTTGCGGTTGGGGAAGGTGCCGTCATACTCGCAGAACAGGGGCACGACGTCGAAGCCGAGCTTGGCCATGACCTCGGGGGCGACGACGCTCATCGCACCGTTGCCGGCGTCGACGACGACCTTGAGCTTGCGGCCCATGCCACCAAAGCGACCAACGAGCATCTTCTCGTACTCGTCGGTGGTGTCGACGGTGTGCAGCGTGCCCTCGCCCGCGGGGAACTCGCCCTTCTCGGCCAGCTCCTGGACGCGACCGATCGTGTCCGCAAGGGCGGGCTGCTCGCCGAACATGAGCTTCACGCCGTTGTACTTGGCGGGGTTGTGCGAGGCGGTCACCTGCGCGCTGGCATAGGTGCCCAGGAAGCGCTTCGAGAAGTACAGCTGCGGGGTCGAGACCTGGCCGACGTCGTACACGTCGGCGCCGGCCGCCAGCAGCGCGTCGACGAAGGCCTTCTTGAGCTGCGGGGTGTGCGTACGGTAGTCACCACCCACGACGATGCTCTTGCCCTCCAGCATCTGCGCGACGGCGCCGCCGATGGTGGCGACGACCTCCTCCGTAAGGTCCTCGCCGTAGACGCCGCGGATGTCGCAGTCCTTATAGATTCCCATCGATGTATCCCCTCTCGACACATTCGGACTTGAACTCTTCGTACAGCTTGTCGTAGGCGGCATGCGCCACCGGATCGGGCTCGAACATGCGCTCATAGCGCACCATCTCGCGGGCCGACGCGGTGAGCGTGCGGTCGAGCGCCACGGTGCCCGCAACGATGGCCGACCCGAATGCCGCCTCGACGATCCTGGGCTCCATCAGGCGCTTGCCCAGGATGTTTGCCCTGATCTGCGACCAGACGGGGGCCTTTGCGGCACCGCCGGCGATCGTGATCTCGTCACCGACCTCACAGCCGAGCGCGGCAAGCGTGTCGAAGCACAGGCGCTCGCAGTAGCCGACGCCCTCCATGGTGCCCGCATAGCGGCTCGCCTCGTCGTCCTTGCGAATGACCTCGAACTTCTCGGCATCGGGGCGGACGAACGGGAAGCGCTCGCCGGTGGTGGTAAGCGGGTAGACGATGTTGCCCGTGGGGGTGACGCCGGGGACAAGCTCGTTCAGACGGTCGAAGTTCTCCTTGCCGAACCAGAGGTTGAGGCACAGGCCACCCACGTTGCCGGCGCCGCCGGGGTACCAGTAGCCCTCGGGGTGCTTGTGGCAGTAGACCCTACCCGCCGCGTCGCGGATGAAGTCCTTGGAGACGCCCTTCATGACGAGCGTCGTGCCGATGGTCGAGTTGAACTGGCCGGGCGCGACGACGCCGGAGGCGATGCAGGACGCGTAGCCGTCGGTCGCACCCGCGACCACCGTCGTGTTTGCGGGTAGGCCGGTCTGGCTGGCGACGGACGACAGGATGCGCGCGATGGGCTGGCCGGGGCGCACGACCACGGGCAGCAGCTCGGGCTCGATCCCCACGGCGCGCAGGACCTCGCTCGGCCACTCGTCGTCGATCAGGTCGTAGCCGCTCTTGAGGGCGTTCGAGTAGTCGCTCACGCGATACTCCCCCGTCAGGGTGCCCACGATGAAGTCGGTCTGGTGCGAGAAGAGCCTCGTCCTCTCGAACACCTCGGGCTCGTTCCTGCGAATCCAGACCATCTTGGGCAGCGCGTACGAGGCGCCCATACGGTAGCCGAGCTTCTCCTCGAGGTCGGCCGTCCTCTCGTGAACCTCGACGACCAGGTCCTTGGCGCGCGAGTCGTTGTACATGATCGCGTTGCGCAGCGGGCGCATCTCCTCGTCCAGGGGAACGATGGTTCCGCTCGTGCCATCGACGCAGAGAAGGACGCGCCCGGTCGACGCCGACGCGGGAAGCCCCTTGGCAAGCCTGGTCAGCACGGTCAACGCCGCGCTGCGCCAGTGGGCGGGGTCCTGCTCCTTCAGCGGGTCGACGGCAGCGTTGATCGCCTCATAGGGCTCCGATGCGCTTGCTAGCACCTCTCCCGTGGGCGTGGAGGCAATCGCGCGCACCCCCTGGGTGCCAAGGTCCAGTCCGATGAGCGTCACATCTTCCATTCGCAGCCATCCCCTCCGGTACGTATACGGGCCGTAGCTATTGTGGCGCTTCTTACCCACCTTTTGTGCGCTCGAAGACAAATAGGCCCGGATTGCCCTTGCCGAGAAGTACCGGCCGCTTGCGACCCCCACGAAACAGGAGACGTGGCGCACGCCCTTCTCGGCATGCGCCACGTCCCTCGATACGCCATGTGACCCGCGACGTCCGCTAGTCCATCGTATGGGTGGAGTAGACCCGCTGGTCGTGCCACTCCACGACCTCGCTCGCGGCGAGCGAGGCGGCAACGTCGATCAGGCGCTGGTTGGACGAGCCCCGAAAGCGCAGGGTGATGTCGTGAAGGTCGCGTTCGAAGGCACCGTCCACCAGCACGTCGATGCAGGCGAGCATTCGGTCGGTGACCTCGGTGTGATGGAAGCCGCCCTCCTGGAACTCATCCCAGACGTCGCCCGTGTAGCACCAAACGTCCTTCTGGGGCAGCTCGCGCTTGACCCGCTCCAGAAGGTCGACGAGACCTCGCTGGTTCTCGGGTTCCATCGGCTCGCCACCCAGAAGCGACAGCCCCTCCACATGGGCGGGCCTCAGGCTCTCCACCACGGCATCGGCGACGTCGTCGTCGAAGGGCTCGCCATAGTCGAAGGGCCACGCCACGGAGTTGAAGCACTCGGGGCAATGCCTGCGGCAGCCGGAGACAAAGAGGCTGGTGCGCACTCCGGTGCCGTTGGCAATGTCGCAGTATTTGATGTTCGCGTAGTTCACAGCTCGAGTCCTCCCCGACCGCTACAGGTGCATGACGCGGTCGCGAATCTCCTCGGTGCGACCCTGGTTCCAGAACTGGGTTCCGATGTAGCCGCAGGTACGCCTCGCGACGTTGAGGGTGGCCTGGTCGCGGTTGCCGCAGTGCGGGCACTCCCACACGAGCTTGCCATCGTCCTCCACGATCTTGATCTCGCCGTCGTAGCCGCACACCTGGCAGTAGTCGCTCTTGGTGTTGAGCTCGGCGTACATGATGTTGTCGTAGATGTAGCGCAGCAGGCTCATGACCGCCTCGAGGTTGTCCTGCATGTTGGGGACCTCGACGTAGGAGATGGCGCCGCCCGGCGACAGGCGCTGGAACTCGCTCTCGAACTTAAGCTTGGTGAAGGCGTCAATCTCCTCGCGGACGTTGACGTGGTAGCTGTTGGTGATGTAGCCGTGGTCGGTGATACCGGGCACGATGCCAAAGCGGCGCTGCAAGCACTTGGAGAACTTGTAGGTGGTCGACTCGAGCGGGGTGCCGTAGATCGAGTAGTCGATGTTCTCGGCCTCCTTCCACTCCGCGCACTTGTCGTTCATGCGCTGCATGACCGACAGGGCGAACGGGGTGGCCTCGGGGTCGGTGTGCGAGTGACCGGTCATGAACTTGACGCACTCGTACAGGCCCGCATAGCCCAGGCTGATCGTGGAGTAGCCGCCATACAGGAGGGGGTCGATGGGCTCGCCCTTGGGCAGGCGCGCCAGGGCACCGTACTGCCACAGGATGGGCGCCGCGTCGGACAGCGTGCCCTTGAGGCGCTCGTGACGGCAGCGCAGGGCGCGGTGGCACAGCTCCAGGCGCTCGTCGAAGATCTTCCAGAACTCGTCCATGTTGCCCTCGGACGAAAGTGCGACGTCCGGCAGGTTGATGGTGACGACGCCCTGGTTGAAGCGACCGTAGTACTTGGGCTTTCCGGGCTCGTAGTTACCCGCGTTGGCAATGTTGTCATAGCCGTTGCCCGTTCGGTCGGGCGTGAGGAAGCTGCGGCAGCCCATGCAGGTGTAGCAGTCGCCGTTGCCAGCGGTCTCCCCCTTCGAGAGCTTGAGCTCGCGCATCTTCTTCTCGGAGATGTAGTCGGGCACCATGCGCTTGGCGGTGCACTTGGCGGCAAGCTGCGTGAGGTAGTAGTAGGGCTGACCCGGCTCGATGTTGTCGTCCTCGAGAACGTAGATGAGCTTGGGGAACGCGGGCGTGATCCAGACGCCCTTCTCGTTCTTGACGCCCTCGTAGCGCTGTCGCAGGGTCTCCTCGATGATCAGCGCGAGGTCGTGCTTCGTGCGCTCGTCGGAAGCCTCGTTGAGGTACATGAAGACGGTGACGAACGGCGCCTGGCCGTTGGTGGTCATGAGGGTGACGACCTGGTACTGGATCGTCTGGACGCCACGGCGGATCTCGTCGCGCAGGCGACGCTCGACGATCTCGTCGAGCTTGCTCATGTCGGGCTCGACGCCGAGCTCGTTGGTCTCGTCGATGACCTGGCGGCGGATCTTGCGACGGCTGACCTCGACGAAGGGCGCCAGGTGCGTGAGCGAGATGGACTGACCGCCATACTGCGACGAGGCCACCTGGGCGATGATCTGCGTGGCGATGTTGCAGGCGGTGCTGAAGCTGTGGGGCTTCTCGATGAGCGTGCCGGAGATGACCGTGCCGTTCTGGAGCATGTCCTCGAGGTTGACCAGGTCGCAGTTGTGCATGTGCTGCGCATAGTAGTCGGCATCGTGGAAGTGGATGATGCCCTCCTGGTGGGCACGCACGACCTCCTCGGGAAGGAGCATGCGCATGGTAAGGTCCTTGGAGACCTCGCCGGCCATGTAGTCGCGCTGGACCGAGTTGACGGTCGGGTTCTTGTTGGAGTTCTCCTGCTTGACGTCCTCGTTGTTGCACTCGATGAGCGACAGGATCTTGTCGTCGGTGGTGTTCTTCTGGCGCTTGAGGCTCTGCACGTAGCGATAGATGATGTAACGACGCGCGACGTCATAGCAGTCCAGAGCCATGATCTCGTCCTCGACCATGTCCTGGATCTCCTCGACCGTAACGGTGTGACCCGCGGCCTCGCAACGGTCGCGGACGTTCTCGGAGGCGTAGACGATCTGACGCTGCGTCAGCCTCTCATCGACAGGCGCCTCGGCGTTGGCCCCCGCGATGGCGTTCGAAATCTTCTCGATATCGAAGGTAACCTCGGAACCGTTGCGCTTGATGATCTTCACGTGTCTCACCCATTCTTCGGAGTACGTACTCAGTACGACTTCGCCTATTAAAGGCGACGTGCCGAGAAGTACCGCACGTCGCCATCTCTACGGAAATCAACTGTACCAGTACTGGTAGACCAAAATAGCGAGGAACTCAAAAATACCGCTAGAGGTTGGGCCTATCAGATAAGCGGCCACAATATATTGTGGCTAGTTTACCTGCGGCGTTACAAGCACCCGCAGGTAGCGGGCTTGCCGGTAATTGCGGTCCCGACGACTCGAAACACAACGTATGGTATTTCGGTCTATGGCAAGCCCCAATCACCAGAGAGATGGGTCGTCAACCAAACCTACACGACATGCTCGCGTACAATAAATGTATCTGTGGCGGCACGGTGCCGCACATGACGAAAGGAATCCCATGCCCAACGAGGGAAGCTACGAGGCTGCGCTGCGCCGCAGCAACGAGATCCAGGCCGACCTGCCCAACAACCCAGACAAGTACACCATGCTCACCGGCGACCGTCCGACCGGCCGCCTTCACCTCGGCCACTACTTCGGCACGATTCGTGAGCGCGTCCGCCTGCAGGACCTCGGCGTCCACAGCAACATCATCATCGCCGACTATCAGGTGATCACCGACCGCGACACGACGAAGAACATCGCCGACAACGTCCACAACATGGTGATGGACTACCTCGCGTGCGGCATTGACCCCGAGAAGACGATGATCTTCACCCACTCCGCCGTCCCCGCGGCAAACCAGCTCATGCTTCCGTTCCTCTCGCTCGTCTCCGAGGCGGAGCTCCTTCGCAATCCCACCGTCAAGGCCGAGCAGGAGGCCTCGGGTCACACAATGACCGGGCTCCTACTCACCTACCCTGTGCACCAGGCCTGCGACATCCTCTTCTGCAAGGGCAACATCGTCCCCGTCGGCCGCGACCAGCTTCCCCACATCGAGATCACCTCGAAGATCGCCCGTCGCTTCAACGAGCGTTATGGCAAGGTCTTCCCCGAGGTCGCGGGTCTTCTTACCTCCACGCCTCTCCTGCCTGGCCTAGACGGTCGCAAGATGAGCAAGTCCTACGGAAACGCCATTTCCCTGTCGATGAGCGCCGAGGAGACCGCCAAGCTTATCAAGAAGTCCAAGACCGATGGCGAACGCAACATCACCTTCGATCCCGAGAATCGCCCCGGCGTCTCCGCCCTTCTCACCACGGCAGGCATCTGCTCCGGCCGTGACCCGAAGGAGATTGCGGACGAAATCGGCATGGGCGGCTCCGGCCAGCTCAAGAAGTACGTCACCGAGCAGGTCAACGAGTACCTCGCCCCCATTCGCGAGCGCAGGCAGCAGTTCGAGAAGGACCTCGACTACGTGCGCGACGTCCTGGCGGACGGCAACCGACGCGCCAACGAGATTGCCAACGAGACCCTTGCGGAGGTCACCGACGCAATGGGCATGCGCTACTAGCACTCCCCTCTCATCGCACAACCAATGCGGCCCCGTCGGATGATCGACGAGGCCGCAATTTAGTTACCGACCAAAGGACGGCAAGACGCACACACGACAGCCCACACGAGAAAGGGCCGCCCCACAAGTTGTGGGACGGCCCTTCTCAAGGGGTTGTGCTCGTGTGTCGCTTGCTTAGAGAGCGAGCATGGCGACGGTGAGGATGATGACGCAGACCACGGACATGACTGCGACAACCTTGAGCGCGAACTTGACCCAGGTGCTGTACTCAACACGGGACAGGGCCAGACCACCCATGATGGCGCCGGAGGTCGGGGTGATCAGGTTGACCACGCCAGAGGCGGCGGAGAAGATCATGACCATGACAGCCGGGTTGAAGCCGAGCTTGAGGGCCAGCGGTCCCATGATCGGCATGGAGACGGTAGCCATGCCAGAGGTGGACGGGATGAGGAAGGACAGGACGAAGTAGAGCAGGAAGCTGCCGATGGCGAAGACCGGGCCAGAGGTGCCGGCAAGGGCGGCGGCCGCGGAGTTCAGGAAGTAATCGGAGAGACCGGTGGCGCTCATGACGACGGAAACGCCACGGGACAGGGCGATGATCATGACAACGGACATCATGTCGCCAGCGCCGAGCATGAACTCGTCGACGATCTCACGCTCGGAGAGGCCACCAACGATGCCGATGACGATGGCGAGCAGCAGGAACCAGGTGGTGGACTCAGCGAAGTACCACTGGCCGAGCGGGGTGCCGGTCAGGAACTCAGACCACGCGGGAGCAGTCTCCTCGCTGGAGACGAGGGTGCCGGTGACGGTCTCGGGGTCGAGGGTCAGGTCGCCATCGTCGGAATACTTGCCAATGATGTCGTCAGCAGAGACCTCGGTGGTGACATCCTCGAACTGCTGGCCAGCGACGAAGGCGTTGACGCCCAGGTCCTCCCAGGGAATGAAGGAGATGACCATGACGATGAAGGCGGCGGCGAAGATGCCAAGGCAGGCCTTCTGACGGCCGGTGAGCTTCTTCTCCTCGTGGACGGCAGCGGAAGCCTCGCCGTAAGCCTCCTGAGAGTGCTTGATCTCGGCAGCGCTCAGCAGGGTGCGGTTGGGATCGGCCTTGACGCGCTTGGCGTACTGCAGGACGAAGAAGACCGCGACGAGGTAGGCAGCGACGAGCAGGACGGCACCGAGGCCGATGACGACGCCCTGGTCAACGGCGATGCCCATGTCGGTCAGAGCCGAGGAGGCGATGCCGGTGGCGAACGGGTTGACCGTGGAGCCGAGGCAGCCGACGCCAGCACCCAGCAGGACGATCATGGCACCGGTGAGGGTGTCGAAGCCAGCGGCCATCATCGTGGCGGACAGCAGGGCGTAGAAACCAACGGTCTCCTCGCACATGCCGTAGGTGCTGCCGCAGAAGGCGAACAGAGCCATGAGGATGGGGATGAGGCGAGTCTCCTTGCCGCCCATCTTCTGGACGAGCACGGCGATGCCGTCGGAGAGCGCGTTCGTCTTGTTCATGATGCCGAGGAAGCCACCAAGAACCATGACGAACAGGCAGACGTCAATAGCGTCCGCGAAGCCCTTTGCGGGGGCCATGAGGAAATCGGAGAGCGAAGCACCCGTAACCTCGGTGGTGATACCAGAGACGATGACCGTGATGACACACACGATCGCGAGCAGGATGAAGATGATGGAGAATGAGGTAAGCATTCCCCTCTTCTTCTTGCCCTGGGCCTGATCAGACATTTGACCGCTCCTTTCAATGCGACGAGCCATTTGTCTTTTACTGGGTCAGTCCGCCGCAACGGACCACTAGCTCGGCAACTAGCTTACGGTTCCGTGCATCATATTGTTTCCATTACGTGGCGAACGGTATTCAATATTCGGAGAAACGGTGCAGAAGTCAATCCACGTTCGATTAGCTACCGTTCGCGGTTTTCTCGTTCACATACAGACATATTGCTGATTTGTTACGCCGCAGGTAAAAAATGTGAATCAACAACACGTGCGCAATATCAGACCGAATTCTGCAAAGAATGAATTATGGCCTTCAGATACGTGTAAATTCGTATGACAGAAATCAACGTATTCAATTTTCCCAGACGTGTATTCATTCCAAAATAAGCTTAGAAGAAAAATCGGCCAACGCCTCTTCCGATGGCGTTGGCCGAACCAAAGAGCAGGCGGCGATGAATATGCAGAGCGCTACTTATCGAACTCGGCGAGCGCGTCGGCAAGAAGCGAGAGGCCCTTCTCAAGAGTGTCGGTGGGTGCGCAGTAGCCAAGGCGAGCGCCGCAAGGCAGCTCAAAGCGGCTGCCAGGAACCAACAGGACCCCGCGATCCCTCAGGAGGCGCAAGCAGAAGTCCTCATCGGGCTCCGGAATATCAAAGCGGATATATGAGGTCGACACGCCCTGGGGCGCAACCCAACTCACACGGGGCTGTGAGTCGATCCAGGCCTGGGCAATCTGTGCGTTGTTTTCGACGATGGCTCGGTTCCTCTCCAAGACACGCTCGCGATTCTCAAGCACATAGGTGGCGGCGACGTCATTTGCCACGCCTGCGCTAATCATCGTGTAGTCACGCATCGTCCTGATTCGATCGGAAACCTCACGATCGGCAATAACCCAGCCAGCGCGCGTAGCAGGCGCTGAGAAGGTCTTGGAGACCGAATTGGTAACGATGGCGCGGTCGTAAGCATCAGCCATCGAGAGGAACTCCACGCCCCTCTCGAGAGGCATATACACCTCGTCGCTCAGAACGTAGGCCCCAACAGACTTGGCAATCTCGGCGATGGCGCGAACCGTCTCAGGGTCTAGAACGGTTCCCGTGGGGTTTGAGGCGTTATTGATGCAAATCAAACGGGTGTCAGGGCGAACCAAACGCTCGAGGCCGGAGATGTCCGGCCTCCAACCGAGCTCCTCCTTCAGCTCCCAGTACTCAACCTCCGCACCAAGCGAGCGGGGAATCTCGTAGAGGGGGGCATAGGTCGGCCACTCGGCAATGACATGGTCCCCGGGACGCACGACAGCCATGATCGCGTTGAGGTTAGCGCCGGTGCAGCCGTTGGTCTGCAAGATGTTATAGGGGTCAATCTCATGGCGATAGAGAGAGGAGACCTGGGACTTAAACTCAGGGGAACCCTCGATCCAACCGTAGTTCAAGCGTTCGTCCCTCAGCTTCGAGAGAAGCGTCTCTCCCCCACGGCCATCAAGGGACAGAAGCTCGTCAACGGAAAGCGACGCCACGGTTGACTGGGCGATGTCCCACGTTGCGTCCCTCTCCCAAGTGTTAAGCCATTCCTCAACTCCGATGACGCTGATGTCCATGAGCATGCACTCCCATCAAAATAGACGCGCTCACACTGAGCCATTCAATATTCCCGATGGTATATGAGACTCGACCCTGCTCGCCGCTCATAAAAGAAGGGTCACCCCGAACGCATCGGGGTGACCCTTCGAAAGGCGCTATATGAAGCAGAATTTACTTCAGGGTAGCGTACATGACAGCCTTGATGGTGTGCATGCGGTTCTCGGCCTCGTCGAAGACCTTGGACTGCGGGGACTCGAAGACGGCGTCCTCGACCTCCATCTCGGTGATGCCGAACTGCTTGGCCTTCTCGGCACCGATGACGGTGTTGGTGTCGTGGAAGGAGGGCAGGCAGTGCAGGAAGATGGCCTCGGGCTTAGCCATGGCCATGACCTCGGTGGTGACACGGTACGGGGTGAGAGCCTCGATGCGCTCAGCCCAGACCTCGTCGGGCTCGCCCATGGAGACCCAGACGTCGGTGTAGATGACGTCGGCGCCGGTGCAGCCGTCCTTGACGTCGGAGGTCAGCTTGATGGTGCAGCCGTTGGCCTCGGCGATCGGGGTGCAGGCGTCGATGACGTCCTGGGCGGGCATGCAGTTCTCGGGGCCACAGGCGACGAAGTTCATGCCGAGCTTGGCGCAGACGACCATCAGGGAACGGGCAACGTTGTTCTTGCAGTCGCCCATGAAGACCAGGGTGCGGCCCTTGATGTCGTAGTTGAAGTTCTCCTGGACGGTCAGGATGTCAGCGAGCATCTGGGTCGGGTGCCAGAGGTCGGTGAGGCCGTTCCAGACGGGAACGCCAGCCTTGGCGGCGAGCTCCTCGACGTCCTCCTGATCGAAGCCACGGAACTCAATGCCGTCATACATGCGGCCGAGAACGCGGGCGGTGTCCTCGATGGACTCCTTCTTGCCCATCTGCGACGAGCCGGGATCCAGGTAGGTGACGCCCATGCCCAGGTCCATGCCGCCGACCTCGAAGGCGCAGCGGGTGCGCGTGGAGGTCTTCTGGAAGAGAAGGACGATGTTCTTGCCCTCGAGGTAACGGTGGGGAACGCCGGCGCGCTTCAGATCCTTGAGGTTCTTGGAGAGCTTGAGCATGTACTCGATCTCCTCGGTGGAGAAGTCAAGGAGCCTGAGGAAGCTACGGCCGCTGAGGTTAACACCCATGTTGCAGTTCCTTTCTGTCTATGCGTGCTTGTGGGCACGCACTAGCTTACCCGGCCAGGGCCGGTGATTACAAAAGAGAATAGGTCCGAGGGCGAATTTTACGCCCTCGGACCAGACGCGGAAAACCTAACGCAAGATTAGATGTCCTCGCGGACGAAGGGCATGCTCATGCAGCGGGGGCCGCCACGGCCACGAGAGAGCTCGGCGGAGGGAACGACCAGGAGATCCAGGCCCTCCTTGTAGAGCACGTCGTTGGTGACATCGTTGCGCTGGTAGACGCAGATCTTGCCGGGGGCAACGGCGAGGGTGTTGGAGCCGTCGTTCCACTGCTCGCGGGCAGCGGCCACAGGGTCGCCACCGCCGCAGGGGATCAGCTTGACGGCGTCGAGGTCGAGAGCCTTGGCGAGAACGTGCTCGAGGGTGTCGTTCATCTCCTCGATGTTGATCTGGCCCTGCTCAGCGCCCTTGGTCAGCTTGAAGACCTGCAGGGTGCCCATGATGCCCGGGTGGATGGTGAACTTGTCAACATCGATCTGGGTGAAGACGGTGTCGAGGTGCATGAAGGCACGGGACGACGGGATGTTGAAGGCGTAAATCGTGTCGATCTCGCACTCGTCACCCTTCTCCCAGAACATGTTCTGGGCGAGAGCGTCGATGGCGGCAGCCTGGGTGCGCTGCGAGATGCCGATGGCGAGGCTGTGGGCGTTGAGGTTGAGAACGTCGCCACCCTCGGTGTGGAACGCGCTGTCGCGGCGGTACCACAGCGGAGCGTCATTGTAATCGGGGTGATCGCGGAAGATGTACTTGCCGAAGAGGGTCTCGCGGTTACGAGTGACGGAGTACATGCGGTTCAGGTTGACGCCGCGGCCAACGATCGCGAACGGGTCGCGGGTGAAGTAGGTGTTGGTCATCGGGTCGATGAGCAGGTCGGTCTCGCCGTCCTGGTCAGCGCCGACGAGCTCGGCGAGAACGCTCGAGGAGGCGTGCGGGAGCTCCAGCTCGGTCTTGCGGATACCGGCGATGCACTTGTCGACGAAGGCGCGGGTGTCGGTGATGGAATCCATGAACTCCTTGACGGCAGCACGAGCGGCGGCACCGTGGAGACCGGACTCGTCGAGCCACTGGTTGGTGAACTCCTCACGGGAGCCAGCGGCCTCGAGGGCCTCGGCGACGAGGTTCTCGAGGTAGACAACCTCGGTGCCGTTCTCACGGAGCAGCTCAGCGAACTTGTCGTGCTCGGCCTGAGCGACCTCGAGGAAGGGGATGTCGTCGAACAGAAGGCGCTCGAGATCGTCCGGCGTGAGGTTGAGGAGCTCCTCGCCGGGGCGGTGCAGGCAGACCTTCTTCAGGGCGCCAATCTCGCTGTGGACGTAAAGTCCGTTAGCCATGGTTCCTCCTTCTAATTCTCCCGCGTCTCGTTTGATTGACGCGAGTCGATCTTTGCATGCCTTCGGGCATGCGCGTTGGTGTAACACGAGAGCGCCTCTTGATCTTGTTCGGCGGCACTCGTCCTGACGCGTTCAATATATCCGAGATATCCAATAAAAAAAGGACCGCGGGCGAACGGTCAATTTAGTTCCGTTAACGGTTACGAAACACTCAGAAATACGAATCAATCGTGAATTGCAAGTATGAATTCGGTGGATTTACCTGGTCATTTACCGAATTATTACTTGTAATTTCAGTGAAGTCACTCGTTATTGGTACAGAAATGCTATAGACATACCTCCCTTCATGTTTTTTGAACCACTTCTAATATTTATTGGATAACAATCACCTTTTGTAAAGTCTTATGCATATATTGCTTGCGACGTTATTCAGGTCCTTATATACGCGGTACTATCGATTCAGCAAGTGCCAGACACGGGGAACGGAATACGCATGTCGAAGAAGCGGAACGAGAAGGACGGCCGTCACGACGGCTCCGAGGAACTTGAGGGAGCCGCACGCGAGCACGATCTTCAGAGCGCGGCAAGAAGAGAGGCCAAGTACTCCGACAAGAATCCCGACGGCACTCGCCGCACTCGCGACTACGAATACACGCAGAATCGCGAGATCAGTTGGCTTCGTTTTGACGAGAGGGTTCTCGACGAGGCGCTCGACGAGAACGTGCCCCTGTTCGAGCGTATGAAGTTCGTCTCGATCTTCTCGAGCAACCTGGACGAGTGGTTCATGATCCGCGTGGGCGGACTGTCTGAGCTTGCGGACCTCAAGCGCCAACCCCGTGACAACAAGTCGAACGAGACCCCCACCGAGCAGCTCGACGGCATCTATGCGACCCTGCCGGCACTTCTCGACAGGCACCGTGTGGCCTTCCACGACATCGAGGACAAGCTGGCCGAATGCGGGCTCATCCGTGTGACTGCGGCCAACGCGACCGACGCCGACAGGTCCGCCTGCGCCAAGTACTACAGGCAGACGCTCTCCCCCATCATCTCGCCCATGATCGTCGACCCGCGCCACCCCTTCCCCAACCTGAGGAACGGCATGCTCTACGTGGTGTGCTCGCTTGAGGGCCCCGACGAGGCCGGCCTTCTGGGCATGGTCGAGGTCCCGCCCTCGCTCGATCGCGTGGTCAGGCTCTCCACCAGCGCCGAGCAGACGCGCTACGCGCTGGTGGAGGATATCATCGCCTCGAGGCTCGACGGCTGCTTCGGGCAGTACACCCCCACCGATGCCGCCGTCATACGAGTGACGCGCAACGCCGACATCGATCCCGACGGTGAGGGCGTCGAGGAGGAAGAGGACTACCGCCAGCACATGAAGAAGGTGCTCAAGCGCCGCCAGCGCCTCGAGCCCATCAGGCTGGAGATGTCGGGCACGCTCGACCCGTCGCTCACCAAGTTCATCCGCCAGGAGCTCGGACTGTCCCGCAGGGCCGTCTCCACCACCGACATCCCGCTGGACCTGTCCTATGTCTTCGCGCTGGAGGGCATGCTGCCCAAGCCCGTCAAGTCGAGGCTCGTCTTCGAGCCGTTCGAGCCGCAGCCGTCGCCGCAGGTCGAGCCCGGCGTCCCGATGCGTCGCCAGGTCGAGGACCACGACATCCTGCTGTTCTATCCCTATGAGTCGATGTCGCCGCTTCTGGACCTCGTCCGCGAGGCCTCGACCGACGACGACTGCATCTCGATTCGCATAACGCTGTATCGAGTTGCCCGCCAGTCGCGCCTGTGCGAGAGTCTGGTGGCCGCCGCCGAGAACGGCAAGGACGTCACCGTGCTCATGGAGCTGCGTGCCCGCTTTGACGAGCAGAACAACATCGAGTGGGCGGAGCGCCTCGAGGAGGCTGGCTGCACGGTCATCTACGGCTCCGAGGGCTTCAAGTGCCACTCGAAGATCTGCCAGATCACCTATCACGACCAGGGGCAGATCTCGCGCATCACGTGCCTGGGCACGGGCAACTTCAACGAGAAGACCGCACGTCTCTACAGTGACTTCATGCTCATGACCGCCCACGAGGGCATCGGCAACGACGGCAACGCCTTCTTCCGCAACCTCTCGATCGGAAACCTCAAGGGCAGCTACGACTACCTCGGCGTGGCGCCCGCGGGACTCAAGCCGCTCGTCATGCGCGGCATCGACCGCGAGATCGCACGCGCGCAGGCAGGCGAGCCCGCGCAGGTCTTCCTCAAGATGAACTCGCTCACCGACCGCGACGTCATCGACAAGCTTGCGGCCGCCTCGCAGGCGGGCGTACGCGTCGTCATGATAATCCGCGGCATCTGCTGCATGCGTCCCGGCGTTCCGGGAAAGACCGACGGGATCGAGATCCACCAGGTCGTCGGCCGCCTGCTGGAGCACTCGCGCGTCTACGCGTTTGGCGCCGACGTCGACACGATCTACCTTTCGAGCGCCGACATGATGACGAGAAACACCGAGCGGCGCGTCGAGATCGCATACCCCGTGCTCGACCCCACCTGCCGCAAGATGGTCATCCAGGCGATGAACCTGCAGCTTGCGGACAACGTCAAGGCACGCCTGCTTGCCGAGGACGGCGCCTGGCACAAGGTGCAGACCGCCGACGACGAGCCCAAGGTGGACTG
The DNA here is from genome assembly GCA_934792625.1 of uncultured Atopobiaceae bacterium. Lineage (GTDB taxonomy): Bacteria > Actinomycetota > Coriobacteriia > Coriobacteriales > Atopobiaceae > CAKVON01. The sequence goes on from CAKVON010000002.1 coordinate 170,082, forward strand.
CCAGGACATCCTGATCTCGATCGCATACCGTCGATCCGCCGACGCGCGAGCCGGCCACAGGGCAGCCCTGTACCCGCTCTCCTCTGTTCTGCCAGAGCTTTCCCACTCGGCCCTCAGCGGTCTTCTCAGTATGTCGACCTCGGCCGAGACGCACCCCACGCTTGCCGGCGGGGAGTCTGCGGCCTCGGACGACGACGCCGAGCCCGTTTCGCCTGCCGAGAAGAGCGCACAGGTCGTCATCGCCACAATCATCGATCCCAAGACGAAGGACGTGAGTGGCGACGGCACTGCCAGGCCCCGAAAGTCCGCCGGCACGGCCAAGCCTTCCGCCGCCGCCAACCGACCCGCCTCGACTACAATCAGTGTGCGCAAGCCTGGCA
>CAKVON010000003.1 GCA_934792625.1 uncultured Atopobiaceae bacterium
GGTTGCGGATCTCGGTCGCGATGCGCTCGCAGGTGGCGGCGGTGGTGGCCAGGACGCCGGCGAGGTAGGCGTGGTGGTCGCGGCTGATGACCTGGGTGGACAGCGGGTCGTGGACCAGGCCCAGGTGCTCGCAGACGTACTCCTCGACGCGCGGGTCGATGGAGCTGTAGGTACCCACCGCGCCGGAGATGGCGCCGAACGCCACGTTGTTGCGGGCATCGCGCAGGCGGTCGAGGTCGCGCTTGAGCTCCCAGGCCCAGCTGCCGAACTTCATGCCAAAGGTCATGGGCTCGGCGTGGATGCCGTGGGTGCGGCCGACGCAGAGGGTGTCGCGCTCCTCGAAGGCGCGGCGCTTGCAGATCTCGCCGAGCCTCTTGCAGTCCTCGATCAGGATGTCGGTCGCCTGGACCAGCTGGTAGCACAGGGCGGTGTCGCCCAGGTCGGACGAGGTCATGCCGTAGTGGACCCAGCGGGAGGGCTTGGGCTCGCCGGCGGGCACGTCGGCGTCGATGTAGGAACCCATGTTGGTCAGGAAGGCGATGACGTCATGGTTGGTCACGGCCTCGATCTCGTCGACCTCCTGCTTGTTGAAGGCGGCGTGGTCGCGGATCCAGGCGGCCTCCTGCTTGGTGATGCCGCTCTCGCCCAGCTCGGCGTGGGCCTCGCAGGCCAGCACCTCGATCTCCTGCCAGACGGCGTACTTGTTCTCGAGCGAGAAGATGTGGCCCATCTCGGGACGGGTATAGCGGTCGATCATGTGGGGCTCCTCCAAAACGGTTTGAGGCCTGGTCCTGCTTGACGGCACATACACCATCAGTTTAGCAGCGCGAGAAGCACGTTCGCCCGCGAGGCCTACTCGCCGTCGCCGGGCACCGCGTCGTGGTCGGCGGAGATCCTTGCCACGCGGCGGTCGCGCCTGAGCGCGGCCGACGCCTCCTCCAGCTGTGCCTTGACCGACGCCGTAGAGGTGCCGCCATAGGTCTGACGCGCCTCGACGATGCCGGCGGAGTCGAGCGCATCCAGGATGTCCTCGCCCAGCAGGGGCGAGAAGGACCGCAGCTCGTGGGCGTTGAGGTCCTCGAGGCCGATTCCGTGCTTCTCGCAAAACAGCACCATCTCGCCCACGACCTCGTGCGCCTCGCGGAAGGGCATCCCCTTGCGCGCCAGGTAGTCGGCGATGTCGGTGGCGCCCATGAACCCGCGGCCCGCCTGCCGCAACATGGCGTCGGCGTTGACCGTCCAGGTGTCGATCATGCCGGCCATGCACGCCATGCAGTCTCCCAGGGTCCGGCACGCGTCGACCGCACCCTCCTTGCACTCCTGCAGGTCCTTGTTGTAGGCCAGCGGAAGCGACTTCATCGTGGTGAGAAGTGCCATGAGGTCGCCGTACACGCGACCGGTCTTGCCGCGCGTGAGCTCGGCGAAGTCGGGGTTCTTCTTCTGCGGCATGATCGACGACCCGGTGGAGTAGGAGTCGGACAGCGTGACGAAGCCGAACTCGGTCGTGCTCCACAGCACGACCTCCTCGCTCAGGCGCGACAGGTGCATCATCGACACCGCGCACGCGTAGTCGAGGTCGAGCAGGTAGTCACGGTCGGACACCGCGTCCATCGAGTTGGGGATCGCGTGGTCGAAACCCAGAAGCTCGGTCGTGCGCCCGCGGTCGATGTCAAAGGTGGTGCCCGACAGCGCCGCCGAGCCCAGCGGGTTGGCGTCGGTGGCCACGAAGGCATCGCGAAGGCGCTTGAAGTCGCGCGTGAACATCCAGAAGTACGCCAGCAGGTGGTGCGAGAAGAGCACCGGCTGCGCATGCTGCATGTGGGTGTAGCCGGGCATGACGACGCCGAGGTTCTTGCGCGCGGCGCGCAGGATGGTGCGACGCAGGGTGCAGTTCTGCCTCATCAGCGTGTCGAGAAGTGCCTTGGCGTGCAGGCGCGTGTCGGTGGCGACCTGGTCGTTGCGGCTGCGGCCCGTGTGCAGGCGGGCGCCAGGGGCGCCGACGTCGGCGGTCAGGGCCTTCTCGACCGCCATGTGGATGTCCTCGTCGTTGACGTCGAACTCGAAGGTGCCGGCGTCCATCCGGTCGCGAATGGAGCCGAGGCCCTTCTCGATAGCCTCGAAGTCGTCGGTCGAGATGATGCCCTGCTCGCTGAGCATGCGTGCGTGGGCGACCGAGCCGGCGATGTCCTGACGGTACATCTTCCTGTCAACGGGCAGCGACGCGCCGAAGCGCTGGGTGAACTCGCTGACTCCCTGCTCGAACCTGCCGGACCACAATGCCATGCGCCTGATTCCCCTCTCGTTGGTTTTGACTTGGTCCTATGCCGAGGCCGAGACGCCCTCGGCCACGGGCGAGCTCGCCGCGACGAAGCGCTTGACCTTGCCCGCCTTGACGGCCTTCGCGTGCTCGTAGGCGGGACCCTGCTGCTTGAACCAGGTCTGGCTGGGCAGGCTGTGCAGCTGGATGAAGCCCTTGGACGCGGTGCGGTCGAACTCGTCGCCGTCGCTGTAGGTGGCCAGCGCCTCGACGTACAGCGAGTTGGCAGCGCGACGCCCGGTCACCGTGAGGGTGCCCTTGTAGAACTTGGCGCGAACCTCGCCCGTGACGAACTCCTGCGTGTTTGCGTTGAAGGCGTCGAGCGCCTGCTTGAGCGGCGAGTACCACAGGCCGTCGTAGACCAGCGTGGCCCACTGGCCCTCGAGCGCCTGCTTGGCGTGGAGCGTGTCGTGGTCGAGGCACATGGTCTCAAGCGACTTGTGCGCGGCGATCAGCGCCAGCGACGCGGGGCACTCGTAGCACTCGCGGCTCTTGATGCCCACGACGCGGTCCTCGATCATGTCGATGCGGCCATAGCCGTTGGCGCCGGCGATCCTGTTGAGCTCGATGATGATCTTGAGCAGGGATTTCTTCTCGCCGTTGAGCGAGACGGGCTTGCCCTTCTCGAATCCGATGACGACCTCGGCCGCCTCGTCGGGCGCCTGCTGCGGGTCCACGGTCATCGTCCAGATGTCCACGGGCGGCTCGTTCCAGGGGTTCTCGAGCACGCCGCACTCGATCGCGCGGCCAAACAGGTTGTCGTCGATCGAGTAGGGCTTGTCGATGGTCGTCGGCACGGGCACGCCGTGCGCCTTGGCCCACTCCATCTCCTGCTCGCGGGTGAGAAGGTCCCACTCGCGAACCGGGGCGATGACGCTGATCGACGGGTCGAGGGCCTGGATGCTGGTCTCAAAGCGCACCTGGTCGTTGCCCTTGCCGGTGCAGCCGTGGGCGACGTAGGCGGCACCGTACTTGTGGGCGGCGTCGACCATGTAGGCCGAGATCAGCGGGCGGGACAGGGCGGACAGCAGCGGGTAGGCTCCCTCGTACAGGCCGTTGGCGGCAATCGCCTTGGTCAGGAACTGGTCGGCGTACAGGTCGCGCAGGTCGACGGCCTCGGCTGCGATGGCACCCATGTCGAGGGCCTTCTGCTTGACCCAGCCGAGGTCCTGGGACTCCTGGCCCACGTTCACGCAGATGGCGACGACGTCGAGGTCCTTCTCGACCTGGAGCCACTTGACCATGACGGACGTGTCGAGGCCGCCGGAGTACGCGAGGACGACCTTCTGCTTCTGGGACTTGGTGGGGCCGGTGGTGGGCATGGTGGTGGACATGGTGTCTCCTCCTGTGTCTGCTCGTCGTGCGGAGCGGTTTACCTGGGGTGTGCTTGTGCCGCGCATGGCCTCGTGGGCGGCTTGCGCCCTGGCGGGCGACGCGGCGGTAGGCGCCATGGCTGGCGTCGGGGGACGTCGCGACTACCAAACGCAAGGACAGCGCCCGGCTGCTGCCAGACGCTGTCCGCGAGTCCATATGTGTGGAGTGGTGAGTTCCGGAAGGACCGAGATCTATGCGCGCTGGCGTCGCGGCTTGATTCGTCGATCCTGGCGTCGGAGACCCATGGCCTGAACGAAGTTCTGCATCTGTGGGCCCCCTCTCGATACGCCCGTGCGCCCGTGGGCGCCGCCTTTATTGGTTCGGGAGAATACCCCCGAGTCCGCATATACCGCCGCCGAACATGCGTCAGGACGCAATTTAGTAACAGTATTTTCAGTCGAGAAGTACTTTTGTGGGCATCTAGCTGCACTGATGCCCGCCTTCGATGCATAGGCGCAGCATTTTCGTAGCATGGCCGCAGCTGCGGAAATTGGTATAGCGAGACGGGCGACGACGCGAGTCGGTCCCGACAGCCGCGACGGCCGGTCCCAGCGAGCGCCCGCACGTCCACAAAAAAGCAGGCCATGCCCAAACCGATGGGCATGGCCTGCATGTCTTGCTGGTGCGTCCTGTGGGGATCGAACCCACGACCTTGGGATTAAAAGTCCCCTGCTCTCCCAGCTGAGCTAAGGACGCCTGTTGCGTGCGCGACGCGGCGCGCGACGGCTCATTCTAGCACGGGCCTCGCATCCTGCGCGAACCTTACTCCCAGGCCCACTGGCCGTTCACGAAGACGTCAACCTCCTCACCGTCGGCGGTGATGCCGCGGATGGCGAGGTCGTCGGCGCCGATCATGAAGTCGACGTGGGTGTGCGAGTGGTTGACGCCGTGCTCGATCAGCTGCTCGGGCGACATGTCGACGCCACCCTCGAGGCACTCGGGGAAGCCCGTGCCCAGGGCCAGGTGGCAGCTGGCGTTCTCGTCGTAGAGCGTGTCGTAGAACAGCAGGCCCGTCTGGCGGATGGGCGTGTTCTTGGAGATGAGGGCGACCTCGCCCAGACGACGCGCGTTCTCGTCGGTGTCCAGGATCCCCTTGAGGACCTCGGTGCCCTGCTCGGCACCAAAGTCGACGACGGCACCGTCACGGAACTCGAACCAGAAGTCGCGCACGATCGAGCCGTTGTGGACCAGCGGCAGGGCCGAGACGACGCGACCGTCGGCACGCATGCGGTCGGGCGAGGTAAAGACCTCCTCGGTGGGGATGTTGGGGAAGAAGCTCACGCCCGAGGTGGTGCGGGCGGCACCACCCTCCCACAGGTGGCCCTTGGGCAGGCCGACGACAAAGTCGGTGCCGTTGGAGGAGGTGTAGTGCAGGCGGTCGAAGCTGCGGCCGTTGAGCATGCGCATGTTCTTCTCGAATGCGGCGTTGTGGGTCTCCCACTCCTCGTGGGGGTCGTCGCCGTCGGCGCGCGAGGTCTCCAGGATCGCGAGCCACAGGCGATACATCGCCTCGTCGTCGGGCAGGCCCTCGAACATCTGGCGGGCCCAGGCGAGCACGGGCACGCCGCCGATGCACCAGGCGTTGCGGCCGAAGTCCATGCCCTCGCGGAAGGACTTGCACTGCGAGTTGCGTGCGCGCGAGGCGGTCGCGGGCTTGGCGGGATCGATCCCCTTGAGCGCCGACGGGTCGGAGCCCTCGAGGAACAGGAAGGCGGCGCCGGCCTCGGCGAGCGAGTTGAGCTGCTCGACCTTCCAGGAGGGAACGGTCTCGAAGCGCTCGACGGGCAGGGCCTCGTACTCCATGCGGGTGATCTCGTCGTCGGCCCAGATGACGGTCACGTGACCGGCGCCGGCGGCGTAGGCGGCAGCAACGACGCGACGGGCAAACTCACGGGCCTCGACGGGAGCCTGGACCACGAGCTCCTGGCCGGGCTGGACGGCTGCGCCGTCACGGACGAGAAGTTCGGCGTAGTTGTCGATCTTGGGCTGCAGCGCCCTCATGCAGGCGGCGCACTCCTCGGGGGTCATGTGGGTGGTCATGCTGTTCCTTTCAAGTTGCTGCGGGCACGCACTTCTCGGCAGCGCACCGCTTGGGCGCGACACTCGCCGCGGCCCTGTGCAGGATACCCCATGGCAGAAGGGGCTAGACGCTAAAGAGGCGGGTGTCATCGTCACCGGTGGCAGACGACAGGCAGAACCGCAGCGCAGCGCGGACATCGGCCGCCAGCAGGTTCGCGGAGTCCAGGTGCGACGCGGGGAAGACGTCGACGCGGCGCCAGAACACGACGTCGCGCGCCATGAAGGCGGAGTAGAGCCAGAACTGGCTCGACTTGGCGCGTGGAACGCCGCGACGCTCGTACCAGGAGGGCACGTCGTCCACTCCGTACTCGGCCAGGAACTTCTTTGCCTCGCCGTTGCCCGCGAGCGGATAGTCGGGAATCACGTAGCCCTCGTGGCGCGCGACCTGCCATACGAGCATCTCGGCCGCGTCGAAGAACATGAGGTCGTCGTCGCCGATCTCCAGCGCGAGGGCAAGAAGCCTCTCGGGGGTGACCTCGGGCGGGAGCCTGTACGAGCCATCGCTCGTGGCATATGTGCCGAGAAGGTCGACGAGCTTGCGAGCCATGGGACGCATCATTCTCGCCATCGCGAACATGCCCCCTTAACGAAACGGGCCCCTTGCGGGGCCCGACAGGATACCTGGAGCGGGCAACGGGATTCGAACCCGCGGATGACGGCTTGGGAAGCCGTTGCCTTACCACTTGGCGATGCCCGCGACTGTGGGGATTCTATCACATGAATCGGTGACGATTCGAAACGCGCGGCAGGCGGAATGATTGCGGACGTGCCGCCGCGCGAACGGTGCCTGCGAAAACGTCGCCTGACACCCCACAGGTGGCCATTCTCGTTAGGTTTGTGAGCGTTCGAGCCCGGGTGCCTGTTAGGCACGACCCGTAGCCTCTTCCTCCCCACGAATGCGTAAGAGGAGGCAGAGATGGGAGTTTTGGGAAACGGGCGGACGGGCGCGAGGCGCGGAAGCGCCACGGGTCGCGGGATGCCGCACCCACGAAGGGCAGTGGTGCGTGGCGGGCGCGTGCCAAGGGGCGGATCGCCTCGGGCGACGGGACACGCCGGCCTGGCGTCAAGGGCCGTGTCCGCCGCGTTTGCGGCGATTCTGGTGGCAGGCATGGTGCCGGCGGCACTTCTCGCCACCTGTGGCCATGCGGCCCTTGCGAGCGAGCAGGCCTTCCCAGGAGTGAGGGAGTACCTGGCGCAAAACCTGGACGAGACGGATGTCGGTACCCGACATGCGGAGCGAGATGTTACGCCGGCCCGCGCTCGAGCCAGAGACGTGCACATGGCGCGGGGCGGGGCGGGCTCCGGCTCGGGTGCCGACGCAGGTACCGAAAAGAGCGATCTTCGAGACACGGGACAGCTGTTGTACGTCAAGTACACGTTGGCCGACAGGAACTCCCTGGCAAAGGGCGACACAATCGACTCGATCTTCTCCGATGCGGATGAGGCGGCGCAAAAGATTTGGGCCCAGTACGAGACGCTCGCCAACGTGTACGACCCTGGTTACGGGGACTGCTATGTGGCCCTACTGGACAGCACGGCCGTGACCGGCGAGGGCAAGGCCGTCGACTACGCCTTCGCCAAGCGCGACACATCCGGCTCGCGTGTGGACGAGGCTCGGGTCGACCTCGAGAACGGCATCGCCTTCCTGCCTAAGTCGCTGTATCGGGACGAGAAGGGCGAGGAGACGTTTCGGCCCCTCTCGGCACAGCTGCTGGTGTCGTACGACTTTCTTGGCAAGAGGAAGTCGAGGGTCGACGTGACGCTCGCAAGCCACAGGCTTGGGGTGTCCTGCGTTGCGCGTTCGCAGACGATCGACTGCGACGGCATCGACCCACAGCTTCGCATCCCCGTCGTGGCTGAGCGCGACGCCGACAAGGTCTCGCTTTCCGACCTCGCGCTCTACGTCGGCGACTCGACGAGGCCACTTGCGCTGGAGGATGGGACCAACGCAAGCTACGATGCCACGGACGGAACGCTTACCGTGAGTCTCGCCGGCGTGACAACGACCTCGCTTCGCGTCGAGGTCATGCCCAAGGGAGGCGTCGACACACTCGTTGATGCCATCTCGATGCCCACGACCGCGCAGGCCGCCAACGCCGACAAGCTTGGCGTTTGGCCCTATGGCAAGTTCACCAAGCTTGACCTCTCGAAGCTGAAGGAGGGACAGGCCTTCACCTACGAGTCGACCATCAAATACGACTACAACGCCAACCACTTTGCCGACCTGCCTTGGGCAAACAAGTCGTTCTGGGCGACGGTCAAGCATGTGTACACGAGTTTCGAGAACAGCGTGGGGGACAACACGGTCGGAAGCTCAAACTGGGTCTTGTCGCAGATCAAGAAGGGAACTACCTGGAACAAGATCAAGGACTACATCTCCGAAACGCCCGTCTCGGCATCGCCCGATGACATCAACTTCATGATTGCCCTTCCCGGTGACAGGTCTGTCAGCACAAAGATCGGCGGGCTCAACTGGTCGGGCCTGACCTCTCCCATCAAGGGCTTCAAGAAGGACCCGAAGTACGACAAGTACATCAACACGGTGGCCTTCTGCTCTCACATCACCCAGCCAGGCAACAACCTGACCATCGACGAGGCCTTCAACAACAAGCGCGGCAAGGTGACCATGCGCGTGCTCAAGGTCAAGGCGGACGGGGCCAAGCCGTACGTCATCGTCGGCTTCTGCGCGCCACAGGTCACGACACAGTCGGGCATCTCAATCATCAAGTTTGCCGTGGCTTCCAAGGGCGATGTGTCCATCAAGAAGACGAGCGCGGAGCCCCAGATGACCGATGCCTGCAACGCCTACTCGCTCGAGGGCGCCACGTTTGGCATCTACTCCGACAAAGCGTGCACCAAACTGATAAAGCAGCTGAAGTACGACGCTGCAGGAAAAGCTGCGGCAAAGGGCCTGAACGCAGGCACCTACTACGTGCGCGAGGATGCCGCGCCAAAGGGCTTTCTCAAGTCAGACGAGATCAAGACCGTCGTTGTCGCTGGCGGTAAGACCAGTGAGGTCAGCTTTGCCGACAAGCCGTGCTTTAGCTCCGGCTGGAACCTGTTGCAAAAGCGTGATTCCTCACAGGGCACCACGTCGCAGGGTTCGGCGAGCCTCGCGGGCGCGGAGTTTCTCGTCAAGTACTATGCGAATGGGTTCGACCAGGGCGAGCCAACGAGGAGATGGGTCTTCTCGACAGACGAACGAGGTCGAATCAGCTATCAAAACGCGAACTTGGTAGAGGGCACTCCCTATCGAGACAAGTCGGGCGCCATCGTCATGCCCCTTGGATCATATGAGATACGCGAGACCAGACCGCCGAAGGGATACCTGCCTAACAACACGACCTTCCGCGCCGAGGTCCGCATGGGCGAGGGTGGCGTTGCCGAATGGCACAACCTCGATGGGTGGAACACGAAGGTCGACAATGACATGGATGGCCGAGGTGTGGCCGACGACGTGATCCGAGGCGGCGTCGAAGTGGTGAAGGTCGATTCGGAGACGAGCGACGGACGGGCGCTTGGAGCGGCCACACTCGAGGGCGCGACGTTCGACGTTATCTACCGTGGCAAAGGGGAGGTTGACGTCGGCAACAAGACGTTCGGACAGAATGACGTCGTCCTCACGATCGTCGCGACGCGCAACGGCAACGAGGTGACTGCGCGAAGCAGCGCAGATGCCCTCCCATTTGGCAAATACGAAGTGCGCGAAAGAGCGAGCGGCGAGGGCTATACGAACGGAGGCTACAGGCAGACCTTTGACGTCAGCTCGCCGGGCATAAGGCGACTCGAGAAGAACGCAGCCAATCCGGTCGCCCGTGGCGACCTGCGCTTCTTGAAAATCGACGGTGCCACGCAGAGGGCCCTCGCGAACGTCCCCTTCCTCATCACCGCCGCGTCTGATGCCGACGGAGATGGCAAGCACGAGTCCCACGTACTCGTTTCCGACGAAAACGGCATCGTCACCACAAGACGTCGAAACCGCAGCAACGCGAACGACAAGGCACTCCGTATCTCTGGCGACGGGACCGTGACCATTGATGAGAAGATGCTCGACCCCAAGGCCGGCGTCTGGTTCGGCGGGCGCACCGATCGCATCAGCACTGCCATGGACGGTCGCGGAGCGCTGCCTTACGACAGCTATGAGATCCAAGAGCTCCGATGCAAGGCCAATGCCGGACGTAAGCTCGTGTCCTTCTCGGTCATGGTTCGAGACGACGACGTCACCATCGACCGCGGAACGGTGACCGACGCCCCTGGCCCCGTTATCTCCACGCGACTCACTGGCGCCAACTCGAGCCACGTGATCTCTGCCAACGAGAGGCACCTCATCGACACCGTGAGCTATGAGGGCCTCGAGAGGGGCCATGACTACACGCTCGAGGGCACCCTCATGGACGCGAGCACGGGCAAGGCCCTAACGGACGCTCGTGGCAAACCCCTGCGCGTCACGAAGCCATTCACGGCAAAGCTCTCGTCGGGAAGCGTCGAGGTCAGATTTGCCGTCGACGCGAGCAAGCTGCCGTCTTCGGGCGTGGTTGCGTTCGAGCGCCTGCTGGATGGTAAGGATGTCGTGGCGTCGCACGAGAGCCTGTCAGACCCAGACCAGACGATTCACGTTGCGAAGATCGCCACATGCGCAACGGTAAACGGCTCGCATGTGGCGCCCGCAGCAAATGACACGACCATCACGGACGTGGTGCGTTTCGAGGGGCTTGAGCCTGGAACAACGTACAGGATGTCCGGTCGACTCGTCGATGCCGCAACAGGCAAGTCCCTTGGTGAGGATGCCGAGAAGAACGTCGATTTCACCCCAGTCGCATCCGCAGGATCGCTCTCCCTTGAGTTCAAGCTCGATGCCAGGGCACTCGGGGGACGAAAGATCGTTGCCTTCGAGCGTCTGTATCAGGGCGAGGCACTTCTCGCCAGACACGAGGACTCCAGGGACCAGGGGCAGACCGTTAACTTCCCCACGCTCAAGACCAAGCTCACCACCATGCAAGACGAGAAGATCCTGCCAAAGGAGGGGGAGATTACGCTCGTCGACGAGGTCTGCGTCCGGGCAATCGAGCAGGGCTCGACCTACGCCCTGCACGCGAGGCTTGTCGACGCAACGACCGGTGAGGGTCTTCTGACTGCAGACGGCACACCCCTGACCAGCGAGTTGAAATTCGTGGCAGAGGAGGAATCTGAGACAAGAAAGGTCGAGTTCAAGAACCTATCCGCCGGCGATCTTCCCGACAACGTGGTTTGCGTCGAATCGCTGACTGACTCTTCAGGGCACGAGATTGTGACACACGATGACCTGCGCGATGAGGGGCAAACCGTGCGCAGGCCCGCCATCTCCACCACCCTGGTGACAAAGGGCGGCGGGCGGCATGTCGTCGTTTCCGACAACGACGTCGAGCTTGTGGACACCGTCTCATACCAGGGCCTTGTGCCCGGATCGACATACACCCTCGAGGGTTCGCTCATCGACACGGAGACGGGCAAACGTATTCACACCGTGGGCGCGGAGTCGAGCCGCGACTTCACTCCACGTGGGCCAAGTGGCGAGGCTCGGGTCACCTTTGAGATCGACACCCACAAGCTGGAGGGCAAGACACTCGTCGCCTCCGAGATCCTCAAGAACGAATCCGGAACCGTCGTAGCAACTCACGAAGACTTGCAGGACGAGAACCAGACCGTAAGGGTTCCTGGCATCAAAACGACGTTGACGGACACCTCTCGCAAGAGCCATGAGGTTGTCGTAGACGGGCGCATACGCCTTGTCGATACCGTCGAGTTCAAGGCCCTTCAACCAGAAACGACCTATCGAGTCGTGGGCACCCTCATGGACGCCGAGACGGGCAAGCAGGCAACCGGGGTCGACGGAACACCCATCACGGCGGAGGCGGAGTTCACTGCCAAAAAGTGCGACGGCACGTGTGAGGTCACTTTCGAGTTCGATGGAAAGTCCCTTGCGGGCCACCGCGTCGTCGCCTTCGAGCGAATGGAGCTTGATGGAGAGGTTGTCGCAAGGCACGAAGACATCTCCGACGCCGATCAGAGCGTGACCCTCCGCAAGCCAAAGACGCCTGGTGGCAAGCTTCCCATTACGGGAGAGATGGGGATTGGGGCAGGGGCGGTTGCGACCCTTGCCGTCGCGGCGCTTGCGGGTCGTCGGATAGATATGCAAGCCATTCGAAAGCGGCGCGGCATGAGGCAATAAGGCGGAGCCGTCCGCTAAACAAAAAGGCGGGCCTGGCAATCAGCTGCCAGGCCCGCCAGTAAAAAGCACTTGGCGTTCTCTCTACGAGCGCCTGATGAGCTCGCAAACGAGGTCAGCGACATCAGAAATCTGGTTGGGGTCGACCTGATCGAGCGTGTCCTCCTGGGTGTGCGACAGCGCGGGGACACCCTGGGGGTTAAGGCCAGCGATGGTAACCGCACGCATGGAGGAACGCATGACTGCGGTGGCATCGGTGGTCATGTTCGTCTTCATGTCACGAGCAAGGGGGATGTGCAGGTCCTGAGCGGTGTTGGCGAGCATCCTCACAAGACGACGGTCGGCGCGGCGGCTGTTGTGGACACCCTCCCGACCAAGGAGGGTGAGCTCGCCAGCACCCACGCAATCAAGGTTGATGACAAAGGCGCCACGGCAGGCGGTACGGTAATCCGAGAGGAAGGCGTCGGTGCCCGCGTGGTCAAGCTCGGAAGAACCCAGGGCAACAAACCAGATGTCATGAGCGACAAGCATGTCATCGCCCATGTGCAGGATAGCCTCGCGCATCTCGCGCTCGGACGGGACCTCAGACTCCATACCGCCGTCTTGCTGGCCAGACTCACCATCGACGACTCGGAACTGCGAGCCCACGGCAGCGCCGCCCTTCCAACCATCCTCGGAATCAAAGTTGTCCCAACCGCCGATCTCGTCGCCAACGGAGCGGGCGTCATACGTGTCGTTGACGCCAAGCCAATCGCTCATCGACTCCTGGTCCTTCTTCTTGCGGCGACCAAACAGACCCCTCTTCTTCTTAGCGGGCTGAGAGGGAGCGGCGGACTGCAGGGGGTCGACGGAGAGCTGCTGGACAGGGGCATCGGGAACCTGAGCGTCCTCGTCGTCGAGCGGCATGGCAGGCATCATGACGGTCTCGCCATTCGTGGATGCGGGCGCAGGGTCAACCTCAGGAAGGCTGTCGACCGCGGGGACCGCCGGAACACGGCGAGGAGCGGGAGCATCGGAGACGGAGGCAAGAGGATCCGCCTCTGCCTGCGAGGGGTCGGGAAGGTCGAACAGGGCCGCACGACGCGAGACAGGCGGCTGGGCGGGGTGGAAGTCGGTCTTTCCCCAATCGGGGTCGTCGGGCGAAGCGGGCTCGTCAACGGCGACCTGAGGCACGGGCCTAGTGGCGTCGGGATCGTCCGTTCCCATGGCCTCGAGGCCCGCAATGTCACCATCGCCGGTAACGGGGACGGCATCGTCGATCGGAGCCATCTCGGTAGTCTCCTCGGCGGAAAACTCCTCGTCAGACTCGGACTCGAACTCAGAATCGGAATCGTTGACCTGCTCGACATCGTCGGAGGCGGCGTCGTCGACCGATTCGCCATCCGTGGAAGCTTCCCCGGCCGCTGCTGCAGCATCCTTTGCCTCGGCAGCAGCCGCAGCGGCCTTGGCAGCAGCATCGGCGGCAGCCTGCTTGGCGACAGCAGCACGCTCTTGTGCCGCGGCGATTAGACCGCTGAGTGCCGTAACGATCTTCTCGAACACGTCCCTCACAACGTCGATAAAGGCAGCAATGCCGTGGGGGCCATCGACATACTCACCGGCCTGGTCCTCCATGGGATAGTCGCCGACGAGCTGCTCGTCGTACGCATCCTGGGACGCCTCGTCACCCATAGCCTCATCGTCAACGACGTCGACGGTGTCGTCGAAAGGTTGATCGGTCGGCTCAATGGTCTCGTCGGGCTCGACAGGAATGGAAGATGACGGCACTGCAGGGGCGGCTGCCGAGAGAACGGGCTCGGAAACAGGCTGTTCGACGCGAACGATCTTGGGCTCGACGTAATCCAGCTCGCAGTCCACGGGGAGCATGCCGAGAGACTCAACGATCTCCTTTCCATGGCGCGTGCCGAACACCTCCTCGCGAACCACCACGGGCTCGGGCTCGGGTGCCGGCTGCTCGACGGCCTCCTGCGAAACAACATCGTCGTCGAGAACATCCTGAGGCTGCTCGACAACGATGGGCGAGGGAACAAAACCGTTGAGGTCGTCGGCCACGGGACGGACGGTGTTCAGAATGTCGAGCATTGCCGCGACGCTCGCCTTGTTGTCGTTGGAGCCGAGGCTGCACGGCGCGAACTTCTCGGCAACCGCAGCGGCACCAAGCAGCGCCACAGGGATGGCAGCGAGAATGCCAATGAGCCAAAGAACCCTGCCGAAGGCGGAGCCGGCAACGAACGCCTCGACCACGCAGACAACACCGCACACGGGTGCGCAGAAGAAGGCAAGCTTGCGAACGATCGACTGGAAGCCCGCGAGGGAGGGGTTATACAGGATGCTCTCGCGGGGCGTGTCGTAGTGGGCGAGAATCACAATGGGACGAGCGCCCTTGACCACCTTGTCTCCGGTGGCACGATGCACCGCCACGACATTCTGGCTGCGCGCACCCGAGGCCACCGAGGCAATGAGGTCATGGCCGAGGGAATCGAGCGTCAGGACAATCGCACACGCGAGACCGATGACGCCGAAGACCAAGGGAAGCGGACCTACGCCCAGGCCACCCAAAAGGATGCTCGCCATGAGGAGAACCTGCAGGACGCCCCTGATAAACGGGGCGGCGGCAGAGACGCCGAACTCCTGCACCTGCGTGTCAAGGTCATGGGCCTTGAACACCTCGGCGATGGTGTTGGCAGCCTGAAGTTCTTCCTGGCTGTTGGCGGGAGCGATGGTGACCTGCTGGTCTATATATTCCAGGTACTTGCGGGCACTGGTCGACATGCGATTCTTCCTCCGTACGGGGGTCAAAGCTGAGCACGTGTACGCGGGTGAGGCATACACGGTTCTGAGTATACGTCTGTACCAGGTATCGGACTAACAGGGAATGCGCAAGCGCACGGCCGCCACATGCTAGGCAGCGGAGTCCTCTCCCGACTGGACGCCCTGATACTCGCGAATCTTCGCGTCGGCGGCGGCGACCTTCTCGAACGCCTTGTTATACGCGTCGAGGGATTCCTTGGTGTCCTTCTCGACGACAGCTGAGAAGAGCTGGTCCTCGTCGGTGGGGAGTTTCTGGGCGGCCTTGGCTGCCTCATCATCAAGCTTGTTGTACTCGGCGACCAACTTTGCGGCCTTCTCGTAGTCCTTCTTCTGGATTGCCTGATCGACCTCGGTGAGCTTTGCGACCGCCTCGCCCTTCTTCTTGAGATAGGTCTCGTAGGCGGAGAAGTCGATGGAGGGGCATTCCTTCTTTGCGGCGTCGAGGGCGGTCGTCGCCTGCTGCAGGAGATCGGCCGCCTTCTTGTCGTGGTCGACGGGGACCGTCGCATGCTTGACGCTGCTGTCTTGCCCGGAGATGCTCTTGGCGTATTCACTTGCGGCCTTGACGGACTCCTCCACCTCGGCATCGGCATCGACCGCGTAACCGAGGGCCTCGTCAAGACTCGCGCGGGAGCGAAGGGCCTTGGCGCGAAGGCCCACGACCTTGCATCCCGAGTCAACGAGATCGCGACGGGCAGTCGCGGACGACTCGAGCGCCTTGATGGCATCTCGATCGTCATCGATGAAAAACTCGTCATATCCGCGAGCGGCGTCCAGCTGGGAGGTAACGCCGTCGAGGTTGGCGAGGCCATCCTGCGCGTTTGAGGCGACCTTCTCTAACGCGGCGGCGTCCAGGGATGACGACGTGTCGGTAATCGCCTCGTTGAGGGCGATCACGCTGTCGTCGGACTTGCCCATCGCCTCTATCGCGGCGGAGATCTTCTCGTGGCCCGCCTGGGCGCCGGTGAGCTGGCGCCAGATCATGTAGCCACCAAAGCCGGCGGCCACAACCACCACAAGGATGATGGCGACAAGGGCGGGAAGTGGGATCGGGAGCTTTTTCTTGCCTTTGGCCTGATGTCCGTCCGCCGGACGAGCGGGACCAGGCCGCTTGCCAGCAGGCCCGGCCGACGCAAAGTGCGAGGGCTTACGCGCTGGCGTGGCAACATGGCTGGCGACAGGCGGATTCGCGCGCTTCGCGCGGGAATCCGCCGCATGGGTTGCCGGCGCGGCGTGCCGCGCGGCGTGGCGCGCGGGCTGCGCCGTCCTTCTCTGCATCATGCTCGCCACCAATCGCCGAACCATCCAATAGGCGCGGGCGATGTTGGTCCGCCCGCCTCGAAAACAAATACTATCAGGTGGAACACACGCGACAGGGAGGCCAATGTGGCAGAAGTGCCCGACGCCTTCGGTGACGAGCCGAGGGTTACCCTCACAAAGGACGACGAGATGGCCGAGCGGGTCTCCGCCCTGGCCCTTCTCTTTATGAACGCGCGCAAGCCCGTCACCTCCTCCGAGGTGCAGGAACGCGTGTATCCTAACCTTGCGAAGCAGGCCGCCGACAAGGCGTTCAGCCGCGATCGGAAGCGCCTCGAGTCGTGCGGAATCGTCATCCGATCCATCCGCACCGCAGGCGGCGTCGACGCGTACCGGGTCGACGAGCGCGCCTCGTTTGCCGACGCGCACAGGCTCACCAACAGGGACGCGCTTTTTCTGGACGTCGCGTGCCGACCACTGGCGGCAGACCCCTCGTTTCCCTACTCCGACGAGCTGGCGATGGCACTCGCCAAGGTCAACGGCTCGTTCGCCGAGGGCGCCGCTTTTGGCGACACGTTTAGCGCGGGCCAGAACAAAAGGGTCGCAACCCTCAGGTCCTGCCTGCTCGCACGACACGCCTGCCGCATGACCTACGAGGACGCGCGGGGCCGGCGCACCGAGCGCACGGTCGCGCCCTTCGGAACCTTCCGCCTGCGCGGAACCGCCTACTTTGTCGCGGCCCCCGTCGATGATGACGGCACCGTCGATGCTGGCGAGGAGAGCCTGCGGACCTTTAACTCGGAGCGGGTGGTCAAGGCGACCGAGGTTGCGAGCATACGTTATGAGATTCCCTCCGACTTCTACGTCGACGACCACATCCGCCTTCCCTTCCAGATTGGCGACACGGTCGCACGCGGCGAGTTCCTCGTGCCAGAGCGCTCCGTGTCCGAGGTCCGCTCCGAGGTTCGAGCGGGCGGGCGGATCGTAAGCCGCGACGGACAGACGGTCCTTCTCGCCAACGTGTCCTGTCTGCGCGACGCGGCCGCCTGGGCCGTCGCTCACGGCGTCGTGCCCATCGCGCCGAACGAGCTTCGTCAGGAATGGGAACGTGTTTTGAAGGAGGTGGGCGACCGATGACCAAGGCGGCGGCAGACAAGCCGGGACGCGGCAGGAAGGGTGGCGGCGCGCGCCTGCGCCAGATGCTCGTACTCATCTCGGCGCTCGACGAGGCGGGTGACACCCTGTCCGTCGAGTCGATCAGACAGCGCCTGTCCGTCTCGACGGAGGACGCCGAGAAGCTCATGTCCATGCTGGTGGAGGTCGCTGGCGACGAGGGCTCCTACGTCCCGCTCGCGATGTCGGACGACGGAAGCGAGATATCGCTGGCCTACGGAGACGGGGCGAAGGGCCGCGCGGTACGGCTGACGCGCGGCGAGACATTTGCCATCCTCTCCGCCCTCGACCAGATGGGCGTTCCCGCCGACGACCCCGTGCGCAAGAGCGTTCAGGAGGCCTTTGCCGACACGAACGTCGAGGCGGAAGACGTCGAGCGTCTCTCCGCCCCGCTTGGCACCACCTCGGCGGCACGCACCCTGGAGACGTGCGTCCGCGCAATCATGGACCAGGCCCGCCTGGCCTTCCTGTACAAGGGCAGCCGCGACGCCGCGTCGCGGGAACGCACCGTCGACCCGACCGGCATCCACCAGGAGGACGGCATCTGGTACCTGGACGGATTCGACATCGACCGACAGGCGCCAAGGGTGTTCCGCCTCGACCGGGCCTCGGACGCTCGCGAGAAGGGCAAGGCCGAGCCGCACCCCGCCGTGCGCCCTGGCGCAGATGCCGACCAAAGGCTTGTGACGCTCGCGTTTGACGACGCCCACTACCTGGACCTGTTCGATTGGCACGAGACAAGTCGTCGAGACCTGCCCGACGGCAGCGTGGTCGTGAGGACACCCTACCTCGGAGACTGGCTGCCCCGACACGTCGCCGCGTGTGGCCGGCACGTGAGCAGCGACGACGCCATCCTCATGCAGAGGGCTCGCGAGTGGGCAGGCGAGCTTGCGGGGATGGTGCCCCCGGCGGAAGCAGCGGCAGCGGCGGCGACGGGAGACGCGCTTGCCGCAGACGAAGTGTGCGTGACGCCCACGGGCGCAGCAGATAACACGCCCGAGGCGATGGATTAGCCAACAGACAGGCATAGCCCGGCGACAGACTTCCGGCCAGTCGATTGCTCGACTGGCCGGTTTTCTCTAGCGGTTCTTGTCGCCGGCACGCCATGCCGAGATGTACCTCGCAACGTTTGCCCGCTCGAGGTATGCCGCCTGGTCGGTGGGCATGCTCGAGACGAACTGCTTACCGTAGCGCTTCTCGACCAGACGCGAGTCCGCCATGACGAGCACGCCCGTGTCGCTCGCCGTCCTGATGAGCCTGCCCGCGGCCTGCTTGGTCGCAATCACGGCCTCCGGAAGCGAGTACCTCCACCAGGCGCGCCTGTCGCGCAGGGCCCTCTCGCACGAGATGGGCTCACTCGGGTTGCCAAACGGCAGACGGGGCACCACGACGCAGCGAAGCGTGTCGCCCGCGGCGTCGAACCCCTCCCAGAAGGACTTCAGCGCGAGCAGCGAGAGGCTCTTCTCGGACAGGAACCTGTCACGGATCTGACGCGCGCCGGCGCCACGCTCCTGCATGGCGAGGTCGAGGCCCTGCTCGGCCAGGCGCGGGCGCAAGATCTCGTAGACCCGCTCCATCTCGCGGCGGTTGGTGAACAGCGTGAGCACCGAGCCGTCCATGGCAACGTGCACGTCGTAGAGAAGTTCGGCGAGGTCGTCGACGTATCCGGGGGTGCCAGGTGCCGGCAGGTCCCTCACCACGAGCACCCTCATGTTCGAGTCGTAGTCGAAGCTCGAGTCCAGTCGCACGTCGTCGTGCATCGAGGACGGGAGCCTGTCCAGGCCAACCGCATTGTCGAAGTGCGAGAAGTCCTCGCCCACGGCGATGGTCGCCGAGGTAAAGACGACGCTCATCATCTCGGGCAGCCAGCGCTCGGCAAGCTCCGCACCCACATCGACCTTCTCGGCAATCAGGGCCTCGGAGCCGGCACGGCCACCGCGGGAGAATTGGGCGGAGCACACGTAGGACTCGTCCTCGCCGGCCACGACGAGCCTGATTCCCTCCAGCAGCCCCTTCAGCATGCGCGTCGGGTTTCCAAGGTCGGCTGCGGGATCGGGGGCCGCCTCCTTCACGGCCTCGGCGGCCTGGTCGAGAAGTCGGCACGTCTCGTCGAGCGCCCGGCAGGCGCCATCGGCCGCGGCGACGACGTCGCCCCAGGCCTCGGTCGCGCGGACGTCGGGCCCCAGCCACAGGGTCACCTTGTCGTAGCTCGACGAACGACCGGCGAGCGAGGCCAGGCCGCGGACCCTGTCAAACAGGTCCGCGGTTGCCACCTGCGCACGGGCGGACGCCACGGACGCCTTGGTGAGAAGGCCCACGACGGTGGTGGATGCCTCCCTGGTTCCCGACTGGGCCATCAAGATCTTGATCGTGCCGGAACGCGTGCCGCCAAGCTCCTCGAAGGCGGCACGAGCGTTGGCGGTAGAGGCCTCGACCGCCCACTGCTTTCGCGCCTCGGCCTCGAAGGAATGGGCCTCGTCGACGACCCAGTGCCTGATCGGCGGCAGGATGTTGCCATCCGCCTCGACGTCTCGCAGCAAAAGGGAGTGGTTGGTCACCACGACGTCGGCACATGCCGCACGACGGCGAGCACCGTGCAGCAGGCAGTACTTGGGGAAGAACGGGCAGCGGCGGCGCTGGCACTCGTCCGCGGTCGTGGTGAGCATGCCGCGCGGCACCGAGCGCCACCTGATGCCCAGCGCGTCCAGGTCGCCGGAGGGCGACTGGCTGGCAAACGCCAGCGTCACGGCGATGGCGGTGAGCATGTCCTGCTCTATCGCCTGCTCGCTGCGGTTGTTGTCGGGCGACTGCGCCACGGGGAGCTCGACGTTGGTCGCCCTCACGACCTTGCGCAGACAGGGGTAGTGGTCATAGCCCTTTAGCGAGAAGTACGTGAGGTCGCCCCCAAGCTGTCGCTCGAGCGCGGGAAGCTCGTGGGAGACGAGCTGGTCGGTGAGGGCGTTGGTCTTGGTCGCCACGCCCACGGTCACGTTGTTGCGACGGGCGTACAGGGCCGACGGCAGCAGATAGGCGATCGACTTGCCGACGCCCGTTCCCGCCTCGATCGAGCGGTGCGTCGAGGTCGACTGAGCGCGACGGACCTCCTGCGCCATCTGGAGCTGCTCGGGGCGCGTCTCGTAGGCGTCATACATCCTGCCCACGATGCCTTCGGGACCGAACTCGGCGGCGATCGCGTCTGCGGGGATGCCGACAAGCTCGACGTCCTTCTCGGCAGGGTCGACGTGAGGGTGGTCGTCGGTGGCCTCCATCAGGTCACGGCGGATCGACGGCATATCCAGTGGGACGTCGGGCATGTCCAGGGCCAGGTGGTTCAGGATCGGGCGGTACTGCCACTCGACGTCGTCATGCATCGAGGCAAGCCTGCCGAGAAGACCGGCGGGCAGCGCGGCCAGGCCGCACAGCATGATGCGCCACATGCCGCACAGCGCGTCGACGTCGTCCATCGCACGGTGCGAGACCGTGTCACACCCAAAGGCCTCCGCCATGTCGGAGAGCCTGTGGGATGACAGGCGCGACAGGGCGATGCGGGACAGCGCCAGGGTGTCGATCCAGTTGTCCGACACGTCGACGCCACCACGGACCTTCTCGACAAAGGTCCTGTCGAAGGTTGCGTTGTGCGCGAGCACGGGGTCACCGCCCACGAACTCCGCCAGGCCGCGCACGGCCTCCTCGGGCGAGGGGGCGTCGGTCACGTCGAGGTCGGTGATGCCCGTGAGCTTTACGATCTCCGGCGGAATGGGACCACCTGGATGGACGAACGTGTGGTAGCGACCGACGACCTCACGGCCCGAGAGTCGCGCGGCCGCAATCTCGATCAGCTGGCATTTCTTGAACGAAAGGCCCGTCGTCTCGGTGTCCAGCACGACGACATCCTGCTCGAGGAGGCCAAAGTCGCGGGAGCGGGCCTCCTCGGCAAGACCGAGATAGATTTTCCTGATGCGCTCGGGCGTGTCGCTCAGCAGCAGGTCGTCGATGGTCAGTCGCCCTTCGGCGGCCCTCTCGTCGTTATCGGGCGCCGCGGCGGCGCCGTTGGGATTGGTCATGCGCTTCCCTACCGTTCATGGTTTCACGTGACACCCTCGGAAGGGCGCCCCTCACAGTATTCCAGGTCGCGCGGACTCTATTGTTCGTCAGTTTGCCTCGAGCGCCAGCTCCACGAAGCGCCGACACAGCTGCGGGAACTCGATGCCGGCGTGGCGCGCCGAGTCGGGCATGAGCGATGCCGCGGTCATGCCGGGAATCGTGTTGGTCTCCAGCAGTACGGGGACACCGTCGGCGCGGACGATGAAGTCGGAGCGCGAGGCACCGGAGCAACGCAGGGTCTGGTGGGCCAGGACGGCGTACTTGCGAGCAAGCTCGGCCGCCTCCCCGGGAATGCGAGCGGGAATCACGTGGTGCAGCTCGCTGGGCTCGTACTTGACCTTGGAGTCGTAGAAGTCGGCGCCGGTGTCGATCTCGATGATCGGCAGCGGGTCGGGGTTCTCGTTGCCGAGCACCGGGACGGTGATCTCGGTTCCCTCGACGCAGGACTCCACCAGGGCGGTGCTGTCACCCTCGAGCGCCAGGGAGATCGCGCCGAGAAGTTCGGTGCGGTCGTTGACCTTCGTCACGCCGAAGCTCGAGCCGTTGCACGCGGGCTTTACGAACATCGGGAGACCAAGACGCTCGACCAGGCCATCGACCAGCGCGTCGTCGAGCGTCGTGCCGGCCTCGATGACCTCGCCGAGGGGAACGGGAATGCCCGCGGCGGAGCAGACGGTCTTCGCAACGTCCTTCTCGGTAGCCATGGCCGACGCGAGCACGTGCGAGAAGGTGTAGGGGATGTGCAGCAGCTCGCACAGGCCCTGGACGCAACCGTCCTCGCCCCAACGGCCGTGCATGGCGATGAAGGCGACATCGTACGCGCCCGCGGAAAGTCGCGACAGCAGGCCCTCGTCGGCGACGTCGATCAGGTCAACGTGCTCGAAACCCGCCTCGCGAAGGGCCCCCTCGCAGGCACGGGCACTCTTGAGGGCGACCTCGCGCTCGTCCGACCAGCCTCCAGTGAGAAGTGCGACCCTCTTGCTGGTAACGTCATCCTTCGACATGCGTCTCTCCCCAAAATCGTGGCGCTTCGTGCGCCGAATTCAGTGCTTTGAGTGCCGAGGCGCCCGCATGCGCGGACAGCCCCATACGATTTGTTACTTTAGGGCATGAATGCCGCGTCACCGTATCTTCTCACGGAGATGCCGGCCCAGATTCCACCAACGGTTATATAGACAAGGTCGGTTGACTTCATATGGCAGACGAGAGCCGTCGCCCCTCCGCAGGGCCCACCTCCATCAGAAACCTCACTCATGACCAGATCGCTGAGCTCGTGGAGGAGCTCAGCCAGCCAAAATTCAGGACCAAGCAGATCGAGGAGTGGCTCTGGACGAAGAACGCCCAGACCTTCGACGAGATGACCAACCTGCCCGCCAAGCTTCGCTCCGAGCTTGCCGCGCGCTTCTCGACCGGTTCGGTCACCGAGATCGTCCGCCAGGAATCCGTCGACGGCAGCAGGAAGTACCTGCTGGGCTTCGACGACGGCGTCTCCGTCGAGTGCGTCGGCATGCCCTCGGGCCCCAAGCTGTCCGTCTGTGCCTCCACCCAGGCAGGATGTGGCATGGGCTGCGCCTTCTGCGCCACCGGCAAGGCGGGTCTCACCCGCTCGCTCAAGGCGGCCGAGATCTACGAGCAGGTCCGCCACGTCGGCGATGACTTTGGCCAGCGCGTCACCAGCGTCGTCCTCATGGGCCAGGGAGAGCCTTTCGCCAACTACGATGAGACGCTGAAGGCCCTTCGCCTTCTCAACTCCCCCGACGGCGCCGGCATCGGCGCTCGTCACCTCACCGTCTCTACCTGCGGACTTGTCCCCATGATCCACAAGTTCGCCAAGGAGCCCGAGCAGTTCACGCTCGCCGTCTCCCTCCACTCCGCCGTTCAGCGCACGCGCGACAACCTGATGCCTGGCGTCAAGCGCTTCTCGCTGCTGCGCCTTTGGGATGCCATGCAGGCTTACGTCGACAGGACCGGTCGTCGCCCGACCTACGAGTACGCCCTCATCGGCGGCGTCAACGACTCCGAGGAGGAGCTGGCCGCTCTTTGCGACTTCACCCGTGGCACCCTGGCTCACGTTAACCTCATCATGCTCAACGAGGTCGCTGGCTCGCCGTACGGTCCCTCTAGCCAGGGCAGGGCCGAGCACTTCGTTCGCACGCTCGAGTCAGTTGGTGTCGAAACCACACTCAGGAACTCTCGCGGCTCCGATATCGCCGCCGCCTGCGGCCAGCTCAAGCAGAAGACTGGCAAGTAAGACGGTTCCACAACCTCCACGCTAGCTGCGACTTTTCATATCGAGAAGGGCGTCGACTCAACTAATTGCCGACGCCCTTCTTATTTCTCAACTATGGAACAAGTGTTCTATACGTAACGGCTCTCGATTCTTTGCCACTTGTCTGCAATGGCCTTCCTATGAGCCTCCAACATTCCCTCATCCTCAAGGACTACACCCTCTACCTCGTCGATCTTCTCAATCAAGGCGAGTATGTTCTTTCTGATGGAACCAACTGAGGTACGCAATGAATTCCTTGCGTCATCATTCAAAAGAAATCGATATGAGGCAAATATTCCAAGCGCGAGAAAAGAAGTGCTTATTACACCACTCTTCACCCTACTCATGATTCGAAGCCTTCTTTCACACCACCCTCGATGGAGCTAATGATTCTCATAAGGTCATCCTCATCCTTGAACTCAATCTCGATTTTATTCTTGCCGCGGGTCTGCTTGACCTTCACATTGGTATCGAGCGTCATTCTCAACTGTCTTGCAACCCTCTTGTAGGACTGCGGCATGACGGGGCGTGGCTTCTTCTCGGCCTGCATGCCGGAAAACAGCGGAGCAAGACTTTCTGTCTGACGTACAGACAATCTCTCGGCAACTACCTTCTGCGCAAGCTTGATTCGGCCCTCCTCTGAGGGGACGGCGAGGATTGCCCTGGCATGTCCTGCCGACATTTTTCCCTCACCCATCATCTCTTGAACCTCAATTGGGAGATCAAGGAGTCTCAGGGTGTTTGTGATTGCCGATCTAGACTTAGACAGAGCCTTTCCGAGTTGTTCTTGGGTAAGCCCGTTCTCATCAATCAACTGCCTGTAACCCTGAGCTTCTTCGATGGGCGTTAAGTCAGAACGTTGCAAGTTCTCGATGAGAGCGAGTTTGAACACATCCTCATCAGAGATATCCTTAATAACAACTGGCAGCTCCTTGAGGCCAGCTTTCTTTGCAGCTTGATAGCGACGCTCACCAGCGACAATCTGATAGCTCTGACCAACTTTGCGGACAAGGAGTGGTTGCAGAATTCCGTTCTGCTTAATTGAGTCCGAAAGTTCTTCTAGCGCGTTTTCATCAAATGAATGACGAGGCTGCTTTGGGTTTGGCTTAATCTTTGAAATGGGGAGTGAGCTCTCTGGAGCCATTGCGCCAACTTCATGGTTGGCCTCTCCCATCAAAGACTCGAGACCTCTACCAAGACCAGACTTAGCCACGACGAATCACTTCCTTCGCCAGGTTCTTGTAAGCAATTGCACCCTTGTTTAGCTTTGCATACATAGTAATAGGCAGACCATGGCTCGGCGCCTCAGACAGCTTTACGCTTCTTGGGATTACAGTTTTGAACATCGAATCACCGAAGTACTTGCTTACTTCCTCGACAACCTGATTCGATAGCGTAGTTCTGCTATCAAACATTGTCATCAGAACTCCGTAGATGCTCAGATCACTATTCAGTCGTCCCTTTACCATTCTCATTGATTCAAGGAGTTTAGTAACGCCTTCCAGCGCATAGTATTCGCACTGAATTGGAATCAGAAGACTGTCAGCAGCAACAAGAGAATTGATTGTGAGGAGGCCGAGAGACGGAGGACAGTCGATAAAGATGAAATCAAAGTCATCACGTACTTTGTCAATTAGCGACTTCAAGATGCTCTCTCGAGCCATTGCGGACACAAGTTCAATTTCTGCACCTGCAAGTTGAATTGTTGCAGGTACAACAAACACGTTCTTCTCTACGGTCGGAACAATCAAGTCCTCGATATCATGCCCCTGCATCAATGCGTCGTAAATGTCATAGTCGAGTGACTCTTTGTCAATTCCGTATCCACTAGTTGTGTTACCTTGTGGATCAAAGTCAACAACAAGCACCTTTTGGTTCTGCTCGCCGAGCGCTGCGGAAAGATTTACCGCAGTTGTAGACTTACCGACACCACCCTTTTGGTTAATGATCGCAATTACTCGCGTGTTCTTACTTGGATGGTGGCGCTTAAATGCCTTGAATTCGTAAGCCTCTTCCACGAGTCCTCCTATTCCGCTTCATTGTCGTGGGATCTAGGTAATTTTGCCATACGCAATAGGCTTCCTACCAATCAAATACGCCGAGTGTTTCACGTGAAACACTCGGCGTTAGACAATTTGAACTCGTCATAGAATGCCTAAATCAAAGGATGATTCTTTGCCATTCCATTCTTGCGAGGCAAACGAACCTTTTCTTTTCCGTTTTTCTGGAATACAAGTATCTCTCTGTGTCCAGCATTGTCGGGAAGCTCAAATGTTTCACGTGAAACCATCGAGAGACCAACGATGGAAGCAGCTTTTAAGCCATCAGAAAGCTCTTCATCAGTGATACGCGACTTAGCAGCAAGGAACAAACCATCCGTATGTAGAAATGGGCTAGCGTACTCGACAAGCGTACAGAGAGGAGCAACAGCACGAGCCATAACAAGATCGAGAGTGTGATGGTTCTTAAGAACGAACTCCTCGGCACGAGAGTTCACACCGAGAAGACTCTTCTGGAGACCCAACTCATTGATGAACTCATTTACTGCGATGATCTTCTTGCCAACAGAGTCTAGAAGATAACCATTCGAACCAGTTGCAATAGCAAAAGGAATACCTGGCATGCCTGCACCGGTTCCGATATCAATGAACTTGCATTTGCTGGATACAGCAGCAGCAAGCAAAAGCGAATCGATAAGGTGAAGCCTAATAGCACTGATGGGATCGGTGATTCTAGTGAGATTGATTACTTTATTCTTCTCAACAACAAGGTCAATGTACTTAAGAAGAAGATAGGCCTGGTTATCCGTCAGCTCAATTCCGAATGAAGAGGCATCAGAATACAAGAGTTCCCTAAGCTCATCAGATTCAAGAAACATATGTCCTCCGACAAGAATTACCGATACGAGAAGTATTGTCATAAGAAAAGGGAGGGTACGAATACCCTCCCAGAATAGTTCATGTGGCCAAGAAGCCGCAACGAAAGTAATCTACTCACCACGCACGGCAGTGATGACCACGTAACGCTCAGGATCCTCGCCCTCAGAATGAGTGGCAACATCAGTGTCATCGATAAGAGCAAGGTGAACAAGACGACGCTCGTAGGCGTTCATCGGCTTGAGACGAACCTTACCCGAACGCTTGGCACGCGAAGCAGCAGACCGGGCAATCGTCTGAATCTTCTGCTTCCTACGATTCTTGTAGCCCTCAATGTCAACAACGATGGGGAAGTGGAAGCCAAGACGCTTACTAACGATAGAAGAGATGACGAGCTGAAGAGCGTCGAGCACGCGACCATGGCGGCCAATGAGAACTGCCAGGTCACCGCCATTAACGTCGAGAATGAGCTCTCCCTCGTCACCATCGTACTCATCGATGGTGGACTCAGTCTCACCAAAGCACTTGAGGACATCACGAATCACGCCAACGGCGAGGTCGGCGATGGCGTCAAGCTGGTCGTCGCTAAGCTCTTCATCAGCCTCGTAGGCAGCTCGAATCTCGGCAAAGGCATCGCTCGAGACAACCTGCTCGGACTTCTCGTCCTTCTCGACAGAGTCATTGATGACTTCGTCCATGGTTACCTCCATTTAGGGAAAGCACCCACCCAGTAATGCTACTGAATGGGTGCCAATAACGGTATCTCAGCCTACTTCTTCTTGTGCGGGCGAGGCTTGCGCTCCTTGCGCACGATGTCGATCTTGGGCTGGTTGGCGAACTTCTCCTCTTCCTCCTTCTTGGCAGCGTCCAGCACCTTCTTGGTAATGAACTGCTGCTGGATGGCGCCCCAGGCAGAGGACGTATCGTAATAGAGAAGGATGCCGACGGGAACGGCCCAGCCGAACCAGCACATCATGCCACCCATCAGCAGACCCATCATAAGGTTCTGCTGACGCTGCTCGGCGGCGGCGTTGCGGGAGTTGAGCCACATCGGCACAAAGGTAAGGACGCCGAAGAGAAGGTCCAGCAGAACGTAGACCCAGGCGCCGGCGAGGCCAAGCTCGGCCACCGCACCGGAAACGCTCTGCGACAGGGAACCGAGAATGCCATAGAAGTGAGCACCCTCAGGAAGCTCCTTCAGAACCGAGAAGAGGGCGAAGAAGACAGGCATCTGGATGAGAACGGGCAGGCAACCACCGAGGGGGTTGAACTTGTTCTCGGAGTAGAACTTCTGAAGCTCCTCTGTCTGCTTCTGCGGATCATCAGCATAGAGCTCCTGAATCTCCTGAAGCTTAGGCTGCAGCGCCTGCATCTTCGCCGACGACTTGGTCGACTTGATGGTGAGGGGCGTCAGGGCAAGACGAATGATGACCGTCAGGATGATGACGGCAAGTCCCCAGTCGCCAAAGGTGTTCGCGAAGAACTCGAGAACGGACTTAAGGAACCAAATAAACCAATCCCACATGCTTCCTCCGCACGTAGCCGCCCCTAGGGGACGGGATCGAAACCGCCTTTATGAAATGGGTTGCAGCGGAGAATCCTCTTGAAGGCAAGCCAGGTGCCCTTGAGAAATCCGTACTTCTCGATAGCCTCCACGGCGTACTGGGAGCACGTTGGGGAGTAGATGCAGCAGGGCGGGAACAGGGGAGAGATGAACCTCTGATAGACGCGCACGAGCGCGATGGCACCACGCGCGACGGGATTTTCACTCCCCCTTTGGGACTGTTCGTCAGACTCCTGCACGACCAAGCAACCTCTCGAGAGCATCGCTCACGTCCGCGGGCTTCGCGTCATGCGTGGCACGAGTTGAGAAGAGAATTATCGAGGCTCCGTTACGCGGCATGTCGCACGCGCGGGCGGCCTCTCGCAAAACCCTCTTGCAACGGTTCCTGTACACGGCATTACCAAGTCGCTTAGCTGCGACGAAGGCGACCTTTCCCGGGTCGCCTTCGTCGCCGCGCAGAACCGTTATGCGCACCAGCGGGTGAGCCACTCGCTTCCCATTGGAGAAGACCCTCTCAAATTCCGCTCTGGATTTGATGGTCTCCATGGAAAACTAGACAGTGAGCCTCTTGCGGCCCTTGGCACGACGACGGGCGAGAACGGCACGGCCGCCCTTGGTCGCCATACGGGCACGGAAGCCGTGGCACTTGGCGCGCTTGCGCTTGTTCGGCTGGTAGGTACGCTTCATTTCGAATCCTCCTGAAACACAGGTAGTACGTTTATTGCCATAGCCAAAGGATTGTAGATGCTCGACATCTCAACTGTCAATTTCCAACTTTTCTCCACGTAAACATACCAGCGAACGGTATGCCGTCGAGAGGCGCCGTACGCCTATCGACTCATATATATAGGTGCCTTCGCAATCTCGAAACACAGCACCCGGTGGCCCAGATAACATGCAACGTGTCGAGAACCGATCATGGGAGAAACCGTGAAGTCGCCACGCCGCCCCACACGCCAGTCGCATTCGGGGTTTGACCAGCGTGAAAGAACCTTGGTAGTAATATTGCGAAAGACCAGAAGGAACTTCTCGCGATGGTAGTTTTTTTCATCGTCTTTCAGCATGCACAAGCCAGTTATCGACAGCTTTTCAAAGCGTGTTGAAAACTTTCTTTCTGTTGAACGCAATTCGTGAAATTTTCGACAGCTTATGAAAGGTTGTCGAAATCCGTGAAAGGGAACTTTTCGGATGCCAAGGGACTTCTATCCGTTCGTCGAGGAGGACGACAAGCCCGGCGACGCCGAGGTTGGCGAGAATGCCCAAGAAGGCGTTGTCTATCCCGCCAGGATCGCCGTGTACGACGACCCGGCGGTGACGCCGAGGGTCGTCGTTATCGAACCGTGCGACGTGCGAGACTTCCTGGCAAAGATCACGGAGGAGGTCACGAAGCTCGCGCGCGAGCAGGGTGGGACGATTCCCTTCACCATCATTCGAGAGCTTGTCGAAAATTTCATTCACGCCGCGTTCATCGAGCCGACCATCACCATCCTGGATGGCGGAAACACGATCCGCTTCTGCGACCAGGGACCAGGCATTCGCGAGAAGGACCAGGCACTGCAGTTTGGCACCACCTCCGCAACCGACGAGATGAAGCACTACATCCGAGGTGTCGGATCGGGCCTTCCCATCGCGCAGCAGTACATGATCGACAAGGGCGGATCGCTCACGATCCAAGACAACATCAACGGCGGAACGATCGTCACCATCTCGACAAGACCCGAGGGCGAATGCGACACGCAGCTCTCTCCTCACGCCGATGGCGAAGGCGTGGGCGCGACGGGCATGGCGATGGGAATGGACCCGACAATGGCTGGAATGCCTGGCCAGATGCCCATGGGAGCACAAGCCATGCAGACGCAGGGCGGCTACGCCCAACCATGGCAGCAGGCGGCAGGACAGCCCTGGCAGGGCCAACAGGCCTGGGCAACGCAGGCGCCTTTGCCGCAACAGCAGCCCTGGCAGGGCCAGCAGGGTGGCATGTGGCCCCAACAGCAGATGTGGGGCCAGCCCATGGCGCAGCCCGCGATGCAACCCGCGCAGCAGATGCAGCAGGCGGCAACCGGCATTCCCGCAGGAATCCCCATGGGAATGCCGCCCCAGTACCAGCAGGCAGACATGTCGACGGCGCAACCCTCCATCTCGCAGAGGGCAACGATGATCCTGACCTACCTCGCCTCGCACGAGACGGTCGGCGGTGTCGACCTCGAAAAGACATATGGCGGATCGCAACCCACCTGGTCGCGCGAGCTCAAGGTCCTCGACGAGATGGGTCTCACGCGCAAGGACGGGCAGAAGCGCAGGCTCACCGCAATGGGAAGCGCCTACCTGACGAACATGGGCGCCTGAGCGAGTTTTCGACAAACCCTCCCCAACGGGCCAACCTCGTGCATATAATGGGTTTTCGACAAAAATGACCCACAAACGAGGAAGACCATGACCGACTCAAGCGAATCCGACGCCATCGCCCTCTGGGAGGACGTCGCCGACATCGTCGCCGCCAGAAGCGACCTCCCCGCATCGATGCCGGCAATGGTTCAGAAGTGCCGGGCCGTCTCATTCGACGACGAAACCTCGACCATCACGGTAGCCGCCGGCGCCCGATTCATGAAGCGCCAGGTCGAGAAGTTCGCGCCGCAAATCGAATCATGCCTCGAGGAGGCGGCCTTTGCCCCCGTGCACCTGGTCGTCGAGATTGGCGCCGGCCCGACCGAGCCCACGATCGACACGTCGTCGGTCATGACCCCCAGCGAGCTCGACGCCGCGGCGGGCGACATCGCCGCAAGCTCGGGGGCAACCCAGCCCATGGCGGGCGCACCCCAAGCTGCACAAGGCACGATGGCACAAGGCATGCCGACGCAATACGCACCGACCCAACAGCCCTTCTCGGCAGCGCCTGTATCGCAGCCGACGGCCGGCCAGCCCCTGACGATCGCGCAGCGACGCGAGCGCAACCCGCTGATCGCAGAGGTTACCGTCAACGACTCCAAGCTCACGTTCGACCGCTTTGTCGTGGGCGAGGAAAACATGATCGCCCTGCAGGCGGCCAAACGCGTGGCCGACGGCGACCGCAACTACAACCCGCTGTTCGTCTACGGCAAGTCGGGCCTGGGCAAGACCCACCTGCTCAAGGCGATCCAGAACTACGTCGTCCAGAACAACGTGGAGCGACTTTGCGTCTATCGCACGGCACACGACTTCGTCAACGAGTACGCAACCGCGATGGTCAACACGACGCTCGAGGTCAAAGACGCCTTCAAGCACAATTACCAGGACATCGACATCCTGATCATCGACGACGTACAGTTCCTCAAGGGCGCGGCGTCGGTCGGCTTCTTCTTCGACCTGTTCAACTACCTCAAGGACCATGGCAAGCAGATCGTGCTGGCCGCAGACGAGTCGCCCCGCATGCTCGGCGTGAGCAACGCCGACTTCGACGAGAGGCTCGTCTCGAGGTTCGACTCGGGCGTGGCGTGCCCCATCCAGGTTCCCGACTACGAGCTCAAGCTGGCACTCATCCGCAACTTCTACCAGCGCGAGAAGCAGGATGCCGAGACCGAGCGACTCATGGGCTACGAGGGCACCATCTCGGAGGAGAACCTGCAGCTCATGGCCGAGCGTGCGGGATCGAACATCCGCGTGATCGAGAGCTTCTGCCAGGCCTGCCTGCTCGAGGCGGGCAAGCTCCAACGCGCCGGGCGAGACCTCGAACGCAACGACATCATCAAGCTGGCAACCCAGAAGTTCGGCAGCTCCAACCACACGGTCACGATCGACGAGATCCAGAAGGCGCTCGAGGAGGAGTTTGGGGTCTCCCACAGCGACCTGATTGGTTCCACCCGCAAGAAGGGGGTCATGGTGCCACGCCAGGTGGGATGCTGGCTGGCCCGCAACCTCACCGACGTGACACTGGCCGACATCGGCAAGCACTTCGGCGGGCGCAGCCACGCCACGGTGTACTACAGCATCACCGAGACCGAGAAGTCCATGAAGGAGGACAGGCTGTTCTTCGACCAGGTGAGCAGGTTGAAGGAGTCTCTTCTCAACGAGTAGGGACTGTCGAAAACCCTGTCGGAAGGCGCGAGAAGGACTTTCGAAAAGTCGCCGTCTTTGTAGGGAGAGTTTTCGACAGATGTGGAAACGTAGGAAGTGTCGAAAGTATTTTGAATCCAGAAGGCGTCATTTAGGGTCATCTAGCTGGGGCGTTAGTACTTCTCGACATTTCGTCAGTGCTTATTATTAGAGTGTTCTTTTGATATATCTATTTACTAATAGATAAAGAGAAAGGTCGCGCATGAGGTTCACAGTCAGCCAGTCGTCTTTGACCAAGGCACTCGCCGTCGTCTCCAAGGGCATGGCGTCCAACTCGACGCTCCCCATCCTTTCGGGCGTGCGCGTCTCCGCTGCCGAGGGTACCCTCGAGCTCCAGACCACCAACCTGGCCATCTCCATCCGCCACAAGGTTCCCGCCAACGTTGAGGAGCCGGGCGAGACGGTCATCTCGGGCAAGATCTTGTCGAGCATCGTCAAGACGCTCCCCGACGCCGCCGTCACCTTCGAGAGCGACGAGGTCGGCGTGACCATCACGTGCGCCAAGTCCAACTACCGCCTGACGGTCCTGGACCCGGCTGACTTCCCCGAGTTCCCGACCTTCGTGCTCGATCGCTCCGTCGAGCTTCCCAGCGCACTTCTCACCACGATGGTGGACAAGGTCTATAGGGCCACGTCGAACGACAACGCCCGACCGCTGCTGTCCGGCATCCTCATGACCGTCGAGAACAACACCATCCGCCTCGTGGCGACCGACTCGCACCGTCTGGCCGTCTGCGACACCAACGTCGCGGCCGAGGGCGTCGACGACGGCTTCGAGATGATCATCCCCGGCCACGTCTTCCACGACGTGCTGACCATCCCGTCCGATACGCAGTCCATCCTGATCGGCAGCACCGACAGCCAGGTGGTCTTCGTCTTCGGCAACACCACCTACGTCTCGCGACGCCTCGAGGGCAGCTTCCCGAACTTCCGTCAGCTGCTTCCCGACGGTTACAACACCGCGGTCAAGATCAACGTCGACGAGTTTGCCGCCGCGCTCAAGCGTGTGTCCGTCATCGCGCAGGCCAACCCCAAGGTCCGTCTGGAGGTCGATGCCGACGCGAGCCTCATGACGCTGCGCGCCACCTCGCCCGAGCAGGGGGAGGCGTCCGAGACCGTCTCGATCGAGGCCGAGGGCGAGTCCATCGCGATCGCGCTGAACTTCCGTTACCTCTTCGATTGCATCAACGCAGCCTCCGACCAGGACGAGATCTCGCTCGAGCTGCAGGAGCCCATGCGCCCGGCCACGTTCAAGTCCTACTCCAAGATCAACTACCTCTACCTGCTCATGCCCACGCGCTGGAACTAGCGTGTCGCTGCTGGTACGTGAGGTCCGCCTGACGGACTTCCGCAACTTCCGCGACCGCGTCGTCGAGCCTGCGGAGGCCCTGACGATCCTCGTGGGACATAACGCCGTCGGCAAGACGAACACGGTCGAGGCCATGCAACTGCTCACCACGGGCTCGTCGTTCAGGCACCCGCGCGCCTGCGAGCTTCTGCGTGATGGTGCCGAGAAGGGCCGTGCGGCGGCAAGGCTTGCCGGCGACGGCCGAGTGATAGACGTCGAGCTCGACCTGACCCCGACCAAGCGTGGCTTCCGTCGCAACGGCAAACCGTGCCGCGCGGCGGACCTCCTTGGCACGCTGATGTCGGTCCTGTTCTGTCCCGACGACCTTGCGCTGGTAAAGGGGTCGGCGTCGCTTCGCCGCCAAGGTATCGACTCGTTCGGCTCCCAGGCACACCCTGGCTACGACAAGGTGTGCCGCACCTACGCCCGCGCGGTCGAGCAGCGCAACAGCTTCCTCAAGGAGCCGTGGTGCGACCCGACCCTGTTGGACGCGTGGGACGAGTCGATCGCGCTCGGGGCTGCGACGCTGCTCGCGCACCGACTGAGCCTGTTTGCCAGGCTGGTGCCGCACGTGGCATCGGTCTATGCGGACATCTCCGGCGGAGAGACGCTCGAGTGCCGCTACGAGTGCTCCCTCGGCGACGAGGCACTTGAACTCGACAGAGACGGTCTGCGAGAGCTGGCCTTCGAGCGCGTGCGTGCGGCGCGTGAGCAGGACCGTCGCCTGGGGCGCACCGGGGTTGGTCCGCATCGCGACGACATACGCTTCTTCATCGACGGTCGCGACGCACGCGCGTTTGGTTCCCAGGGCCAGCAGCGCTCGATCGTGCTCGCCTGGAAGATGGCGCAGGTCGAGCTCGCGCCCGAGCTGGTGGGCGAGCGACCGCTGTTGCTTCTGGATGACGTCATGAGCGAGTTGGACGCCGACAGGCGCGAGGCGATCCTGACGTATGTCGAGCGCGGCGTGCAGACGGTCGTGACCACAACGAACCCGGGGTATTTTCCCGACGAGCTTCTGGACAAGGCAAGGGTGGTGAACTTTGGCGACCAATAGCGACGGACCCGAGACCATGCGGTCGATGTTCGACGACCTTCTCTCCCACGAGCTGTCGGCGGGCGCCTCCTGCGCCATGAGCGCCGGCCGTGCCTGGCACCAGGCAAACGGCGACTTCGAGCACCGCCACACCTGCGGCGTCTTTCTCAAGGACATGTCGGAGCAGGGGCTCGAACCGATTCTGTTCGTCTACATCGACTCCAACGTCATCATGCAGGACTTCACCACCAACCGAGAGGTCTACCTGCTGCGCCTGCGCAACATCGGCTTTGCCGTCTCGGACGTGCAGTTCAGGCTGTCCAAGTACAAGAGGCAGCGCGCTGCCGAGAAGGGCACTGCCTCGCCGGCAGCCACAAAGCCCGCGTTGCCCGAGGCGACCGCCGCCGAAATCGCCTGGGCGCAAGACGCGACGGCGAAGCTGCCGAACGGTCTTCGCGAGAAAGTCTGCAAGGCTATGATTTCGTCTGCGCGGCGCCAAAGGGCCAAAGGGTCGCAAACTGGTGAACTTGCGCCTTAAAACGGCTCCTGTTAGGTCTGAGCCATAAATCATGCGTTCCTAGCGTGTCGTTTTTCTCTTGGTCGATGGCATTCGTCCCGAAGATAGTAGAATTGTAAGGATGGATTTTTGCCGTCGCGAGAAAGGGACGCATAGGTGACAGCCAACAACAACGAGCATGCCTACGACGAGGGCGAGATCAAGATTCTCGAGGGCCTCGAGGCAGTTCGTAAGCGCCCGGGCATGTATATCGGCACCACGTCGGTGTCGGGCCTGCACCACCTGGTGTGGGAGATCGTCGACAACTCCGTCGACGAGGCCATGGCCGGCTTCTGTTCCGAGATCAAGGTGACCGTCCACCCCGACAACTCGGTCACCGTGGAGGATAACGGCCGCGGCATCCCCGTCGGCCTCCATCCCATCAAGAAGATTCCGACGCTCGAGGTCGTCCTCACGATCCTGCACGCGGGCGGCAAGTTCGACAACAGCGCCTACAAGGTGTCCGGCGGCCTGCACGGCGTCGGCGTCTCGGTCGTCAACGCGCTGTCGAAGAAGCTCGTCGCGCGCGTCTGCCGTGATGGCAAGATCTACGAGATGCAGTTTGCCCGCGGCAAGACGACCATGAAGATGAAGGAGATCGGTGTCAGCGAGGCCACCGGCACCACCATCACCTTCTGGCCCGATGACGAGATCTTCGAGACGACCACCTACAACTTCGACACTCTGCACGACCGCCTCCAGGAGACCGCGTTTCTCAACAAGAACCTCAAGATCGTCCTGACCGACGAGCGCGAGGTCACCCCGCGCGTCGACGAGTTCTGCTACTCCGGCGGCATCATCGACTTCGTCAAGTTCCTCAACGAGGGCAGGGAGGTCCTTCCCGGTCTCTCCGATCCCATCTACATCGAGGGCAAGTCCGCCCCCGACGCCCCCGACTCCAAGCGCGGCGAGGTGGAGGTGTCGCTGCAGTGGAACGGTGGCTACACCGAGCACACGCTGTCCTTCGCCAACGACATCTACACCGAGGAGGGTGGCATGCACCTCGAGGGCTTCCGCACCGCCCTCACCAAGGTCGTCAACGACTACGGTCGCAGCCACGGCATCCTCAAGGAGAAGGACCCCAACCTCACCGGCGACGACATCCGAGAGGGTCTCACCGCCGTCATCTCGGTCAAGCTGCCCGACCCGCAGTTCGAGGGCCAGACCAAGGCCAAGCTCGGCAGCTCCTACATGCGCACGCTCACCAACCGCATCGTGAGCCATGGCATGTCCGAGTATCTCGAGGAGCACCCCAACCAGGCCAAGGAGATCCTCAAGAAGGCCAGTCAGGCAGCCAAGGGTCGCCTGGCCGCCCAGAAGGCGCGCCAGGCGACGCGCCGCAAGGGTCTTCTCGAGAGCGCGGCGCTTCCCGGCAAGCTCGCCGACTGCTCCGTGCGCGATGCCGAGCTGACCGAGCTCTTCATCGTAGAGGGCGACTCCGCAGGTGGCTCGGCCAAGATGGCGCGTGATCGCTCCATCCAGGCGGTCCTGCCGCTTCGCGGAAAGATCCTCAACGTCGAGCGCGTCCAGGAGCACCGTGCGCTGTCCTCCGACACCATCACGTCGCTCATCACCGCCATCGGCACCGGCGTGGGTCCCGAGTTCAACATCGAGAAGGCGCGCTACCACAAGATCGTGATCATGACCGATGCAGACGTCGATGGCTCCCACATCCGCATCCTGCTGCTCACGTTCTTCTACCGCTTCATGCGCCCGATGGTCGAGGCGGGCTACATCTTCGTCGCCCAGCCGCCGCTGTACCAGCTCAAGCCCAAGGGCCGCAAGAACGGCAAGTACATCTACACCGACGAGGAGCTCGCCGTCGAGGCGGCCAAGTTCGAGGATTCCTCCAAGTACACCGTCCAGCGCTACAAGGGCCTGGGCGAGATGGACCCCGAGCAGCTCTGGAGCACGACGATGGAGCCGAAGAACCGCATCCTGCTCCGCGTGACCATCGACGACGCCATGGCCGCCGAGCGCGCCGTGTCCGACCTCATGGGAACCGAGGTCGAGAAGCGCAAGGAATTCATCCAGACGCACGCCAAGGACGTGCGCTTCCTGGATATCTAAGCCCCATCCCTAGCGAAAGGCACAACACGTGGCAAACGATAACGACAACACGCGTGACGACTTCGACGCGAACGACGCCGACGACGAGCGTGACGACGACCTGCTGGGCGAGGAGGGCGACGTCGAGGACGTCGACGATGACGACGACCTGACCGACGGCGAGTTCGAGGACGTCGACCCCGAGTCGGTCCCGAGCATCGCCGGCAGCGGTCTGTCCCATGCCATCACGGACGAGGCCGGCACCCGCATCGACCTCGAGGACATCCATGGCGGCGCCATCAAGCCCACCGACATGGGCGAGGAGATGAAGGCATCCTTCCTCGAGTACTCGATGTCGGTCATCGTCGCGCGCGCCCTGCCCGACGTCCGTGACGGCCTCAAGCCCGTTCACCGCCGCATCCTGTACGCGATGAACGAGGCGGGCATCACCGCGGGCAAGCCCCACAAGAAGTCGGCCTGGACGGTCGGCGAGGTCATGGGCAAGTACCACCCCCACGGCGACTCCGCCATCTACGAGTCCATGGTCCGCATGGCCCAGGACTTCTCGATGCGCCTGCCTCTGGTAGACGGTCACGGAAACTTCGGCTCGGTCGACGGCGACCCTGCGGCAGCGATGCGATACACCGAGTCGCGCCTCACCCGTGCGGCCGAGGCCCTGCTGCGCGACCTCAACAAGGAGACCGTCGACCTGCAGCCCAACTACGACGAGTCGCTCACCGAGCCCGCCGTCCTGCCCGCCAGGTTCCCGAACCTGCTGGTCAACGGCTCCTCGGGCATTGCCGTCGGCATGGCGACCAACGTGCCTCCCCACAACCTCAAGGAGACCGTCGACGCCGTCTGCATGATGATCGACAACCCCGACGTCACGACCGACGAGCTCATGACGGTCCTGCCCGGCCCCGACTTCCCCACCGGCGGCATCATCATGGGCACCGACGGCATCCGTGACGCTTACGAGAAGGGCCGCGGCTCGATCACCATCCGCTCCAAGGTCCACGTCGAGCAGGCCAAGAACGGTCGCGAGCGCCTCGTGGTCACTGAGATCCCGTACCAGGTCAACAAGGGTCTTCTTCAGGAGAAGATCGCCCAGGCGGTCAACGAGAAGAGGATCGAGGGCATCTCGGACATGCGCGACGAGTCCAACCGCAAGGGCATGCGCATCGTCATCGACCTCAAGAGCGGCGCGGTGCCGCAGGTCGTCCTCAACAACCTGTACAAGAAGACCCAGCTGCAGTCGACCTTCGGCGTCATCGACATCGCCCTAGTCGACAACGTCCCGCGCACCCTCACCCTCCGCGAGATGCTGCGCTGCTACATCGACCACCAGGTCGACGTCGTCACCCGCCGCACCAAGTACGACCTGGACAAGGCCGAGAAGCGCGTCCACATCCTCGAGGGACTGCTCGTGGCCGTCGACAACATCGACGAGATCGTCCACATCATCCGCTCCTCGCGTGACGACGCCGAGGCCAAGTCCCGCATGAACGAGCGCTTCGGCCTCGACGACGTCCAGGGCGAGGCCATCCTGCAGATGCGCCTGCGCCGCCTCACCGGCCTGGCCCGCGACGAGCTTGCCGCCCAGATCGCCGAGCTCCACGAGCAGATCGCCTACTTCAAGGACCTTCTCGCCCATGAGGAGAAGATCCTGGGCGTCATCAAGGACGAGCTCCACGAGGTCGTCGAGAAGTTCGGCACGCCCCGTCGCACCCAGATCTGCGGCCGCGAGGCCCGCGACCTCGACGTCGAGGACCTCATCGCCGAGGAGGACATGGTCGTCACCGTCACCCACAGTGGCTACATCAAGCGCCTGCCGGTGGACACCTACCGCTCCCAGAAGCGCGGCGGCAAGGGCGTCTCGGCCCTGTCGCTGAAGGAGAACGACTTCGTCGAGGGCCTGTTCGTGGCGTCCACGCACGACTACGTCCTGTTCTTCACCAACTTCGGCAAGGTCTACCGCCTCAAGGTCCACGAGCTGCCGGTCGGCTCGCGCCAGGCCCGCGGCCAGGCGATCGTCAACCTGCTCGCCCTGTCCGAGGGCGAGCGCCTGGCGGCCGTCATCACCACGCGCGAGTTCCCGAGCGAGGAGTACCTGCTGTTTGCCACGGCCAACGGCATGGTCAAGAAGACGGCCATGAGCGACTACGACCGCACGCGCCGCGACGGCATGATCGCCATCAACCTGCGCGAGGGCGACGAGCTCATCGACGTCCGCCGCGTCCGCGAGCACGAGAAGGTCATCCTCGTGTCCACCGACGGCAAGGCGATCATGTTCGACGAGTCCGAGGCCAGGCCCATGGGTCGCGCGACCTCCGGCGTCCGCGGCATCACGATGAAGGGCGACGCCAGGCTGCTTGGCATGGAGATCACCAACGGCAGCGGCGACCTGTTCGTCATTACCGAGAAGGGCTACGGCAAGCGCACGCCCGTCTCGGAGTACCCCGAGCACAAGCGTGGCGGCCAGGGTGTCTTCACCATCACGATGACCGACAAGAAGGGCGAGCTGGCGGGCATGAAGGTCGTCGCCCCGCAGCACGAGCTCATGATCGTGTCCGAGGAGGGCATCGTCATCCGCATGAAGTCAGGCGACATCAGCCGCCTGGGCCGCTCCACGCAGGGCGTCAGGGTCATGAACGTGGCCGACTCCGACCGCGTGGTCGCTGTGGCCCGCATGGAGGTCAACCAGGGCCAGGAGGATTCCGACGACGCCAACCAGGCCGCACTCGACCTTCTTGCCGCTGGCGAGAAGGATCCCGGTGACGAGGCTCCCGTCGACATCGGCGGGGACGAGCAGGTTATCGACATCGACGGCGAGTAGCGCTGTCGTGCGCGAACCGTAACGGGATGGGGCCACGGGCAAGTGTCCGTGGCCCCATTTGTGTCGATGGGTGTTCGGCTGGCTGTCGGTAGATGCCTGGTTGGACGTGCTCCTACTGTTGGTTTGCCTCCGGGTGGCCGCCGGCCAGGAAGTCGTCCGGGGTGAGACTCTCCACGAACTCGTGGAAGCGCTCGGCCTCGCGCTCGCGCTCGTCGCGCTTGATGCTCGAGAAGGACGGGTATGACGCGCGGGCGATTACGTCGGTCGACGCGTAGACGGGCGAGTGCGTGCGCACCGCGAGCGCGATCGCGTCCGAGGGCCTGGCGTCCAGCGTCAGGTGCTCGCCGCCGGCGGTGAGAAGATCGATCGTCGCGTAGAAGGTGGCGCCCTCGACGCGGTCGATGCTCACGCCCGAGACCGTGGCGCCCAGACGGTCGATCGTCGCACGCAAAAGGTCATGCGTCATGGGCCGCGCGTTCTTCTCGCCAGCCACGCCTGCGCTGATCTGGGTTGCCTCGACAACGCCGATGCGGATGGGCAGCTGCTTGCCCGCGGTCTCGCCCTTGGCGTCGCGGGGGCGCAGGACCAGCATCGAGGAGACCGGGCCGTTGCCGACGACGACGGACTCTATGTCCATTCTGACCTGTGGCATATGCCCCTCCTTTCTGCCGGAATCCGTTGGCCACGAAAAGATTTTAGGGGTCGTGGCCTTGCCTTTGTCTTGTAGGGACATGGTACCCATAAAAAAGTTCAGACAAAGTGTTGACGCGAGGGGAATCGTACTCTAATATATTTTCTCGCGTTGGGCCCGTAGCTCAGTTGGTCAGAGCGTCCGGCTGATAACCGGGAGGTCACAAGTTCGAACCTTGTCGGGCCCACCACCTTTTTGCTAATAGTCACCCCAGCGCTAGCCGAGTCGCCGCTGGGGTGATTATTCATTTATACTGGTGGACGCAAATGCGGCGCCACGCCGCGCACGGGGACGTAGCTCAGCTGGGAGAGCGCGGGCTTTGCAAGCCTGAGGTCGTGGGTTCGAGACCCATCGTCTCCACCATGCAAACGCGCGGGTCGCACCTCTTGTGGGAGCGGCCCGCTTTTTTTGTAGTAGTCACGAACGCGTAACTGCAAGGTCCTATCATTGTCCCGTCGAATTCCAAGTAGATTGGTCACCCATGTCGCAGAACAACGGCAACGCCGACGCCGGTCAGGTCTCGCCCGAGCTTGACGCCCTGTCGTGCGACCTTCTGGGGTCGGCCCTGGACGCTCTCGCCGCGGGTGTCGACGTCCATGGAGTGGTCTCGGTCGAGGACGCACAGTCCCGCCGCGACACGAGGGCCTTCTCCGACGACGGCCCCGAGGCCTGCCTCGAGGGCGCTCGCGGCTTCGTGCGAAGGCTCGTGGCCGACGGAGGGGACGAATCCGAGCCCATCGGGAAGCCCGTCCGTTACGCCCTCGTGTACGAGGGCGCGGTCGCTGGCGAGAAGGGCGGCTATGACGACGCCCTGATCCTCGAGTTTGGGGAGTCGGGCTCGCGGTCCTTCTCGGCATACGTGCTGTGGGACGGCTTTGGCGCCGGCGACGACTTCGCATGGAGCGACCCCATGCCCGCCGGCGAGGTTGACTCGCTGCTGTAGAGCGGCATGAACGAACGACGCGCACGCATGGTCCCGACGGCAGGGGCCGAAAGACACGGAAGTAGGAGAAATGCGCCAGGAGAACATCAGGAACATCGCCATCATCGCCCACGTCGACCATGGCAAGACCACCCTCGTGGACAAGCTGCTTCGCGCCACCGACGCGTTCCGCGAGAACCAGCAGGTTGAGGAGCGCGTGCTCGACTCCAACGACCAGGAGCGCGAGCGTGGCATCACCATCCTGGCCAAGAACATCTCCATCGAGTACAACGGCGTCAAGATCAACGTCATCGACACCCCCGGCCACGCCGACTTCGGCGGCGAGGTCGAGCGAGTGCTCAAGATGGCCGACGGCGCCCTTCTTCTGGTGGACGCCGCCGAGGGCCCCATGCCCCAGACGCGTTTCGTCCTTCGTCACGCCATCGACGCCGGCCTGTCGATCATGATCGTCATCAACAAGATCGATAAGCCCGCTGCCAACCCCGAGAAGGCCTACAACGACTGCCTCGACCTCATGGCCGACCTGTCCGCCACCGACGAGCAGCTCGAGTTCGCCATGGAGCACGTCGTGTACGCCTCCGCCGTCAGCGGCTTTGCGCGCCTTGACCCCAACGACGACAACAACGACATGTTCCCCATGCTGGACATGATCGTGAACGACCTGCCCGCCCCCGACGTCGACCCCGACGGCCCGCTCGCCATGCAGTGCGTCACCATCGACCACTCCAGCTACGTCGGCCGCATCGGCATCGGCCGCGTCTACTCCGGCACCATCCACGACGGCGACAAGATCCTCGTCGTCAAGAACGACGGCTCGCGCACCATGTCGCAGGTCAAGCAGCTCTATACCTTCGACTACCTGGGTCGCAAGGAGTGCACCGAGGTCGTCGCCGGTGACATTGGCGCCGTCGTCGGCGTCGACTCCACCGACATCGGTGACGTCTACACCGACCCCGACGATCCCGTCGAGCTCGACCCCATCGAGATCGACCCCCCGACCCTGGCAATCGTCTTCGAGCCGTCCAACTCGCCCCTCGTCGGCCGCGACGGCGACATCGTCGGCGGCCGCCAGCTCAAGGAGCGCCTGGAGCTGGAGCGCGAGAACAACGTGACCATGCGCATCGAGGAGCTTCCCGACAAGACGGGCGTCGAGGTTGCCGGCCGTGGCATCCTGCACCTGTCCGTCCTGATGGAGGCCATGCGCCGCGAGGGCTACGAGTTCCAGGTCGGCCGCCCGCGCGTCCTGTTCAAGAAGGACGAGCAGGGCAACAAGCTCGAGCCGGTCGAGCAGGCCGTCGTCGAGTGTCCCGGCGAGTACTCCGGCAAGGTCATCGAGGTCTTCGGCAACAACGGCGGCACCATGACCAGCATGGAGGCCGGCGCCACCCAGACCCACCTCGAGTTCAAGATTCCCACCCGTGGCATCATGGGCCTGAAGAACCGCATCCTCAACGTCACCCACGGCGAGGCAGTCTTCTACCACACGTTCCTCGAGTACGGCCCCTACGCCGGC
Source organism: uncultured Atopobiaceae bacterium (assembly GCA_934792625.1). Taxonomy (GTDB): domain Bacteria; phylum Actinomycetota; class Coriobacteriia; order Coriobacteriales; family Atopobiaceae; genus CAKVON01. The sequence continues at coordinate 43,088 of CAKVON010000003.1, forward strand.
GAGATCGGTGTCCGCCAGAACGGCGCCATGATCTCGATGTCGACCGAGAAGGCCGTCGCCTACGCCCTGGGTTCGCTCCAGGAGCGTGGTCAGCTGTTCGTCGAGCCCGGCACCGAGTGCTACGAGGGCATGATCGTCGGCGAGCGCTCCAAGCCCGGCGACATGATCGTCAACATCGCCCGCACCAAGAGCCTGGGCAACCAGCGCTCCTCGACCGCCGACATCTCGGTCCAGCTGACCCCGCCGCGCTCCTTCACCCTGGAGGAGGCGCTCGAGTACATCATGGACGACGAGCTCGTCGAGGTTACGCCGAAGAACATCCGCATGCGCAAGCGCATCCTCAACGGCACCGAGCGCCGCAAGTGGGCCGTGCGTCACGGCCTGGTCAACAAGTAGGGCGGACGCATCGCATAGCAAATGCCGAGAAGGGCGCCGGGTCGCAAGCGCGGTCCGACGCCCTTCCTCTGTCTGGTTGATCCGTCTCGTGCGCCATGACGGGTCTAGCAGTAGGTGTCAGACCAAGCGGCGTGCCTCGTCCTAACGGCCCTTCTCGACCTTTTTCTGGGCGTGATTGGCCACCGCGCGCTTGACCGGCTCGGTCACCCTTGGCGTGAGGTCGACCCCGCCGGGCGACATGATGCCGTATCGCAGGCTCGCGCGTCTGAGGGCGACCGTCACGAAGACGCTCACGAAGGCACACCAGGGGTTGCCCACATTGCACAGGACCATGAGGGCCAGGTAGACGACGGAGCCACCCAGGGCACACACCGCATAGAAGTTCGAGGGCTGGAAGATCTTGGGTACGTCTCCCAAAAAGACGTCGCGCAGCATGCCTCCGCCCACGCCAGTGATGACGCCCATGAGGATCGTCTGCACGGCACCCAGCTCGTAGACGACGGCCTTGTTGGTTCCCGCGACCACGAACAGCGCCACCGAGACGATGTCGACCCACTCCAGCGCATTGGGAATCCGTTCGAAGAGCGTCGGGAAGAGAAAGACCACGATGCCTGCGAGCACGCTCACGATCACCGCGTTGGTGGAGTTGAGCATGTAGACGTCGCCCTTTTGCATGATCATGTCGCGAATCAGGCCACCGCCCAGCCCGCACAGAAACGCGAGGGCGACGGTTCCGACGAGGTCGAGCTTGCGGCTGGTGCCCACCATCGCGCCGGACAGCGCGCCGACGGCGACGGCCGACAGGTCGAGCCAGGCGGGAAGCGTGAGGATGGTGCTTCCCCTAAGAAAGAGCAGGGTGGCGCTGTCCACGTGTCGTGCCTTTCGCTCGGGAGATGGTATCTGCCGGGCAACCATGGTAAGGCCACTTGCCGTGTCCGACCTGTCCTTCTCGGTAGTCGGATGTACTTTGGAGAGGCGTCACGGGTGCCAACGCGCGCACAATTTGTGAATCCGACAAATTGGGGTGTTGCCCTCGGGCGAGAAGTCCTGTATTCTAGCCAATGCATTTTAACCACGGAGAGTTGTCCGAGTGGCCGAAGGAGCACGATTGGAAATCGTGTAGGCGTCTAAAGCGTCTCCAGGGTTCAAATCCCTGACTCTCCGCCAGAACTTCCCGCGGCGCCCAAGAGGCGCCGTTTTACCCTTTGGAGGGGTGGCAGAGCGGTTGAATGCGGCGGTCTCGAAAACCGTTTACGCCCTTTGGGCGTACGAGAGTTCGAATCTCTCCCCCTCCGCCAGGATGTAAAGAGGCTGGTCCGTTCGGGCCAGCCTTTTTTCATGCCGAGAAGGGCTGGTGGTGCCCCGGTTATACTTGAGCCAAGTAGCGCCTCGAGATCGGAGCTCCACAATGGCCAAACTAACGTTTACCGACCAGTCGTACTTCTCGCGCGACTGGGCAATGCTCACCCGCGACAAGGGCTGGCTCAAGCCCGTCCTGCTCATGGCTCTTGCCAGCCTCGTGCCCATCGTCGGCATACTCGGCGTCACCGGCTATGCGTATGAGTGGGCCCGTCTGACCGCATGGGGAGTCGATTCCGCCCCCAAGCAGCGTGACGTCAAGATTGGCGCCTGCATCAAGAGCGGCTTCCGCGTCAGCATGGTTACCCTGTGTTGGTCGCTTGCCGTCGGCTTCGTCTTTGGTGCCCTCAGCATGCTGTGCGGCGACTCCGCCCTCGGCTCCATCGTCTCCATGCTGACCACCCTGCTCACCTGGGTCATGGGCATCCTCGCGACGGTCGCGGCCCTGCAGGCCACGATCTACGAGCGTTTTGGCGCGGGCTTCGCGGTCCGTCGCCTGGTCGAGATGGTCCGCCGCGGCTGGAAGGGTCTTCTCAAGGTCCTGGGCATCAACATCCTCATCGCGCTGGTCAGCGGCCTCATCGGCACCGTGGCCACGCTGATTGCCGGCGCCGCGACGCTGCCGTTCCTCGGCACCTTCCTCTACGACGTCTCCTATGCCGCCAACGCCGCCGACCTGGGAACGATCGACCCCTCTCACCTCACCAACGTCCTTGTCGGCTTCCTGCAGTTCTTCGGCCCCCTCGTGGTCGTCATGATCATCCTCGGCGCAGTGCTCGGTGCCTTCACCATGCTGCTGACCGCCAACCTGATCGGCCTGTGGATGATGCAGTTCGACGTCCCCAACTGGGGCTCCCCCAGCGACCCGCTGCCCGCCTCCCTTCCCGATGCGGGTGCGGCCGCCGTGGCTGCCGTCAATCCCGTCGCGGTAGGCCCCGTCCCCATGGCGAGTGACCCCGCTCCCGTGCAGCCCGTCGTCCCGGCGGCTCCCGCCCCAGTGAGCCAGGCCCCCGCGCCCGCTCCCGCCCCGGCTGTTCCGACCCAGCCCGCGCCCGCGCCCGCGACAACCCCTGCGCCTGTCCCGGCACCCGCCCCCGTCGCCATTCCGACTCCGGTCGAGCCCCAGCCCGCTCCCGCGCCGCAGCCCGTCTCCGTCCCCGAGCCCGTCCCCGTTCCCGGCGTCGGCCCCGCGCCCGCCGACCCCGCTGACGATGACGTGGTCGTGACCACCCTGATTCCCGCCCCCGCGGACGAGACCGCGGTCGTGCCGCCCGCGGACGAGACCGTCGAGGCCTCTCCCGCACCCGACCCTGCCGAGAAGTGCGCCGAGGCTTGTCAGCCTGCGCCGCAAACGGCCAAGTTCTGCACCAATTGCGGTCAGCCCCTCAATCCCGGGGTGAAGTTCTGCTCCAATTGCGGACAGAAGGTCGATGGGGCCGAGTAACGGCCCTCTTGACCCAACCGCCTTGCCAGGGGCGCCCGACGGTCGTCGGGCGCCCATTTTGTTTGTTCAGGCTATGAATTCGCGAGGGTTCGAATCAAAGCGTTCGAGCGAGGTTCTTCTCGGCAGAGCGGCGGAAACGCGAGGTGCCTGTTGGATGATCGACGGCTCGTGCACGGATTAGTGTCAGACCCGTGCCTTACCGTCAATTTGTGGAGAAGCGTGGAGGAAGAGTTCTGAGCAGGACATTTTCTGGGTCGAAGGTCTTGGCTGTGTTAGGATTTCAGGTCGAACCTTTCCTGCTCCCGGCGCATCCTTCACGACCGGGAGCCATCAGCCCAGAGGAGGTGACAAAATGAAGGCTTATGAACTGCTGTTTTTCGTCGACCCCTCGTCTAACGAGGAGACCCGCGCTGGCGCTATGAAGCGCATCGAGGTCGCTATCACCGAGAACGGTGGCGCCATCGACAACGTCGAGGACTGGGGCAAGCGCAAGCTCGCCTTTGAGGTCGACAAGCTCACCGAGGGTGACTACACCCTCATCAACTTCCACGCAGACCCCACCCAGATCGCCGAGCTGGACCGTGTTCTCCGCATCCTCGATGCGGTGAAGCGTCACATGATCGTGCGTCTTCCGGACGAGGACTAGCAATGGAATGACGGGCATTGCCCGTAGATGAGAGGTAGTGATCAAAGAATGAGCATCAACCGAGTCAACATTAGCGGCAACCTCACTCGTGACCCTGAGATGAGGGGCACCACCGGCGGCACCTCCGTGCTCTCGTTTGGTGTCGCGGTCAACGACCGTCGTCGCAACCAGCAGACTGGCGAGTGGGAGGATTACCCCAACTTCGTCGACTGCGTCATGTTTGGCACCCGCGCCGAGGCCATTTCGCGCTATCTCTCCAAGGGAACCAAGGTCGCCATCGAGGGCAAGCTTCGCTACAGCTCGTGGGAGCGTGACGGGCAGAGGCGCAGCAAGCTCGAGGTGATCGTCGACGAGATCGAGTTCCTCTCCAGGGGACAGCAGCAGGCGGCTCCGGCCGCCGCCCCCGTGGCCTCCGCCCCCATGGCGGCAGCGCCCCAGGCCAGCCGTCCCGCGCAGACCCCGCCTGCGGCGGACGTCTACGACCAGGATATTCCGTTCTAAGAACGCATGGCGGCCTTCGGTCGCCAAAAGAAAGGTAACTAAGACATGGCTAATGACTACCAGCGTCAGCCGCGTCGCAAGTTCTGCCAGTTCTGCAAGGAGGACACGGACTTCATCGATTACAAGGATGTCCAGCTCCTTCGCAAGTACATGACCGACCGCGGCAAGATCAAGCCCCGTCGCGTCACTGGCGCCTGCACGCAGCACCAGCACGACATCGCTGCCGCCATCAAGCGCGCCCGCGAGATGGCTCTCCTGCCCTACGCCGTCCCCGTGGTTTCCAGCCGCGGTGGCCGTCGCGAGCGTAACTAGCGAAAGCTAGGGATTGACCGAGAAGACCATGGGCGAGCAGGGAAACAACGACCGTCCCCCCGTTCCTGACGGGGTCGAGAGCAACGAGACTGCAATCGTTCTCGCCAGCTCCGTGGTCGAAAACGCCAAGTTGGCGCCTTCGACCGGATGGGTCTGGTGCCTTCTGGGCGCCATTCTCTGCACGATCATGGTCCCAGTCGGAATCGTCGTCGTTGCGGCGGGCTCTGCCATGCTTTCGGGTATGGCGAGCAAGAGGTCCTGGCTGGGCTATGCAATGGCCCTGCTGGTTCCCGCCTTCGGATACGCGCTCGGCGGATACCCGTCCGAGCTCGCCCGCGACACAGCGTGCTACCTGATTGCCTGTGTGGTCGGTAGCCGTGTCGCGTGGGGCAACATCTCGTCTGGGCGCGCCGTCGCCTGTGCGGTCGTTGCTTCCGTCGCACTCCTGGGCATCGACATGGCCGTTATGGCCACGGCGGGCCTCTCGATGACGAATGCCGTGGCGCAGACCTTCGACGCTACGGTGCGTGCCTACGAGTCCCAGATGGGAATTCGCGTGGCGGGTGAGCTCGAGAGCGCAAGGAGCATGGTCTTGCTCCTCTGGCCCTCTTGCTATGCCCTCATGGGCGCCCTCACCGCATGGCTCGCACTCGTCGGTGCTCGAAGCGGCGCGAGGCGAGCGCAAGTCGAGGTATCGGGTTCTGTCGAACTCGCCGTCTTTGACTTGCCGCTCTGGGTCGTCGCGGCCCTTGTCGCCGGGGTGTTCATCCTGGTGCTGGGTCGCGTGGTTCCCGGGGCTCCCGATCGGGTGACCATGGTGGGCGCAAACCTGCTGATGGCATCCAGGATCGCGCTCGCGGTCCAGGGACTCGCCGTCATCGCCTGGGTCTGCCGAAGGTTCGGACTTGGAAGGGTCGTCAGGTTCTTCCTGTTCGTGCTCTCGGTCAATCTGGAGATATCGCTCATGGCAGTGAGCATCGTCGGCCTTGTGGACGTCTGGGCCAACTTCCGCCACCTCATGCGTGGTGGGGAGAAGTCCCAGGAACAGGCCGCGTAAACAGCAAGAAGTCATCGGGGAGACCCGATGAGCAACCAAAGGAGTGTCCATGAAAGTCATCCTTCTGGGTGAGCTCAGGGGCAAGGGTGGCGAGGGCGACGTCGTCGACGTCGCTCAGGGCTACGCGGAGAACTTCCTGTTCCCCAAGCGCATGGCCATCGCTGCCACCCCGGGCAACATCAAGCAGCTCGAGGAGCGTCGCCACAACATCGCCAAGCGCGAGGAGAAGCGTATCGCCGACGCCGAGGCCGTGAAGGCTGCCCTCGAGGGCAAGAACGTGACCGTCGACGTCAAGGTCGGCGAGGAGGGCCAGCTCTTCGGCTCCGTCACCACCACCATGATCGCCGCCGCGATCAAGGATCAGCTCGGTGTCGAGGTTGACCGCAAGCGCGTCGAGCGCACCGCCGCGATCAAGCAGGCCGGCATCCACGAGGTCAACGTCAACCTGTACCGTGAGATCGGTGCCACGCTGACCGTCACCGTCGGTGACCCCAGTCTCTTCGCTCCCGAGGCCGCCGAGGCCGAGGTTGAGGAGACCGCCGAGGAGGCCGTTGAGGCCCCCGAGACCGAGGAGACCGCCGAGTAGCGTCTCTTCCCTCGACGTACCTGCTATTTCGACAGAATGCGCAGGTAATCGCAAGGCGGAGAACACCCGCTCTTGTCGAAACTCGAGAACAAGCCCTGTTCAGGTGTAAGCGCCTGAACAGGGCTTTCTCTTTCCGTAAGATTGAGATAAGCCGTTTACCTGGTGAAACGCGTTTCTCTTATACATTGGTTTGAGTAAAGCCACTGTTAGGTGTCTTGATCCTACCGTTTATCAGGGAACTTCTCTGTTTGTCGAAAACCATTGCCAAAATTCTTGAGATTTTGTCGAAAACGTTGAAAAGCGACAAAACGCAAGGTCTCATGGCGTTTGATTCGACAGAGTGGTGTCCAAAGAGGAATGACGCCTTGTAAAACGGGGAAGTTGCGGGATACCATTCCCGCGCAACCATTTGGGAGTGGAGGAAAACGCCGTGAGCCCGAGCAGATACAGGCGCAACGACTACGAGGACGATTCCCCGGCGATGCCGGAGGCCGGCGCCCCGATGCCGCAAGATCCCTCTGCGGAGGCCTCGGTCCTTGCGGCCATGCTCAACTCCCCCGAGGTCCTGCAGGAGTGCCTGGTCGAGATTGACGAGGATGACTTCTATATCCCGTCCAACAGGATCATCTTCTCGGCGATGCACCATATGTTCGACCACAGCCAGCCGGTGGACCCCGTCTCTTTGGCGGACCACCTCAAGTCGACGGGCGATCTGGAGCGCGTGGGTGGTCGTGCCTACCTCATCGAGCTTGGTGGCAACACGTTTGCCCTCGCCGGTTGGTCGCGCCACGTCGAGATCTTGCGCCGAGACTCGACCCTCCGCTCGATCATCCAGGCTTCCGCCAAGATCACCGCCCTTGCCTACAGCGCGCCCGAGGACACCAAACAGGTCGTCAATGACGCCGAGAAGCTCTTGTTGGACGTCACCAACCGCAGCGTCAGCTCAAGCTACTCGACCCTCGAGCAGATCATGGAGGAGGAGTACGCCGAGCTTGAGGAGCAGGCCAACAACCAATCCGACTCCCTTGGCGTCGAGACGGGATTCCCGGGCATTGACAGCAAGCTCCTGGGACTTCGCGCCGGTCAGATGGTCGTCGTGGGCGCGCGACCCGGCGTTGGCAAGACGTCCTTCTCGCTAAACCTGGCCGTCAATGCGGCTGCACGTGGAGCCTCCGTCGCATTTTTCTCGCTCGAGATGAGCAAGACCGAGATCGCGCAGCGCCTGCTTTCCGCGCAGGCACGCATCGGCCTCATGGACATTCGTTCCGCCAACATCCGCGACCAGCAGTGGCCGCAGATTCTCGAGGCGACCAGCGAGCTGTCGCAGCTCGACATCATGGTCGACGACACGCCCGGAACCACGGTCACCGAGGTCCGAGCCAAGGCCCGACGCATGCTCAAGGGCAAGGAGCGCGGCGTCGTGATCCTGGACTACCTGCAGCTCGTCTCGCCGCCGTCGGGTGGCCACCGTGCCGACAGCCGAGCGACCGAGGTTTCCGAGATGTCGCGTGGCATCAAGATCATGGCGAAGGACCTGGGCGTCCCCGTCATCGCGCTGTCGCAGCTCAACCGTGGCGTCGAGGGACGTACCGGCAAGAAGCCGCAACTCTCCGACCTGCGCGAATCGGGCTCCATCGAGCAGGACGCCGATATCGTCATCCTGCTCGACCGCTCGATGACGCCCGAGGAGGCCGCGCGTGAGGACAGGCCCGACGAGAACATCACCGACTTCATCATCGCCAAGAACCGCTCGGGCCCGCTGGACACCGTCCACCTCACGTTCCTGGCGGGTTCGACCAAGTTCGTGGAGGTCGACCCCCACCACGCGGACTAGGGCATAACGGCCGCGCCCTTGCCGTATACTTGAGTCCCGTCGAGCACCTGCTTGACGGGACTTTTTCGTGCGCAAATCTAAGGAGTCTGCATGTCTGCATCTGTGCTTGTTGGTGCCCAGTGGGGCGACGAGGGCAAGGGCAAGGTCACCGACCTCATTTCCGGCGACTTTGACGTCGTCTGCCGCTATGCCGGCGGAGCCAACGCCGGCCACACCGTTATCGCCAACGGCAAGAAGCTTGCCCTGCACCAGGTTCCCTCCGGTGTCATGTACGAGGGCACCACGCCGGTCATCGGCAACGGCTGCATCGTCGACCCCGAGGTTCTTCTCGGTGAGGTCGACACCCTCGAGGCCGAGGGCATCTCCTGTGCCGACCTGCGCATCTCCGGCAACGCGCACATCGTCATGCCCTACCACAAGGACCTCGACGGCGCCCACGAGAAGAAGCTCGGCAAGAACCTCATCGGCACCACCAAGCGCGGCGTCGGCCCCTGCTACATGGACAAGATGAACCGCACCGGCCTTCGCATCCAGGACATGCTGGACGAGAAGATCTTCCGCGAGAAGCTCGAGGCCGCCCTCGAGTACACCAACCCGATTCTCGAGAAGGTCTACGAGATGCCCACCTACACGGTGGAGCAGATCTGCGAGACCTACCTTCCCTATGCCGAGCGCATCAGGCCCTACATTATCGAGTCCTCCGCCTTCCTCAACGACCAGCTCGCCGACGGCAGGAACATCCTGTTCGAGGGCGCCCAGGCCACGATGCTCGACATCGACCACGGCACCTACCCGTTCGTGACGTCCTCCAACTGCACCGCCGGCGGCGCCGTCACCGGCTCCGGCGTCGGTCCCACCAACATCAGCCGTGTCCTGGGCATCGCCAAGGCCTACCTCACCCGCGTTGGCTCCGGTCCCTTCCCGACCGAGCTCGACGGCGAGCTCAACGACCTTCTCACCGAGCAGGGCCACGAGTATGGCGTCACCACCGGCCGCCGTCGTCGCTGCGGCTGGTACGACTCCGTCATCGTCAACTACGCCGCCCGCGTCAATGGCCTGACCGACCTTGCCATCACCAAGCTCGACGTCCTGGGCTGCCTTGACGAGATTAAGGTCTGCGTAGCCTACGAGTGCGACGGCAAGATCTACAAGACCGTCCCCGAGCACCAGAGCGTCTTCTACCACGCCAAGCCCGTCTACGAGACGCTGCCCGGCTGGAAGTGCGACATCTCGGGTGTCACCGACTTCTACAAGCTTCCGCGCGAGGCCAAGGACTACATCGACTTCCTGGAGCAGCTCGCCGGCGTGCGTGTGTCCATCATCACCGTCGGTCCCGATCGCAACCAGACGATCGACCGTTACTGGAAGTAGGGCGCACGTGACCCAGGACGCAGCTCTCAAGCGGGGTTCGTTCGCGATCGTGGCCGACAGCGGCTGCGATCTCCCCCTCGCATGGTTCGAGCAGAACGGCGTCGGTCTCGTCCCCTTCCACATCTCGCTCGATGGCCGGGACTTCCTCGATTGCGTCGAGGTGGCCCCGGCCGACCTGTATGTCGCGCTGGCCTCCTCGACGTCGGCGGGGAGCACCTCCCAGCCGTCGCCGGGCGAATGGTCTCGCGCATACGAGGAGGCCATCGAGCAGGGGTACGACCAGATCGTGTCCGTGCACGTCTCCTCGGCGCTGTCCGGGTCGATCTCGACCGCCCGCATGGCCGCGCGTGATCTTCGTCACCGCACCGACCAAGACCTTCGCATCGAGCTGCTCGACTCGCGCACCGCATCGGCGGCCACCGGCTTTGTCGTTGAGGACCTGGTCCGCTCTCGCGACGCGGGCCTCACGCTCGACGAGGCCATCGAGCACGCCAACCTTGTGATCGAGAACGCCGAGCTGTACTTCGTTCCCGCGGAGGGCGTCGTCATGCGCTGGGACGGTCGCGGGCCCGAGGGCTTTCGCGGGCTCTTCGACCGCCTCGCCGCGCACCTGGCGGCGTCACGCGACCTCATGTGGGTCGACCCCCGCGGAGAGACGTTGCGCTTCTCGTCCAGCACCGACGTCAACGACCTTGCCGCCAACCTCGCCCGAAAGATGAGCCTCACGGCCCACGAGCTTGGCGATCTCGCCTACGTCGAGGTGTGCGCGGGAATGCCGCGCTTCCTCTCCCTCATCGAGAAGCCGCTCGACACCAACGAGTTCGTCTCGCGCAGGGTTCGCATCGCCGACGCCGGCGGCGCGACCGTCTGCCGCGCCGGCCTCGGTGCGATGGGCGTGGCGTTTATGCCGGCGTCGCTCCTGGAGGTTGCGAGGCCGACCGACAAAAAGCAGGACTAGCGGGTCCACCCGCGTGTAAGACAGGGCATCATCCAGACCGATGCGCCGCGAGACCCCGCGGCGCGCAGGAGGCAAACCATGGCACAGACCGCAAGCACCGTCGACATCCTTCTCCTTGGCTCCGGCGGCCGCGAGCACGCCCTTCTCACCAAGCTCGCCGCCTCGCCGCGCGCCGGCAAGCTCTACGTCGCGCCCGGCAACGCCGGCATGTGGGACGCGGCCGAGCGCGTCGACCTGGACATCTGCGACCCGTCCGCCGTCGCCGCGTTCGCTGCCGAGAAGAGCATCGGCCTCGTGGTCATCGGCCCGGAGGCTCCCCTGGTCACCGGCGTCGCCGATTCGGTCCGCGCCGCCGGCATCCCGTGCTTCGGCCCTGGTGCCGAGGCCGCCCAGATGGAGGGCTCCAAGAAGTTCGCCAAGGAGGTCATGGAGCGCGCCGGCGTCCCCACCGCCGCCTACCGCGCCTTCACCGACGAGGACGAGTGCGCCGCCTACGTGCGCGAGCTCGGTTGCGCCGTCGTGGTCAAGGCCGACGGCCTGGCCGCCGGCAAGGGTGTCATCGTCGCGCAGGACACCGAGGAGGCCCTCGCCGGCGTCCACGAGTGCTTCAACGCGTTCGGCGAGGCCGGCCACGTCGTCGTGGTCGAGGAGATGCTCAAGGGCCCCGAGTGCTCGCTGCTGGGCCTGACCGACGGCAAGACTCTGCTGCCCCTCGACACCGCGCAGGACCACAAGCGCGCCCTCGAGGGCGACCTCGGCCCCAACACCGGCGGCATGGGCGTCTACTCGCCCGTCCCCTTCGTGACCCCCGAGGAGCACGAGGCCATGGTCGACATCGAGCGTCGCGTCGTCGCCCAGCTCGCCGCCGACGGGATCGACTACCGCGGCTGCCTGTACGGTGGCTTCATGCTCACCAAGGACGGCCCCAAGGTCCTCGAGTTCAACGCCCGCTTCGGCGACCCCGAGACCCAGGTCGTGCTGCCTCGCATGAACGCCGACCTCGTCGACGTCTTCCTGCGCTGCGACAACGGCACCCTCGCCGACGCCGACGTGCGCTGGGACGACGACTGGGCCGTCTCGGTCGTCCTCACGAGTGCCGGCTACCCCGGCTCCTACGAGAAGGGCAAGCCCATCACCGGCATCGCCGACGCCGCCGCGCTCGAGGGCGTCACCGTCTACCAGGCCGGCACCGCCCTCGACGACGAGGGTCGCACCGTCACCGCCGGTGGCCGCGTGATCAACGTCACGGCCCTGGGCGACACCTTCGAGGCCGCCCGCGACCGCGCCTACGAGGCCTGCGCCCTCATCGACTTCGAGGGCAAGACCCTGCGCAACGACATCGGCCTGCGCGCCCTGCGCGGACGCGAGGCCTGGGAGGTGTAGCCCATGGCTGCCGAGAAGAACCCCGAGCGAGCCGATACCGAGCCCAACCGCGTCGACGCGCTCATCGACGTGACGGACAGCCTGACCTACGACGGCGACCGCACCACGCACGACCATGTGTCGGGCGAGCCGCTCCGCCGCGGGCTGGTGCTGGGCGACGACGACCCGCGCGACGCCGACCTGGCGGAGCACATCGTCTCGGAGGACGTTGCCTGGGAGGGCAAGATCTTCTCGGTCGACCGCCTCAACGTGACCCTGCCCGACGGTCGTATGGCCGTGCGCGACGTGGTGCGCCACCGTGGCGCCGTCGCCATCGTGGCCCTCACCGACGACGGCCGCATCTGCCTGGTGCGCCAGTACCGCACGGCCCTCGGTCGCGTGACGGTGGAGATCCCCGCCGGCAAGCTCGACCCGGGCGAGGACCCGCTCGACTGCGCCCGCCGCGAGCTGGCGGAGGAGACGGGCATGACCGCCAAGCGCATGGCCTACCTCACCACGATCGCGAGCAGCGACGGCTTCTGCGACGAGATGATCCACATCTACATGGCGACGGGCATCACCTTCGGCAAGTCCGACCCGGACGCCGACGAGTTCCTCAACGTCGACCTCGTCGAGCTGCCCGAGCTGGTGGACACCGTGCTCGACGGTCGCATCGAGGACGCCAAGACCGTCGTCGGCGCGCTGATCTGCGACGCCGTCGCGCGCCGCCTGACGCCCGACGGTCCTTGCGAGACGACGCCCTTCTCGGCAGAGTGCGCCGCATGCCAGGACGGCGAGACGGTCGACGGGGAGTAGCGCTTGATGGATAGAGGCACCACCAGGGGGGAGGCGGGCCTGTTCGCCCGCTTCCTCTCTTATTACCGCGGCCAGGCCCACCTGTTTGCGACGGACACCCTGTGCGCCGTCGCCATCGCGGCGGTTGGCCTGGCGTTTCCGCAGCTGTTGCGCATGCTGACCTCGGGCCTGTTCTCCGACGGCGCGAATGCGATCGAGGGTGCGCTGGCATACCTGGCCCTGGGCATGGCGGGCATGTACGCCATCCAGTTCCTCTCGCGCTACTTCGTGACCTACTGGGGTCACGTGATGGGCGCCCGCATGGAGAGCCGCATGCGCGAGGACCTGTTTGACGCCTACGAGCGCATGAGCTTCTCGTTCTTCGACCGCAACAAGTCGGGCGACCTCATGAGTCGCCTGGTAAACGACCTGTTCGACATCTCCGAGGCGGCACACCACGGTCCCGAGTACCTGATCATCGGCACGGTCGAGATCGTCGGCTCCTTCGTGATCCTGGGCTTCATCAACGTGTGGCTCACCCTTGCGCTCGCCTGCATCCTCGTGGTGCTCGTCGCCTTCGACTACGTGGCCAACCGCCGCATGAAGGACGTCTTCGCCGAGAACCGCGTGCGCATCTCGCAGGTCAACTCCCGCCTGGAGGACTCCCTCGTGGGCATCCGCGTGGTCAAGGGCTTTGCCGCCGAGGACCTGGAGCGCGAGAAGTTCCGTGCGTCGAACCGAGCCTACCTTGACTCGAAGGTGCGCATGTACCGCGTGATGGGCCTGTACCAGTCCGCCATCGACCTCTTGATGGGCGCCCTGTACACGGTCATCGTCGTCATGGGTGGCTGGCTCATCGCCCGCGGCCAGATGACCCCCGCCGACCTGGCGACCTACGCCCTGTACATCACCCTGTTCACCAGTCCCATCCGCAGCATCCTCGACTTCACCGAGACGTTCCAGAAGGCCATCGCGGGCTTCGGGCGCTTCGTCGAGCTCTGCGACGCCCAACCCGACGTTCTCGATGCCGGCGACGCGCACGAGCTTCTCCTCACCCGCGGTGCCATCTCGTATCGCGGCGTCAGCTTCTCCTACGAGCCAGGCGCCGAGGTCATCCACGACCTCACGCTCGACATCGAGCCCGGGCGCACCGTCGCCCTCGTCGGCCCGTCCGGCGGCGGCAAGTCGACGCTGTGCTCGCTTTTGCCGCGCTTCTACGACGTGGACGCGGGCCAGATCCTGGTCGACGGCCAGGACGTGCGCGACGTCACCCAGCGCAGCCTGCGCGAGGCGATCGGCATGGTCCAGCAGGAGGTCTACCTGTTCGACGGCACCATCGCCGAGAACATCGCCTATGGCCGCCCCGACGCCACCGTGGACGAGATCCGCGCCGCCGCCCGCGCGGCGAACGCCGACGGCTTCGTGATGGAGCTGCCCGACGGCTACGACACGCAGGTCGGCGAGCGTGGCGCCCGCCTCTCGGGAGGGCAGAAGCAGCGCATCGCGATCGCCCGCGTGTTTCTCAAGGACCCGCGCGTGCTCATACTGGACGAGGCGACCTCGGCCCTGGACAACGAGAGCGAGCGTGCCGTGCAGGAGTCGCTCGAGCGCCTGGCCCATGGCCGCACCACCCTCGTCATCGCACACCGCCTCTCGACCATCAAGAACGCCGACGAGATCGTGACCATCGCCGACGGGCGCGTGGCCGAGCGCGGCACCCACGACGAGCTCTTGGCGCGCGGCGGCACCTACGCGCGCTATTACCGCATGCAGTTCCAGGGCGAGAAGGACTAGCCTCGCCTCACCTATACTGATTGCCGTGCGCCGGCCACGGCGCAACCGAACGAAGACCGTAAGGGACGACATGGCAGCAAAGAAGGACAAGCAGGGCAAGTTCCTCAACGCCGAGCAGGCCGAGGAGCTCTTCTCGCGAGTTGACGAGACCGGGCACGACAACGCCGAGGCCGCGCGCCGCCAGCGGGCCCGCCGCAAGGAGAAGGGCCAGGGAGTCGACATCGACCCGCTGTCGGGATCGGACCCGTCGGGCTCCGACGTCGACGTGGCCATCAGGCGCACCGCGGTGCTGTTCGTGGTGCTGACCCTCGCCATCGTCATGGTCTCGCAGGTGTCGTGCAGCGTGGTCAGGCGCCTGACCACCTCCAACCTCTCCGACCGCGTGGACGTCTCCAGCGTCTCGGGCGCCATGCGCAACGGCGTCGAGTGGGGCAACGGCTTCACGCAGTTCCCCGAGCAGTTCACCGTGCTGGAGGCCGACGAGAACACCGGCCGCGTCGAGGTCTCGGTCACCGACACGTCCTCCGGCGACGCGGTCGAGTGCTTCGCCTCGTCGCAGATCCAGTCCACGGCACTGGCCATCAACGCACTTCTCAACCCCAAGATCAACGCGGTCATCTACCACGTCAACGTGCGCGTCGACGCCGCCGGGCAGTTCCAGAAGGCGCAGTTCTTCGGTTTCCTGATGCCCGCGGGCCAGGTGCGCAACTTCATGACGTTCGTCTGGACCAAGACCGACACGGGCTGGGCCTGCACGGTCACCGGCCTGGACGACACGACCACCGCCCTGCTGAAGGACAAGCTCAAGACCCCGGGCGCGGGCCTTCTGGACCCCAAGGCCACGACGGACGACCCCGACGCCGCGCTGTCCGAGGACGCCACGACCGGCGACGCGGCGACCGACGCCACGACCGGGCCTGCCGAGAAGGACGACGAGCCTGCGACCCCGGCCACGCCTTCGGCGTCGACGGCCGCGACCTCCGAGTAACCGTTCGGGCGATGGCGTGTCCGTAGTGTTCATGACCTCGCCTGAGCCCGGGTTCGACCTCCCTATACTGGGAGGGAATATGTGAACGAGACTGACGGGAGCATCCGAATGGCACAGGAAACGCCCCTTGTGGGCATCATCATGGGCTCTAAGTCTGACATGCCGGCCATGGAGGCCTGCACTGTCCAGCTCGAGGAGCTCGGCGTCCCCTACGAGCTGGTCATCGCCTCGGCGCACCGCGCCCCGGCGCGCGTCCACGAGTGGGCGTCGACCGCCGCGGACCGCGGCATCAAGGTGATCATCGCCGCCGCCGGCAAGGCCGCCCACCTGGGTGGCGTCGTGGCTGCCTACACGCCGCTGCCGATCGTCGGCGTCCCCATGAAGACGAGCGACCTCGGCGGCATGGACTCGCTTCTGTCCATGGTGCAGATGCCTTCCGGCGTGCCCGTGGCCTGCGTCGCCATCGGCGGTGCCAAGAACGCCGCCATCTACGCGACCCAGATCCTGGGCGCGTCCTGCCCCGAGTATCGCGAGAAGATCGTCGAGCTCAAGGAGCGCATGGCACAGGCCTAGGACCTGGCCGATAGTCGGACAAGCGCGGGCGCGGGCCGCAGGCCACGCGCCCGCAGGTGGTATGACAGGGAGTGGTAACTATGGAGAAGGCCGAACTTCTCGACCTCATCAAGGACGCGATGCGCGCGCAGGACAAGCCGCGCCTGTCGATCCTTCGTCAGGTCAACCAGGCCGTCAAGCAGGTCGAGGTCGACGAGCGCCGCGAGGTCACGCCCGCCGACATCACCGCGTGCGTGAAGAAGCTCCAGAAGGTCACCGGCGAGGAGATCGACGCACTGCGCAAGGTCGGTGCCGAGGCCCACGCAGACCGCATCGCGGAGCTCTCCGCCCAGGCGGACACCCTGCGCGACATGCTTCCCGCCCAGCTGGTGGGCCAGGACCTCGAGCGTCTGGCCGACAAGCTGATCGCCGAGCTCGGCGCCACGTCCAAGCGCGACATGGGCAAGGTCATGGGTGCGCTCGGCAAGGCCACCAACGGCAACTTCGACAAGCCCGCCGCTGCTGCCTACGTCGGCAAGAGGCTCTCCTAAACCAACGACCGAAACCGAAAGGCCCACGACCCATGAACACGCACCGTCGTAACCAGCTGCCGAGCCACGTCGCCAGCCACTACGCCATCGCGCCCTCCTACGAGCCCGAGCCGCCCCGCAAGAAGAAGGGTGGCGGCATCCTGTCCAACATCCTTCTCGTCGTGGGCCTCGCCCTCATCCTGGTGGCGGGCGGCATGTGGGGCCTGGCGCAGTGGCGCTACCACGAGCAGGACGTCATGAACGAGAAGCTCGCGTCCTATGCGACCGTCTCGGAGAAGGGCGACGTGGCACCCAAGGTCGACTGGGAGAAGCTCAAGGCCATCAACCCCGACGTCGTCGGTTGGATCCAGGTTCCCGGCACGGTCATCAACTACCCCGTCTACCAGGGAACCGACAACGACCACTACCTCGACACCAACGCCGAGGGCGTCTACGGCGTGGGCGGCCAGATCTTCTTGGACTACAAGTGCGAGAAGCCCGGCATGCGCGACCAGCAGACCGTCATCTACGGTCACCACCTGAAGAACGGCTCCATGTTCAAGCAGGTCGCCGACATGGACAGCCAGGGATTCTTCGACAGCATCAAGACCGTCTGGTACGTGACCGAGGAGGCGAACTACGAGCTCGAGCCGCTGTTCGTCTACTATGCGACCCCCAAGAGCGAGGACGTCCGCTGCTTCGACTTCGCCACGGCCGACGAGTTCCACGAGTATCTCGGCAAGCAGCTGGGCAAGGCAGTGACCAAGCGCTCGGACGCCGCGCAGGTCTGCAAGGTCGCCGATCACGTGCTGACCCTCTCCACCTGCAACTACATCGACGGCTATGGCAGGACGGTCCTCGTCTGCGCCGTGAAGGACGAGGCGGCGGCCGCCGCCGGGCAGGGCGTGTAGCCCGCCGACCAACAGCTAGACACCAAGCGAACGCACGACATCGGCAAGGAGGCCAACAGATGCACGACAGCGAGCAGTGGCAGCGCGACTCCCAGGCGGAAGGTGACGTCCTGCACGACGAGTGCGGCGTCTTCGGCGTCTGGGCGCCCGGCCGCGACGTCGCCCGACTGACCTACTTCGGACTGTTTGCCCTGCAGCACCGCGGGCAGGAGTCCGCCGGCATCGCCGTGGGCGACGGTAACACCGTCCTTGTCCGCAAGGACCTGGGCCTGGTCAACCAGGTGTTCACCGACACCGACCTGGCGGCGCTTCCCGGCAAGCTGGCCGTGGGCCACGTGCGCTACGGCACCTCCGGGGCCAAGAGCTGGGAGGCCGCGCAGCCCCACCTGTCCGCCATCAACGACGTGATCATCGCATTGGCGCACAACGGCACCCTTGTCAACTCGAACTCGCTCCGCCGCGAGATGATCAACCTGGGCATCCCGTTCCGCTCCAACACCGACTCCGAGGTCGCCGCCAAGCTCGTCGGATACTTCACCGAGCAGACGAGCCACCTGCGCGAGGGCATCGCCCGTACCATGCAGATGGTCGAGGGCGGCTACGCCATGGTGCTCGCCCGCGAGAACGCCCTGTACGCCTTCCGCGACCCCCACGGCATCCGTCCGCTGGTGCTCGGCCGCATTCCCGCCGAAGAGGGGCTTTGCGAGGGTTGGGTCGTCACGAGCGAGACCTGCGCCCTCGACATCGTCGGCGCCGAGTACGTCCGCGAGGTCGCCCCGGGCGAGATCATCCGCCTGTCCGACGACGGCCTGGTGTCGCAGCAGGGAGTCGAGCCCAAGTTCGAGGCGCAGTGCATCTTCGAGCACGTGTACTTCTCGCGCCCCGACACCGTCATCCGCGGCAAGTCCGTCTATTCCATGCGTTACAACATGGGCCGGCAGTTGGCCCGCGAGGCACCGGTCGACGCCGACCTCGTCATCGGCGTTCCCGACAGCGGCCTTCCGCCCGCAGAGGGCTTCGCGGCAGAGCTGGGCCTTCCGTTTGGCGAGGGTCTCATCAAGAACCGCTACGTAGCCCGCACCTTTATCCAGCCCACGCAGGAGCTGCGCCGCATCGGCGTGCGCCTCAAGCTCAACGCGCTGCCCGACAACGTCGCCGGCAAGCGCATCGTCATGGTCGACGACTCCATCGTGCGCGGCACCACCTCGACCCAGATCGTGCGCATGCTTCGCGACGCCGGCGCCGCCGAGGTCCACGTGCGCATCAACTCGCCCGAGACCATGTGGCCGTGCTTCTACGGCATCGACACCGACACCCAGGACCAGCTGATCTCCGCCCGCAAGTCGGTCGACGAGGTCTGCGAGTTCATCGGCGCCGACTCGCTGGCGTTCCTGTCGGTCGAGGGCCTGCGCACCTGCGTGCCCGACGGCGGCTATTGCACCGCCTGCTTCACCGGCGAGTACCCCGTGGAGATTCCCGCGTCCTTCTCGGCAGGGAAGTTCCTCGAGGGCTATGACCCCACCAACCTCTCCCGTGCCTCGCGCGCTTCGCGGATGGGCATCGAGGAGTTCGTCAAGGATGCAGAGAAGGGACTCTAAGCATGAGCGAGCAGAACAGGCACGTGACCTACGCCGACGCCGGCGTGGACGTGGACGAGGGCGCACGCGCGGTCGACGCGATCAAGGCCAGCGTTCGCGAGACCAACCGACCCGAGGTCATCGGCGGGCTGGGCGGCTTCGGCTCGTGCTTCTCGATGAAGGCCTTCAAGGACATGGACGACCCCGTCCTGGTGAGCGGCACCGACGGCGTGGGCACCAAGCTCGCAATCGCCCAGCTGCTGGACCGCCACGACACCGTGGGCGAGGACCTGGTTGCCATGTGCGTCGACGACGTCGTGCCCATCGGCGCCGAGCCGCTGTTCTTCCTGGACTACGTCGCCATCGGCAAGCTGCGTGCCGAGCACGTGGCGGAGGTCGTCAAGGGCATCGCCTCCGGCTGCAAGAAGTCCGGCTGCGCCCTGGTTGGCGGCGAGATGGCCGAGCACCCCGGCGTCATGAACCCCGACGACTACGACCTGGCCGGCTTCGTCGTGGGCGTCGTCGACCGCCCCAAGATGATCGGCCCCGAGAAGGTCAGGGTCGGCGACGTCATCCTGGGCCTGCCGTCCTCCGGCATCCACTCCAACGGCTATTCGCTCGTGCGCAAGGTCGCCATCGAGGGCAAGACCGTCGAGGAGCTCAACGAGCCGTTGGACGAGCTCGGCGGCGAGAGCCTTGCCGACGCCGTCTTGCGTCCGACCACCATCTACGCCGGCGGCCTGGTCGCCGCCCTCAAGGCCGGCGCTCCCATCCACGCGATGGCGCACATCACCGGTGGCGGCATCACCGAGAACCTCAACCGTGCCCTGCCCGCCGACGTCGACGCGCTGGTGTACCGTGGCGGCGAGGACGGTCCCGACTGGCCGATGCCTCCCGTCATCCCCTACATGGTCAAGGCCGCGGGCCTCACCCTGGACGAGGCCTACAAGACCTTCAACATGGGTGTCGGCATGAGCGTCATCTGCGCGCCCGAGGACCGCGACGAGGTCGAGGCCAAGCTTCGCGAGCAGGGCTTCGAGCCATTCCTCATGGGCGAGTGCGTCGCCGGCCACGGCGAGGTCGCCTACAAGTAGCAACTGCTCGGGGCGTCAGGGCAACATGCCGTGGCGCCCCGGTTCGATACGCATGACATCGACGAACACCAAGGAAGCGAGAAGAACTGTGGACGCACCACTGCCTATCGGCGTGCTTCTCTCCGGAAACGGCTCCAACCTCCAGGCGATCATCGAGGCAATCGACCGCGGTTGGGTCAACGCCGACATCAAGATCGTCATCAGCAGCAGGACCAAGGCCTACGGCCTGACCCGTGCCGAGCGCGCGGGCCTGTCGACCTTCTCGATGACGCCGCAGATGTACAAGGACGACCCGATCGCCGCCGACGAGCTCATCGCACGGAAGCTGCGCGATGCCGGCTGCGAGTACGTGATCATGGCCGGCTACATGCGCATGGTCCGCAAGCCGATCCTGGACGCCTTCCCCAACAGGGTCATCAACCTGCACCCCGCCCTGCTGCCGAGCTTTCCCGGCGCGCATGCGATCGAGGAGGCCTACGACGCTGGCGTCAAGGTCACGGGCGTCACGGTTCACTTTGCCAACGAGGTGTACGACGACGGCTCGATCATCGCGCAGGTCCCCATCCCCGTGCAGCAGGACTGGGACCAGGACGACCTGGAGAATGCGATCCACAAGGTCGAGCACAAGCTCTACCCCGAGGTCGTGAAGATGCTCTCCGAGGGACGTGTGACCGTCCGTCCCGACGGCAAGGTTGCCATCGACGGCAAGCGTCCCGAGATTGCCCCGGTCGCGTCCGACGGCACCTGTTACGTCCGCCATGGCGTCCGCGTGTCGAAGGGCTACGCCTGGTAGCACCAAAGGTCTTCTCACCTGGTAGATGTCCTATAATTAGGGCATCTACCTTTGTTTTTTTAACGATCGGAGAAGGACATGGGACTGTTCGACCGCTTCAAGAAGACCGCCGCGCCCACCGATGACAAGACCTTTGTGGCCGCCCCCGTCGCGGGCGAGCTGGTCCAGCTCGCCGAGACCTCCGAGCCGGTCTTCTCCAGCGAGATGATGGGCAAGGGCGTCGCCATCAACCCGACCGCCTCCGTCGTCTCCGCTCCGGTCGCGGGCACCGTCTCGGCGGTCATGCCCCATGCCGTCGGCCTCATGACCGACTCGGGCGTCGAGGTCCTGATTCACGTCGGCATCGACACCGTCGAGATGAAGGGCGAGGGCTTCGAGCCCAAGGTCTCCCAGGGCGATTCAGTCAAGGCTGGCGACGAGGTCCTGGCCTTCTCTCGCGAGAAGATCGCCGAGGCCGGCCACGCCGACACCGTCTTCGTCATCGTCACCAACACCGCCGATTGTGAGTCGGTTGACCCTGTGGCCAACCGTTCCGTCGCCGTTGGTGATACAGTGGTAACCGTAACGAAGTAGGACCAAGTAGCCTCGCACATAATTGCAGCAGCGCGCAAGCGAGGTGAATCCAAGAGGGCCCGTCGACCGGTGGTCGGCGGGCCCTCGTTCGTTTGTGGGTTCCCCACGTACCCGTCCTGTTAGACGGGCACTTCTCGTCTGACGTCCATACGACATGAAAAGGCCGCCCCCAGCGGAGTGGGGGCGGCCTTGGTGCTATTAGGTCAGGCGACCTTGGTGTTGGTCGACCTTAGACGAGCTTCTGGAGCTCGTCGCAGACGGCCTGGACCTGGGTGCCGATGATGACCTGAGCGGACTCCTTGGAGGGAATCATGACGCCCACGGCGCCGGCCTTCTTGCAGGCGGCCTCGTCGACCTTGGAGGAGTCGACGACCTCGAAGCGCAGGCGGGTGGCGCAGAAGTCAACGTTCTTGACGTTGTCCTTACCACCCACGGCAGCCAGGACGCCGGCGGCGATGGCGGCAAACTTGTCGTCGCCAGCGGCGGCGGGAGCGTCCTCGACAACCTCGTCCTCGTCCTCGCGGCCGGGGGTCTTGAGGTCGAACTTCGTGATGGCGAAGTAGAAGACCAGGTAGAAGACCACGAAGGCGGCGATGCCCAGCGGGATGATCAGCCAGGTGTTGGCGGCGGCGGGCAGGCTGGCCGAGAAGAGCAGGTCGGTGGCGCCGGCGGAGAAGCAGAAGCCGGCACGGAAGTTCAGGTAGTAGACGATGACCGTGAAGATGCCGTACAGGGCGGCGTACACGACGTAGAGCGGGAAGCACAGGAACATGAAGCCGAACTCGAAGGGCTCGGTGACGCCGCAGACGAAGGCGCAGATGGCCGCGGAGAGAACCAGGCCGATGGCGGCCTTCTTGTTCTTGGCCGTCTTGACGATGGCCAGGGCGGCACCGGGGATGCCGAACATCATGCAGGGGAAGAAGCCGGACATGTACATGCCGACGCTCCAGTTGGCACCGTTCATGCCCTGGACGTCGCCAGCCCAGAAGTGGGTGAGGTCGCCGAGGCCGATGGTGTCGAACCAGAAGACGTTGTTGAGGGCGTGGTGCAGGCCGGTCGGGATGAGCAGGCGGTTGAGGAAGGCGTAGATGCCAGCTCCGATGCCGCCCATGCCGGCGATGCCGTTGCCGAGTCCGACGAGGCCGTCAAAGATGATGGGCCAGACAAAGAGAAGGACGACGGAGACCAGGATGGAGACGAGCGCGGTCATGATGGCGACGCAACGCTTGCCGGAGAAGAAGGCCAGCCAATCTGGGAGACGGGTGTCCTTGAACTTGTTGTACATCGTGCCACCGATGACGGCGGACAGGATGCCGATGAAGCAGTTGCCCGCGATCTTGGAGAAGGCGATGCCCTCGGCGGTGGCGAGCCAGGCGGCCTGGGCGTCGGCGTCCATGCCACGGACGGTGGCGACGACGGCGGGGTTGAGCAGCTGCTGGATCATCAGGAAGGCAACGAGGCCAGCGAGGCCGGCGGTGCCGTCGTGATCGTCGGCCAGGCCGACTGCGGCGCCGATTGCGAACAGCCAAGCCATGTTGTCGATAAGGGCGGCGCCTGCCTTGATCAGCAGGAAGCCAACGGTGTAGGCCGCGCCTGTGGCCTCAGCACCAGGAACGCCCATGACAGCGGGGGCGAGCAGATAGCCGACGCCCATGAGGATGCCCGCGACGGGGAGCGCCGCGACGGGAAGCATCAGCGCCTTGCCGAGCTTCTGGAGCCACTTCATCATGTGGAATCCCCTCCAACCTTTCTGTGTTTGGAACCTCTCTATAGTCGGTTTGCGCCAACCTCGAAACTCGCCCCTCCGAGAGCAATGGAACGAGGTGGTACAAACTGGCAACCAAGTGACATTTCAGGTTGCGAATGTGACATTATCACAGTCCCTTCAAATACCAGATAGGTTTCCCGTACGGTAGCGAAAATGGCGCTAAACGGTGTGTACGTACTCACAAAATCGAAACATAGGCTTCGAAGGTGGCACATTTTACCTGCGACTTGTCTGAAATACCGTCTAACGGGTGTTGTTAGAATAGGCCAAAATTGCGCTTTTTATGCATTACTGCACTATTAAGTAGAGCGCTCAGGTTGTTGCGTTTGGGCATGGCTGTCGCCATTCGCGGACTTCTCGATAGGATGATCCCGAAATACTGCTATGTCCGCACGCAAAGACATGGGCCAAGCCGCTTGCGGCCTGGCCCATGGAAGGCGGGTGTGGTCGGATGGATTGGCGGACGCCCTGCCGCGGGAGCCTACGAACGGCTGAAGACGGCGACGGTCTCCGCGTGGCTCGTGTGCGGGAACATGTCCACCATCGCGAGCGACTCCATGCGATAGCCGCAGGCGGCAAGCTCCTCGGTGTCACGCCGCTGCGTCGTGGGATTGCATGAGATGTAGACGATGCGCTCGGCACCCATGCCGGCGGCCCCCGCGATGAAGCGCGGGGTGGAGCCTGCGCGTGGCGGGTCCATCACGATGACGTCGAAGCGGTCGCGCGCGTCGCGCATCCATGCGGTGGCGTCTGCGCAGACGAAGCGGCACCTCTCGTCAAGCTTATTGATGCGGGCGTTGCGACGTGCGCACGCGACGGCACCCTCGACCTGCTCGACGCCGACGACCTCGAGGCCGTCCACCTGGCGGGCGGCGCACATGCCGATGGTACCGATGCCGCAGTAGGCGTCCAGCACGCGCATGCCTGGCTCGAGCGCGGCACCCTCGATGGCGAGCGAGTAGAGCCTCTCGGTCTGCTGGGGGTTGGTCTGGTAGAAGGACGTGGGGCCGATCTCGAAGGTGCAGCCCAGCAGGCGGTCGCGCATGACGCCGCGGCCGGACAGCGCGTGGGTCTCGTGGCCCAGGATCGCGTTGGTGCGGCGCTGGTTGACGTTCTGCGCGATGGCGGTGACCTGCGGGGCGCGCTTGCGGATCTCGCGCACGAAGGCGTCGGCGCGGGCGATGCGCTGGCCGTTGGTCACGACGGTCAGCAGGGCCTCGTCGGTCTGCCAGCCCATGCGCACCACGGCGTGGCGCAGAAGGCCTCGGCCGCGGTCCTCGTCGTAGGCGGGGATGCGCAGCGTGCGCGCGGCGTCGGCCACGGCGAGAAGTGCCTTGCGGGCGCCAGGGGCCTCCACCAGGCACTTGTTGCACGGGACGATGCGGTGCGTGCCGCGCGCGTAGAAGCCGCTGCGCAGCGTGCCCTTGCCGCCGGGTGCGAAGGGGGTCGCCGCCTTGTGGCGGTAGCGAACGGGATCGCTCATGCCCACCGGGTCCAGCAGCTCGGCGCCGTCGCGCTCGAGCACGTCGGCGAACAGCTCTGCCACGGCACGTTGCTTGCGCTCGAGCTGGATGGGGTAGGGAACGGCGAGCCACTCGCAACCGCCGCATGCCTTGGCGATCGGGCAAGTATACGTCTTGTATCCCATGGGTCTCCGGTCTGATCGGCGTGCCTGTCGTGGTGCTACGGTCGAGAGGAACGGGTCGTGGCGCGACACTCCCGCGCGCATGCGCGCGGACGGCGCCGAGCCCAACGTCCTTCTCGGTAGACAAACGAAAGGATACGTCATGCCCTACATCCGTAAGGTCGGCGTCGTCGGCCAGGGTCACGTCGGCGCGCACGTTGCCAACAGCCTGCTTCTGCAGGGGCTTGCCGACGAGCTGTACCTGTGCGACGTCAACGCGCAGAAGCTCACGAGCGAGGCGCAGGACCTGCGCGACTCGCTGTCGTTCTGCCCGCGCAACTGCAGAATCGTCGAGGTCGGCGACGACTACGAGGCCCTGGCGGGCTGCGACGTCATCGTCAACGCGGCGGGTGACGTGTCGGCCTCGGCCAAGGACCGCGACGGCGAGCTGTTCGTGACGACCGACATCGCGCGCACGTTCGTCAGCCGCATCGCCGACGCGGGCTTTGCGGGCGTGTGGGTCTCGATCGCCAACCCCTGCGACGTCGTCTGCACCGAGATCTGGCGCCTGTCGGGCTGCGACCCGAGGCGCGTCGTCGGCTCGGGCACCGCGCTGGACTCGGCGCGCCTGCGCAACGCCATTTCTGCCGAGACGGGCATCGACCAGCACTCGATCAACGCATATATGCTGGGCGAGCACGGCTTCTCGCAGTTCGCGGCCATGTCTTGCGTGAGCTTTGGCTGCAAGACGCTCGCCGACCTCGCGAGCGAGGACCCCGACACCTTCGGCTTTGACCAGCTTGCCGTCGAGGAGCGCGCCCGCCGCGGCGGCTATGTGACCTACGCGGGCAAGGGCTGCACCGAGTATGCGGTGGCCAACGCCGCGGTGCGCCTGGTGCAGGCGGTGCTGGGCAACGAGCACTACGTCACCTGCTGTTCGACCCTGCTTGCGGGCGAGCATGGCGAGAAGGGCGTCTTTGCCTCGATCCCGTGCGTCGTTGGGGCGACGGGTGTCGAGAGGGCCTTCGAGCTGCCCCTGGACGCGCGCGAGCATGCGGCGTTTCACGCCAGTTGCGAGCACATCCGCGGCAACATTGCCAAGCTCGGCGACTGGTGGGAGACCGAAAGCCGCGTATAGGGCGGAGCGCGTGAGGTGGGAACCTTGCGTAAACGCGTTAGGTAAAACGCATAATCATCTGGAATTATGCAGAGCGTTAAAAGCCTGGCAGCCGCGAGCTGCCAGGCTTTTTCATGGTAGGGGGTTCAACCAATAGATGAAACAGAAGGGAAATATGCTTTGTAACGCATATTCTTTGCAATCTGACAGAAGCTGATAATACGCTGGGGGAGAGGGTGCCTGCCACCTCCACTCCCAACCGAAGACTCGGCACGACGTGTGCAGGCATCCGACGGTATCCGTTACGACGATAGGAGCCTGTCATGAGAAAGATCCACTCCAACGTTGCCATGGCGGTCGTGACCGCTGGCCTGGTGGCATCCCTGGGCGCCCTTGCGCCCACCGTTGCCCTGGCGGATGACGTCCAGCCGATTGACGGCGTGGTCGTCGAGAGCAACGAGCCCGAGCCCGTCAGCGTCGTCGACCCGCCTGTTGTCGCGACCGTCGCGCCCGCGGTTGCCGATGCGCCGGATGCTCCCGTGGACGAGCCCGTCGCCCTTTCCGACGACTCCGCCGAGCCTGCCGCCGTTGCCTTGTCCGACGAGGGCGAGGCGCTGTCGCTGGACGCCGACGAGGCGAAGGCCCCCACGGTCGCGGCCACGCCTGCGGCAACGACGTCCGAGCCGAAGGCCGCGTCGCAGCCCCGTCGCACCCCTGCCAAGGAGACGGTCGCAAAGATCGGCGACGCGACCTACGGCAGCCTTGACGACGCGCTCGCTGCCGCGAAGGACGGCGACACGATCGAACTTCTCGGCAACGCGAGTACCGAGAAGGGCTTTGGCATCCATGGCGCCAACGTCACGGTCAAGGGCAACAACCACACCGTCACGGCGCACGGCCACGGCATCTACATCGCCAAGAATGGCGACAAGAGCGCCAGCCTCACCTTCGACAACGTGACGCTCGACCTGGCGCCGACCCTCGGCACGCCGACCGTCGCGGGTGATGGTTACTCCTGGGCGGCGTGCGTCGTCAACTACGACTGCGCGCTCACCTTCAACAACTCGAGGGTGACCTTCGCCCCTGCCGGCAACGTCAACCACGGCATCTACTACCACGCTCGCTCCAAGGTGAACCTGAACGGGACGACGATGACGGTCTCTGGCTTCGGCGTCAATGGCATCTGCTCCGACGTCGAACCCGGCGGCACCGCGGCATATTCGACCGAGCTCAACGTCCTCGGTGGCTCCAACCTCAGCGTTACGGGCAACAGGGCCGGCATCACCGCCGGTGTCCAGATCACGGTCGACGGCTCCAAGCTGACCAACTCCAACAACCGTGGCAACGGCTCCAACGGTGCCGACTACATCGGCCGTAACGGCGCCACCCTCGACGTCAGCTCCAACGGCGCCAGCGGCAAGCTCACGCTTCCGTCCGACGCGGCGATCTACAACAACCACGCCGACAAGACCGGTGACGACATCTTTAGCCTCGGCGTGCTGAGCCTTGGCGCGACCGGTGACGACTGGAAGCTCGACGACCAGCTCGGCAACTGCTCCCACCCGATCGATGCCTGGTACGACGACGCCGCCGACGCCCGCTGGGCGGCCCATGGTGCCGAGAAGCACGTTGTGCCCGTCGACAGCGGTAAGTTTGAGGGCGAGCTCGCCCTCAAGGCGGCCCACGGCCTGGTCCAGGTCGACTATACCTACGTTGGCGACGTCCCCGAGGGCGCGACTCTTCCCGATCCCGACCTCGACCTCGAGCTCGGTGCCGCCTATGATGCCGCCGCACAGGAAGGTGTCGAGGGTTGGACGTTCGACGGCTGGTACGTCGACGAGGATTGCACCGTCAAGTGGGACGACGGCGACGAGCTTCCCGGCAGCATGACGCTGTTCGGCAAGTGGACCAAGGACCCCGAGCCCGTCACGCCCGAGCCGACCACTCCCGACAAGCCGGCCCCTGCGACGCCCGACAAGCCCGCGTCGCCCGTGAAGGTGACCCCGGCCGCGACCACCACGGCGACGCCGCAGACGGGAGACGCCACCCCGACGGCCCTGCCCTTCGCCCTCGCGGGCACCTCGCTGCTTGCCCTCGGCCTCGGCGCCCTGCTGCGTCGTCGTCACAACTAATGACCTCGACTTGCGCAGATAGGCCACTTGGCGTATCGACGCATCGCGCCCGCGACCTGCGCGTGAGTGCCCGTCGCGGGTCTGGTGCCCTCATGCACTGATACCATTTTGTTGCCCGACGGGCTTTCGCAGCCCGTCGGGCACGCGGCTTTATGGGATGGGCTTCAGAGAATCTCGAGGTACTTCTCTAGAGTGATGCATGTAAGTCATATTTTCGTTATCAAATATGAGACAGGGCTAACTTATTATGGTGCTAACAGGACTCTACTCGCGAGGCAGGTGACCGAGAGATGACCAAGCGTGCAAAGGTGAGCGCCGTTACCGGCGTGCGCCTCAACGAACGAGAGCTCTACGTGCTTAAGTTGATAGCCGAGACGGGTGCGCCGCGACCCCTGAGCGCCACCGACCTCGCCCGCAATCTCGACTGCAGCGTGAGCACCGTGAGGAACGTCTTCCGCTCCCTCGAGGCGAAGGGCCTGGTCCTGGTGCACTCCCGTTTTCTGAGGAACGGCGGCCAGCTGGAGAACGAGTTCGAGGTAACGGAGGAAGGCGCGCGAATCATCAAGGCGGATTCGGAGTTGCGATGAGCTGTCTAGAGGATATCCCCGTCACACGATCGCCTCTGGTCGCGCCTGTCTTGTGGTCCGAGGTTTCCCATCTCGTAAATTGCGGGGGGGGGCTTCGCTGGCGTCGTTTTTGGCACGAGTCGCGCCGTCGGCCGACCCATGGCATCCGTGGGAGTAGGTGATGCCAGGTGAGCAGGCACTATTCCGACGACAGCGAGCTCATGCGCCAGATTGGCAAGGCCGTGTCCGAGGCGAGGGCGGAGTCTGGCATGACGCAGGCGGAGGTCGCCAAAATCTGCGGTATCAACCAGTCGAGCCTGAGTCGCCTGGAGCAAGGCAACGGAAACGTGACCGCCCTCACGCTCGAGGCGGTCGCCAACGCGCTTGGCCGACGCGTCGAGGTTCGCCTGACGCGTCGCGCGCATCACAAGCAATAGGGTTCGTGTCCGACGCACTTCTCGGCAGGGGTTTGCCTTACCGTCCGTCGCACGCCAGGCCCCGTTCGCCCCATCGTGGGGCGGGCGGGGCCTTTTCGTCGGCGGTTACGGGTATCTGCCACCCAACGACATGCCTCGACGAAAGGGGTACCCATGGGTGAGAAGGTCAGGAACGTGGTTCTGGTAGGCCAAGGCGGCGTGGGCAAGACCATGCTCGCGGAGGCCATGCTTCACATCACCGGCCGCACGACGCGTCTGGGAGGCCACGCGGGCACCAAGCCCACGCTGGACTACGACGAGCAGGAGACCAAGCGCTCCTTCTCGATCTCCACGGCGATTGCTCCCATCGACTGGGAGGGCACCCGCATCAACGTGCTCGACGCCCCCTGCTACCCGGACTTCGTCGGCGACGCCTACGCCGCGATGGCCGCCTGCGAGACGGCCCTGTTCGTGGTTGGCGCCGAGGGCGCGCAGCCCACGACCACGCGCCTGTGGTTCGCGGCGGAGGACCTCTCGCTGGCGCGTGCGATCTTCGTCAACCGCCTGGACAAGTCCGACGCCGACTTTGACGTTACCCTTGCCGACCTGCGCGAGCACTTCGGCAACCGCCTGGGCGTCGTGACCCTGCCCTGGGGCGTCGGCGACGACTTCCAGGGCATCATCGACGTCGTGCACATGCGCGCGCGTCACATGGAGGATGGCAAGCCTGTCGAGCAGGACATTCCCGCCGAGTACGCCGACGCGGCGCAGTCCGCGCACGACGCCCTGTGCGAGCTTGTGGTCGAGGCCGACGACGAGCTGATGCTCAAGTACCTCGACGGCGGCCAGCTGAGCCAGGACGAGCTCGAGGGCCTTCTCCACAAGGCGATCACCGAGCGCGTGTTCGTCCCCGTGTTCGCGGGCTCTTGCGTGCGCGAGGAGGGCGTCGTCTCCTTCATGAACAGCGTCGCCGAGTTCTTCCCGGTGGCGTCCGACTTTGGTCCCGTGCCGCTGGTCAACGGTGAGCAGCTCAACATCGACGCCGGCGACGACCGTCCCGTGGCCTTCGTGTTCAAGTCCCTCAACGACCCGCAGATGGGCCGCCTGTCCTTCCTCAAGGTGCTTGCGGGCACGTTGGAGCCGGGCATCACGCTCAACAACGCGCGCACTCGCAAGGCCGAGCGCCTGACGCACCTGTATCGCATGTGCGGCCGCGAGACGACCGACGTCAAGAGCGCATGCGCCGGCGACATCGTCGTGGTGCCCAAGCTCGAGGCCATGACCGGCGACACGATCTCGGTCACGGGCAAGGTCGAGGCCGCGGCGTTCCGCTTCCCCAACTCGCTGTATCGCATCGCCCTCGAGCCCGACAAGCGCGGCACCGAGGACAAGCTGTTCACCTTCCTCGAGAAGAGCTGCGCGGCCGACCCGACGATGAGCGTCGACCACGACGAGGAGACCGGCCAGACAATCGTCTCCGCCATCGGCGAGGCGCAGGTCAGCGTCCTTCTCGACAGGCTCGAGGATCGTGCCGGCATCACCGCGCACACGGTCCCGCTGCGCATCCCGTATCGCGAGACGATTCGCCGCACGGCAAGCGCCCAGGGTCGCCACAAGAAGCAGACCGGCGGCGCCGGCCAGTACGGTGACTGCTGGCTGCGCCTCGAGCCCAACCCCGGCGCCGGCTACGAGTTCCTCGACGAGGTCGTGGGCGGTCACATCCCGCGCGGCTTCATCCCCGCTATCGACAAGGGCGTTCAGGAGACCATGCGCGACGGCGTTCTGGCCGGCTACCCCATGATCGACGTGCGCGTCGCCGTGTACGAGGGCTCCTACCACCCGGTCGACTCCAACGAGATGGCCTTCAAGACCGCCGCACGCATCGCCTTCCAGAAGGCCTGCGGGCAGGCCGAGCCCGTCCTGCTCGAGCCGATGGCCAAGATCGAGGTCACCGTCCCGGACAGCTACGCCGGCTCCGTCATGGGCGACGTCTCCGCGTCGCGTGGCCGCGTCGAGGGCATGAACGCCACCGACAAGGGTCAGACGCTGGTCACGGCCACCGTGCCCCTGGCCGAGGTCACCGACTACGCCACCCGCCTGCGCTCGCTGTCGCGCGGAACCGGCGAGTTCACGCTCGAGGTCTGCGGCTACGAGCAGGTCCCGCATGACGTCCAGGAGAAGCTGGCCGCCGAGTACGCCGCCCGCCGTGCCGCCGGCAGGTAACGAGCCTGGCGCACTTCTCGGCACCTGACCGCGTTTGTTCGGGCCCCGTCGCATCATGGGTGCGGCGGGGCCCTTTGCGCACGGGCGCGCGGCCGACGCGAAATCCCGCCGATTAACTGACATCAAGTTGGTAACATATATCGAGAAGAACGGCCGCCTGCCACGGCCAGGAGGACGCCCGTCCGGCATGCCCCGTGCGCCGGCGCTCCCGACCGGCTGGTGGCCGCGCAGACAGGGAGGAAGAAATGCTCAGCGCAGTACAGCTCAAGCCCGACGTCTATTGGGTCGGCGCCCTCGACTGGAATGCCCGCGAGTTCCACGGCTACACCACCGAGGCGGGAATCACCTACAACGCGTACCTGATCATGGACGAGAAGGTCACCCTGATCGACACCGCCAAGTCCACTTTCGCCGACGAGCTCCTGCAGCGCATCTCAGCGGTCGTGGACCCGTCCAAGATCGACGTCCTCATCGCCAACCATGCGGAGCCCGACCACTCCGGAAACATCCCGGCCATCGCCGGGCTCAACCCCGACCTGCAGATCTATTGCTCCGCGCCCGCCGGCGTGAAGGGCCTGACCGCGCACTACGGCGACCTTGGCTATCACGGTGTCAAGACGGGCGACACCCTCTGCATCGGCAAGAGGACCCTCGCCTTCGTGCAGACCCCGTTCGTGCACTGGCCCGACAACATGGTCACCTACGACGCCGAGGACAAGATCTTGTTCTCCAACGACGCCTTCGGCCAGCACTTTGCCAGCTCCGCCCGCTTTGACGACGAGAACGACCTTGCCGAGGTCATGCGTCAGGCGCGCAAGTACTACGCCAACATCGTCCAGCCCTACCGCCTCAAGGCGGCCGCCGCGCTCAAGGCCGTCCGCGCCCTGGGCCCCGACGCCGTCGACATGATCGCCCCCGCCCATGGCGTGGTGTGGCGCTCTCACGTCACCGACATCCTCGACGCATACGAGAAGACCTTCACCTCGGGCGCGCTGCAGGACAAGGCGATCGTCGTCTACGACAGCATGTGGGGCTCCACCGCCAAGATGGCACGCTCCATCTGCGACGGATTCCTCGCCGCGGGCATCCCCGCCCGCCTGATGGACCTCAAGGACAACCACATCTCCGACGTGATGGACGACTTCCTCGACGCGCGCTACGTCGCCGTCGGCTCGCCCACCCTCAACAGCCAGCCCATGCCGCAGGTCGCCGCCCTTCTCTGCTACATGCGTGGCCTGTCCCCCAAGAACGCCGGCCGTACGGGCATTCCCTTTGGCAGCTATGGTTGGGCGCCCGCCGGCCCCAAGGCCGTGGCCCAGCAGATGGAGGAGGCCGGCTTCGAGCTGCCGCTCGACGTCGTGACCAGCCAGTGGATCCCCTCGCAGGAGCGCCTCGACGAGATCCGCGAGGCCATCCGCAAGATGGCCTCGGCCGAGTAGCCCCGCCATAGGCCCCTGCCGAGAAGGACCGTCACCTCGACGGCCCCACCCCGATTTGCCGGTGCCGCACCGCACGGCCCCGGACGCGCCAGCCGGCCCGTCCGGGGCCGTGCGGGCAGTGCTTTTTTGGTCGGCGACGGGTCCCAAAGGGCACGGCTGTGTAAGGACGTGCGTTTACGTGGGAAATTACCGGTAGAATAGCCGCCAACGAAAATCCAACAAGGAGGTCGCGCCCCCGCGCATGGACATAGCCATCTCAGTCGTAGTCACCTTTCTCCTGACCTTGGCAAACGGGTACTTCTCGGCATCCGAGATGGCCCTTGTATCTGCCAAGCGCGCCGCGCTCGAGCCCGAGGCCGACGCCGGCGACCGTAAGGCCAAGCTCGCCCTGGACCTCGCGTCCGACTCGGGCGACTTCCTGGCGACCATCCAGGTTGCCATCACGCTCGTGGGCTTCGCGTCCTCGGCGTTCGCCGCCACCAGCCTGTCCGACCCCCTCAACTCGCTGCTCGTCTCGGTGGGTTGCCCCTCGGCCGTCAGCGCCGTGCTGGCACCGGTCCTCATCACCCTCGTGGTCTCGTACTTCTCGATCGTCGTCGGCGAGCTCGTGCCCAAGCGCCTTGCCCTCGCCGATGCCGAGAAGGTCGCGAAGTCGGTGGCGGGCCCGCTGCGTGGCTTCATGCACGTGGTCAAGCCGCTCGTGTGGCTGACGTCGAAGTCGGCCGACGCGCTGTCGAGCGCCATGGGCGTGGGCGATGCCGACCACTCGGACGTCTCCGAGGAGGAGATCAAGTACATGGTCACCGACTCGGAGGAGCTCTCCGACGAGGAGAAGTCCATGATCCACGAGGTCATCGATCTGGGCGACACCATCGCCCGCGAGGTCATGGTCCCGCGCGTGGACATGACCGCCCTCGAGGACGACACCACCGTGCGCGAGGCGCTCGACGTCATGCGCAGCACGGGCTACTCGCGAATCCCCGTCTACCACGAGGACGTCGACCGCATCGTGGGTGTGGCGCACATCAAGGACCTCATCGGCCTGATCATGGACGGCACCGACGCCTCCGAGACCCTGGCCAACCACGTGCGTACCCCGGACTTCGTGCCCGACACCAAGGACATCATCCCGCTGCTCTCCGAGATGCAGAGCAGCCACGACCAGATGGTCATCGTCGTCGACGAGTACGGCGGCACCGCCGGCGTCATCACGATCGAGGACATCGTCGAGGAGGTCGTGGGCGAGATCGAGGACGAGTTCGACCCCGACAACAAGTACCTGACCAAGCTCAGCGGCCGCGAGTGGCTGGTGGACGGGCGCTTCTCGATCGACGACGCCGCCGACCTGGGCTGGCCCGTGCCCGACTCCGACGAGTACGAGACCATCGCCGGCTTCGTGCTGGACATCGCCGACTCGCTGCCCGAGCCCGGCGAGCAGCTCGTGGTCGACGGCTACACCTTCCGCGTGCAGTCCATGCGCGGCCGTCGCATCGCGATGCTTCGCGTGACCGCCCCCGAGCCCGAGGTCGAGCCTGCCGAGAAGGACCGCGAGGCCGAGTAGTCGTCCGAACAACCAAACAACCGTCCAAGGCGGCCTTCGGGCCGCCCTTTTCTTGCTCGGCGGTTGGTCACGCTCGCTCCGCGAACGGAACCTTGCTCGCGTGAATGCGCAGCTCACAGCTTTGGGCATTTTGTCGGCAAGCTTTCCTCCACAAGGTCGACACGAGCCCGCTGATATACTTTTGCACGTTGAACCATTAAAAAGCGGCTGGCACAGGGCCAGTCGTCGAGGCAATAGGCGCAGTCACACACCAAACAAACCTAGCGTTGGGCCTCGCGGAATCGTCCGCGACGATTTTCCATGCCGCGGACGAACGGACGAAGGACGCAGCTTGAGCACTCGCCCCAACAGCGTCATGGGTATTCTGGCAGCCGCGCTGGTCGCGGTGGCCGTTGTGGCCCCCGCACAGGTGGCCCTTGCCGACCCGGCATCCTCCGGCGCCTCGATTGGCGTCAATCGCACCAGCTCGGCCGCGAGCCCCTCTGACTTCGTCGCGGTCTCCTACTCCGACACCTCCTCCTCGGACGTGCAGTCCCTCAAGGACAAGCACTCCCACCCCACCTACTCCGTTCACAAGCTTGGTCCCACCGAGACCTCTCAGAAGGCGGGCGTCAGCATCGAGAACGGCACCGTCGTCGTCCGTCAGGACCAGGGCTGGCGCAGTGGTTCCGCCTCCGCCTACACCCTCGCCTGCAACGACGGCTACGATGCCACCGCGTCGGGCGTCAAGCTCACGGAGAACTCCATGACGGTCGCGGTCCCCGCCGAGCGCGCCGACCTGTTGGGTAAGACCGTCGAGATTTACTACAATGGCACCACCGTCACCGCCAAGGTCACCGACACCGGCGGTTTCGCGCCGCTTGGTCGAGACCTCGACCTTGCGGGAGGCGTCTGGCGTGCCCTCGGTGCATCCTCCACGGACGAGTGGGGCGTCAGGACGGTCTCGTACCGATTCCTGTAATCACTCTCCAACAGGAGGCCCAAGTCACATGTCGCAGATGATTGACATCCGCAAGGTGTGCGTGGGGCCGCGCTACCTCACGGCGCGTGTCCGCGTTGCCGAGGGTGCGCCCCTCACCACCGATCAGGACCTGATCGGAACCACGCTCGTCTACAACCTCATGCCCGAGATCTGCGACCACGTGTGCCTTGGCGACGCCGGCTCCACCTTCAAGGACGCCATGCCGTCGACCGAGATCGCGCATCTGCTCGAGCACGTTACCGTCGAGCTAATCGCTCGCACGGGCCTGGCCGGCTCCGTCTCCTGTGGCCAGACCACCCACGCCCACGACTGCGACGAGCGCACCTTCGACATCCGCCTGGATTGTCCCGACGACGTCCTGGTCGTCGCGGCCCTCTCCAGCGCCGTCTGGATCTTGCAGTGGGCCTACACCGGCGGCGGCGAGCCCGAGCCCGGCGTCGACGCTATCGTCGAGGGCATCGTCGCCATGGTCAATGGCCTGCCCATTCCCGAGCCGGCTCCCACGGCCGCGCCCGTCGCCGAGGCAGCTCCCGAGCCTGTCGAGGCACCCGAGCCCATCGTCGAGCCCGAGCCTGACGTTGAAGAGCCCGAGCTCGATGACGCTCCCGCGTCCGAAGGTGAGCCCGTCGAGCCCGAGGAAGGGCCTGCCGAGAAGGACCCCGAGCCCGAGGACGCATCCGACGAGGCCGTGCCGGAGCCGATGCCCGAGGACGTCGAGCCCGAGCCTGAGTGCGACCCCGAGCCGGTGCCCGAGGACCCGCAGCCCGACTTCGAGCCCGCTCCCGAGCCCGTTATCGAAGAGCCTGCCTCCGAGGTCCCCGCGGCAGACGATCCCGATGCCACCGTCGTGGTCTCGCGTGACCCCTACAATCCGTACGACCCGTACCCCGCGGCAGACGTCCCCGTCGACGACGCCGATGGTTCGGACGATGTTACGGATGCGGGTAAGCCTGCCGATGATGGGTATAATCCGCACAGGCTGTTCTAGATAGAGCGATTGTGGCCTTGCGCCGCATTACGAGGGGAAGGAACTCCCATGAGCAAGCACAACACCGGTTTCGGTTTCGTCCTTGGTAGCGTCGTCGGCGCCGCGATCGGTGCGGTCGCGGGTATGATGTTCGCCCCTCGCTCCGGCGCCGAGAGCCGCGCCATGGCGGCCGATGCCGCCAACGACGCGTGGGATGCCGCGGTCGACACCTACGAGAACGGTGCCCGTGCCGTCTCCGACCGCTTCTCCGACATCCGTCCGCAGGTCGACGCCACTACCGACGAGCTGCGTGCCAAGGTCGACGCCGCCCGCGAGCGCATGGACCAGGTCCGCTCCTCCCTGTCCGAGGCCGTCACCAGCGCCTCCGCACAGGTCGCCGACGCCATCGACGCCGCCACCGCTCAGGTGAGTGCCGCCGTCGACGCCTCCGCGGCCGACGCCGTGGCCGCCGAGGACGTGCACGTTGAGCCCGTCGAGGCCCCCGAGGCCGGCGAGGACGCCGAGTAGCACGCACTTCTCGGCCGTAAAGGCAATGCGGCCCCGCATGACGGGGCATACGGTGGGGCGCCTCGGCAGGGGCGCCCCATTTGATAGGTGACGACAGGTGTTGGAAACCGACTCGAGGGGTGTTCGGATGCTTTCCATGAAGCAGCTCGTGGGCGTTCGCGTCTACAAGACCAAGCCCGCGTCGCGGCGCGAGCAGAAGAAGGGTGTGGACGAGTCGACCAAGCGCGTGGGCAAGGTCCACAACCTGGTCTTCTCGCCCGATGGCAAGCGCGTCGTCGGCCTCATGGTCAAGCGGCCCGACATCGCCGGCATGGTCAAGCGCGACGACGTGTTTCTGGCGCTCGACTCGATGGGCGTGATCGACGGCGGCCTGGTGTGCACGCGCGGCGACGACAGCTTTGACGCGCGCGCCTGCAAGAGGCTCGGCCTGCCCCTGGACGAGTGCATCATCTGGGGTGGGATGGACGTTGCCACGAGGTCGGGCAAGCCCATCGGGTTCGTCGACGACCTGACCTTCTCGCCAAAGACCGGGCGACTCGCCAGCGTGAGCGTGTCGGAGGGAAGCATGGCCAACGCCGTCGTCGGCACCGTCATCGTCGACGCGGACATGGTCGTCGGCTACGCGAAGGGCCACATGGTCGTGGACGACGAGGCGGCGGGCGCCGCCCTGACCGGTGGCTTTGCCGCCAAGGCGGGCGAGGCCACGGCAAAGGCGAAGATCCGCGCGAGCGAGGTCGGTTCCAAGGCGTCCAAGGCCGTGGGCGAGGCGGTCGACAAGGGCTCGTACGGCCTGGGTCGCGTCATCGGCAAGGCCAAGCGTGCCGTCAACGAGGCCATGCAGGACGAGGCCGAGCCCGCGCAGGTGGAGGCCCTCGACGTCGTGGTCGAGGGCGACTCGCCCAAGCGCCTGCACAAGGGTGCCGACGGGGACGTCTCTACCAAGGGCACATATGTCCCGAAGTCCGGTTTGGACGCTGCCGAGAAGGGCAATAATGCGGAGGCGGGCGCTGCCGAGAAGGACTCCACGAAGACGGACGCGCCCAAGAGGAAGGCAACCAAGAAGGCGGGCTCCAAGAAAGCCGCAGGCACCAAGGGGGCGAAGTCCTCGAAGGCCGCCAAGGGCAAGAAGTCCGGCGCCGAGGCCGCGGGCGTCGCCGCCAAGAAGGCGTCGCGCGCCGTGGCCAAGCAACTGGGCAAGACGAGGGGCATGTTCGGGGCCTTCGTCGAGGAGTTCGAGAAGAACAGCAAGTAGGTCGGACGGCACCCGCCGCAACCGACGACGGGAGGGTCATGGCAAAGCATGAGGGGGCTCCGCGTCCCCATCACCGCATCGAGGCCGACGAGGCGGCTCACCTGAGCGCCAGGCGCAGGCAGCACGCGGCCAACCAGGCAGCGCACCGTGCGCGTGCCGAGCAGGCGAGCCAGGCCGAGCGCGCCGCCCGGGCCGACCATGCCGAGCCCGAGCAGGCTTCGATTCAGGCGGGCGGGCAGGATGTGCCCGTCCGCCGCGAGACCGTCATCACCCCCCAGTCGGCGCGCGCCGCCCAGGACCGCAAGCTTCCCGCGGGCAGTACCAGTCGCTTCGAGCGCGTGCCTCGCGACCAGGGCTTCGTTGCCGAGCAAGGCATGCTCGAGAGGCGCGAGCAGCGTCGCAACAGGCCGCGCAAGCCGCTGGACCGCCGTGGCCGCGCCATCGCCGGCACCATCGCCTTGGTTGCCGTGCTGCTGCTGGCGCTGGCCTGGGCCCACCGTCCCGTCGAGATCTTCGTAAACGGGTCGCGCCGGACCTACAACGCGGGCACGACCCTCGAGCAGATTCGCCAGAAGGAGGGCGTCGAGACCCGGGCGGGCAACCTCGTGAGCGTCTCGGGCAAGGTGCTCCAGAAGGGCAAGGGCAACTCCTGGTCGGTAGAGGTCAACGGCGAGAAGCTGTCCTTCTCGGAAGCGGGCTCGCATGCCATCGGCGGTGGCGAGAAGATCGTGTTCGGCGACGGCGAGGACGTCTACGAGGAATACACGACCAAGACCGTCGAGGTGCAGCCCAGGCTCGTGTTCGACGGGGCCGCCGGGTCGGTCACGTATGTCTCCCAGTGGGGCAAGGTCGGCAAGAAGGAGGTCCGCACCGGCCAAGTGTCGGGCGAGGTGGTGGACGGCAAGACCATCACCAAGGTCCAGGATTGCGTCCTGACGATCAAGAACCCCACGCCCGCGGGCGGCAAGAAGCTCGTGGCGCTTACGTTTGACGACGGCCCGAGCGAATACACCGAGCGTTACCTCAAGATTTTGAAGGAGCATGGTGCCAAGGCGACGTTCTTCAACCTGGGCCAGTGTGCGGACGAGTATCCCGACCTGGAGAAGAAGATCGTCGAGGCCGGGCACCAGCTGTGCAGTCACACCTACTCGCACGACCAGCTGACGGCCGACTCCGAGAAGAGGATCGCGTCCGAGATCACGAGTGCCTTCGACTCCATCGAGAAGAACTCGGGACAGAAGACCACCGTCATCCGTCCGCCCTACGGTGCGATCGACTCCAAGGTCTGGCTCGCCACCAAGGGCACGGTCAGCACCTCGGTGCTGTGGAACATGGACTCTCGCGACTGGGCGCTGCCCGGCGTCGACGCCATCGTTCAGAACTGCGTCAGCGGCATCCAGCCCGGCTACGTGATCTTGATGCATGACGGCGGCGGCAACCGCGACCAGGACCTCGAGGCGCTGCCCAAGATCATCGACCAGCTTCACGAGCAGGGCTACGAGTTCGTGACCATCTCGGAGCTCATGGCCTCCGACGACTCGATTCCCGACGAAGCCTGCTCGGGCGACGCCACCATGCCGACCGACGCGGTGTGGCCCGCCGAGGTCGGCGAGGGTTAGCGTCGGTGAGGGCTAGCGCTTGCGGCCAGGCTAGTAGCCCATCGCCTGCAGGGCGAACATCACCACGGTGAGGACGATGACGATCGCCACGGTCAGCCAGGTGAGGACGTTCCACAGGCGCGAGTTGGCGTGGCTGCCCATGACATGGCGGTCGGCCGCGATCTTGACCATGAAGACCAGCAGCACGGGCAGCAGCAGGCCGTTGACGACCTGCGCGACCATCATGATCCCAAAGAGGTCCGCGCCCGGGAGCAGCACGACCACGGCCGAGAAGCCCAGGATGACGGTGATGATGCCGCGGTAGACGGGCGCCTCGGACCAGGAGCGGTCGGCGCCACGCTCCCACCCGAACGCCTCGCAGATGGCGCTCGAGGTGATGCCGGGCAGCACGCAGGCGGCCAGGAAGGACGCGCCCACCAGGCCCGCGCCAAACAGGACCTTCGCGTAGGGGCCGGCAAGTGGGGCCAGGGCGGCCGCGGCCTGCTCGGCGCCGTCGACGCGAACGCCGGCGGGGTTGAGCACGGCGCCGGTCGTCAGGATGATGAACCACGAGATGGCGCTCGCGACCACGGCCCCGGTCACGGTGTCGATGCGCTGGTAGGGGATGTCGTCCTCGCGGGCGTTCTTGTCGACGACGTTGGACTGGGCGAGGAAGATCATCCAGGGCGCGATGGTCGTGCCCACGTTGGCCACCAACAGCGAGAAGTACTGCGGGTCGCTGCTAAAGCGCGGCACGAGCGTGGCCGAGAGGGCGTCGCCCCAGTCGGGCCCGACCATGACGCCGGCGACGACGTAGGTGACGAAGACGCAGCTGATGGCAAGCAGGATCTTCTCGATACGACGGTACGACCCGCTCATGGTGAGCATCCAGATGATGAGTGCCGAGACGGGCACGGAGGCATAGACCGGGATGCCGAACAGCGCCATGCCCGACGCGATGCCCGCGAACTCGGAGAGGGTGACCGTGGTGTTGGACACCAGCAGGGCCAGCATCGCCAGGGCGCTCATGCGCACGCCGTACTGCTCGCGAATCAGCGAGGCGAAGCCCTTGCCGGTGACGCAGCCCATGCGGGCAGCGGTCTCCTGCGCGACGATGAGCAGCAGGCACATGATGGGGACGGTCCACAGCTGGCCGAAGCCAAACAGGGCGCCCGCGTTGGAGTAGGTTGCCACACCGCCCGCGTCGGCGCCTGCCAGGGCGGCGACCATGCCCGGGCCCATGGCGGCGAGCACGCGTCGCGCGTCCAGATGGGTTCGTTGGCGCTTGGGTGCCTTGCCAGATCGCAGCATCCTATGCCACCCCAATGGTCGCGGCCGCGCATGCCAGTGCCACGAACAGCACGCATGCGATTGCGAGCGAGGTCACGCGCAACGAAAGGCCACTCGTGTCGAGGCCCGCGTCGTCGCGGCGGCGCAGCGTCAGCAGATAGGCGGGGGCGCTGGCA
The DNA here is from genome assembly GCA_934792625.1 of uncultured Atopobiaceae bacterium. GTDB lineage: Bacteria > Actinomycetota > Coriobacteriia > Coriobacteriales > Atopobiaceae > CAKVON01. The sequence goes on from CAKVON010000003.1 coordinate 84,160, forward strand.
AAGCCGAGTATGACCGTGGCGGCGGCGACCTTCAGGCCAGTCGTGCCGGCGGCAAGGACGTCGTATAGGGCGCGTGAGCCGGCCGTGATGGCGGGAACCGCGAAGACGTTGGAGGCTGCCAGGGCCACCAGCAGCATGACGGCGGAGTAGGCCACCGACACCGCGACGCCCTTGAAGCCGAAGCCCAGCACGGAGGGGGCGTCCTCGTCGTCCTCGTCGTACTCGAGGAAGAAGTTCGTGGCGTAGCGGACCATGGTGTCGGCCGCGCGAAGCGCGACGGGCAGACCCACGGCGGCCACGAGCCCCCACATGGCCGAGCGGCCGAGCGACGGGGCGAGAAGTGCCAGGGCGAGCATGCCCGCGACCCAGAAGAAGAACCACATCTCGTTGGAGAAGACCCTGCCCAGCAGGTGGTCGGACGCCTCGTCGGACTTGGAGGTGTGCGAGCCGCCCGCGATCTGCAGGTCCTCCTCGTGCTCCTCCTCCAGGACGTCGAGCGCGTCGTCGACGGTGACGATGCCCAGCATGCGGCCCTTCTCGTCGACGACGGGCATGGCCAAGAGGTTGTACTTGGAGATGTCCTCGGCCACGTCCTCCTGGTCGTCCTCGGGCGAGGCGGTGATCAGGTCGGCCACCTGCACCAGGTCGCCGAGCCTGTCGTCGGGCCGCGCGGTCACGATGGCGAGAAGCGACAGGACGCCCTTGAGGTGGCGCTCCTCGTCGCAGAGGTAGACGTAGTGGACGGTCTCGAAGTCCTCGTCCAGGTTGCGCAGGCGCTCGATGGCGTCGGCGACGGTCGCGTCCTCGCTCAGGCTGACGAACTCCGAGGTCATGATGCGGCCCGCGGTGTCGTCCTTGTAGCCGAGGAGCTGTCGGATGGCGCGCTCCTCCTTGACGCCCATCAGGCGCAGGAGCTTCTCGGCCTTCTCGTAGTCGAGCTCCGAGACGAGCTCGGCGGCGTCGTCGGGGTCCATCTCGGCCAGCATCTTGGACGCGTCGAGCTCGGTCATGTCGCCCATGATCTCGGCGGCCTGGTCGTCGTCGAGCTCGGCCATGGCCTCGGCCGCCTGCTCGTCGTCGAGCTGCGCGAACACCTGGCCGCGCAGGCGCGGGTCCAGCTGCTCGATGATGTCGGCGATGTCGGCGGGGTGCAGCTCGTCGAGCGTCTTGTGCGTGACGGACAGCTTGACGTTGGACAGGTCGCGGTCCAGCAGGTCCATGTAGTTCCACGCGATGACGCGCTCGGGGATGTCGCGTCCGAAGGTGTGGGCCACGCGCTGTGCCAGCGTCTCGATCGCCGGCGACAGCGAGCGCAGGATGCCGCGCACGCCGACCTCGGCGCCCAGGAGGCGCAGCTGGCTTGAGCTGGTGTCGGAGAGCTTGAGGTCGTTGACTCGGACGACCTTCATGCCGCGGGTGTCGACGATCTGCTTGTTGAGCAGGTCGCGGGCGATAAGGACCTCCTCCGGCTGGAGGTAGGAGAAGCGGATGTCGGTCGAGGGGACCTTCAGGTGGACCTCGCCGTCGCCGAACGAGTCGACGTACTTGCGCCACGAGATCATGAAGGGGGTCTTGCCAGGGCCCTGGAAGGCCAGGGACGTCACGCGGGGGAAGACCTCGCCGGTGGCGATGCCCAGGTCGTTGACGACGCCGATCCTCTCGCCGTCGGAATCGATTACGGGGTTGCCCAGCAGCTGGGACAGGTAGATCATGCATGCTCCTTTGGTACTTCACGCATGGCCTTTGGCCACGCATGCTGGCACGCCTTGCGGGCGCATCCGGTCACACCCCTCGCGGCGGACTCGGACTGGAGCACGCTGCGAAGGGTCATCGACTGTGAGGTCGAGGCTTCATCGAGGCCCTTTCTCCTTGGCTGCAGGTCGTGTGGGCAAAGCCGTCCCACACCTCATCGCATTTTACACGCGCTCGCCCCAAAGTGTCGCACCGTCGCGCAAAGCCTGGGTAAGTCACGCGAAAGCCCCACGTCGTGGTTGCGGCCCGGGCGTCCTTCTCGGCAGGTGCCGTGCCATCACTCGCAATGTCGATGCGCTAGACTTCACCTGTGCAGAGAAGTGCGTGGTCACGCCCCATGTGGCCACCATGCAACGGAAGGTGGCACGAATGGGTTTTCTCGATGATGTCTCCGCGTCGCTCAACCGCGGCGTCAACGCGGTCGGCCGCTCCGGCAAGGCCGCCCAGATCAAACTGCAGATGGGCGAGCTGCTGAAGCAGCGCAAGGACCTGGCCGCCCAGCTGGGCGCCAGCCTGTACGACGCCACGAAGGACAACCCCGAGCTGCGCGCCGGTCGCGAGGCCCTGTACGACGGCATCGCCAAGATCGACGCCGACCGCGCCCAGATGCAGGCGGACATCGAGGCCCTTGAGGCCGAGCAGGCCGCTGCCAACTACGCCGCGCAGCAGATCAAGTGCCCCAACTGCGGCACCTGGGTCAGCGTGAACGACGCCTTCTGCTCGGGCTGTGGCACCTCCGTCGAGCAGATCAAGGCCGCGGCCGTCACTCCCGCGCCTGCCACCGCCCCCGCTGGCGCCACGTGCCCCAACTGCGGCGCCCCCGTCGCCGAGGGTGACGCCTTCTGCATGTCCTGCGGCCAGAAGCTGCAGTAGCTCGCGCCTTGCGAGCCGCGCGTCATGCGGCGCGCGCATGGCGAACGACGTTTTGTCGAACCCCTGCCGAGCACTTCTCGGCAGGGGTTCTTTTATGTTGCGGCTCCCTTGGGATACGGATGACGTCGTGTGGGTATGATACGTACAACGTACAACCATGAGGAGGCATCATGGATGCAATGGTCACGGCGCGCATGCCCGTCGGCAAGAAGGAGGCGGGCGTCGAGGTGCTCGACGCCTTGGGGACCACCGCGTCCCGCGTGATCAACGAGCTGTTCGACTATCTGATCGAGCATGGTCGGACGCCTTTCGATGTGCCTGCGGAGCAGGATGGTGCCGATCGAGCGCGGCGTCTGCGCGAGGCGGTGGCGAGGGTCGACTCGATTCCGCGGCTCCATGTCGAGGACGAGTATCTGAACATGAGCATCAAGGAGGCGCGCATGCGTCGACTTGCGTCGAACGGCCTTGTCGGTTCCGTCCTGTCCGGGGATGGTGAGTAGGGTGGACGTCGTCGTCGACAGCAACGTCCTGATTGACTACCTGAAGGAGCGCGACGGCTTCGCGCTTGCGCGAAAACTGCTCGTCTTCTCGGAAATGGGCGACTACGGGCTTTGGATGAGCGCAAGTCAGGTGACCGACCTGTTCTACATCATGACGAGTGGTGGCAGAAAGACCCTCTCGGCTCGGGTGCGTGACATGATTCGCTGTCTTAGAAAGTCGGTTGGTGTGTTGCCCATCACGCAACGCGAGGTCGACTTGGCGCTCGATTCCGGGTGGGAGGACTTCGAGGATTCGGTGCTTCATCAGGCGGCGGTCAACAATGGGGCGAGTGCGATAGTCACGCGAGACGCCAGGGGCTTCGAGCGCTCGGCAATTCCCGTCCTCGACCCCGAGGAATTCTTCGAGTGGATGGAGCGCAAGAACGGAATCGCGTACGAGGAGATAACGTTCTAGCGTGAGCCTCGGCATGGACTTGTCACGACGCGCAAAGGGAAGGTCCCCGCCAAGCAATGCCTGACGGGGACCTTTGATGTTGGCGCGTATGTCCCGCAGGTGCGGGGAGGGTGTTGCTAGAACTGGACCTTGGGGGCCTTGCGGGCGGCCTCGTCCTCGACGATGAAGCCCTGCTTGGGCTCGAAGTGGCCAAAGCCGGCGACCAGGTTGCCCGGGAAGGTCTGGATGGCGTTGTTGTAGGTGAGGACGCAGTCGTTGTAGCTCTGGCGAGCGTAGCTGATCTTGTTCTCGGTGTCGGTGAGGTCGGACTGCAGCTGCTGGAAGTTGGCGTTGGCCTTGAGGTCGGGGTAGGCCTCGGCGACGACGAGCAGCTGGCGCAGGGCGCCCATGACCTGGTTCTCGGCGGCGGCGACCTCGCCCGGCGTGGTGGCGCTGGTGGAGGCGGCGCGGGCCGCGGTCACGGCCGCGAGGGTCTCGCTCTCGTGGGAGGCGTAGCCCTTGACGGTCTCGACCAGGTTGGGGATGAGGTCGTTACGGCGCTGGAGCTGGGTCTCGATCGTCTGCCAGGCGTTGTCGCAGCGGTTGCGCTTGGTGACGATGCCGTTGTAGATGCTGATGCCGCCGACGGCAAGCAGCACTAGGACGATGACGACGATTGCGATAGGCATGGTGATCCTTTCGACAGGGGCCGCCATGCGACCCGCCTTGCTAAGGGGAATCATACCCAAGAAGAAGGCACCCCCATCCGCGCGTTATGCGAGATGGGGGCGCCAAGGCGTCAAATGGCGGAGGGAGAGAGATTCGAACTCTCGGGACGCGTAAACGCCCAACGGTTTTCAAGACCGCCGCATTCAACCGCTCTGCCATCCCTCCGACAGGGTGACCATTCTACCGCATGCGGCGCAAGGACCGACGTGTGGGATGGCGCGTTTGCCGCGTCCGTCCGCTACCATGGGCGCTACCGAGAAGTGCGGGAGAGGTGTGACGACTACTGCGAGGGGGATGCGTGTCCGAGGCAGACGATCTTCTCTACATGCGGATGGCGCTCGACGAGGCGGCGCTTGCGGCCGAGGAGGGCGAGGTGCCGATCGGCGCCGTCGTCGTGTGTGACGGTCACGTCGTGGCGCGTGCCCACAACCGTCGCGAGCTGGACCTGGACCCCTCGGCGCACGCGGAGTTCAGCGCGATGGTGGCCGCCTCGCGCGAGCTGGGGCGTTGGAGGCTCACGGGATGCACGGTCTACGTGACGTTGGAGCCGTGCCTCATGTGTGCCGGCCTCATGGTCAACGCCCGCATCGACCGATGCGTGTACGGCGCGTCCGACCCCAAGGGCGGCGCGCTGGGCACCCTGTACGACGTGAGCCACGACGAGCGGCTCAACCACGAGTTCGAGGTCACCTCGGGCGTGCTGGCGGACGAGGCCGCCGCCCAGCTGCGCGACTTCTTCCGGGAGCGCCGCCGCATGGCAAAGGCCGCCCGGGCCACGCGCGGGTGACCCAAGCGACCTTCTTGGTACTTCTCGGTAGGTGCCGTTGCCTGTCGAACGACGGCCGTTAGGCGATGACGAGCGACCCGACGTAGACCATGACGGCCATGCAGGCGGCGTAGGCGAAGGCGTACTTGGCGATCTTGCCCAGGATCTCGCCGTCCTTGCCGACCAGGGCGCAGGCGGCGCAGCCGATGGCGATGTTCTGCGGGCTGATCATCTTGCCGGCAGAGGTGCCCAGCGAGTTGGCGGCCACGAGCCAGGTGGGGTCCACGTGCAGGGTGTTCGCCGCCTGGAGCTGGACGTTGCCGAAGAGGACCTCGCTGGAGGTGCCGGAGCCGGTGACGAAGGTGCCCAGCGCGCCGAGCAGCGGGGCGACGATGGGGTACAGGCCGCCGAGCGTGCCGACGAAGAAGGCGGCGATGCTGGCGATCATGCCCGAGTAGCCCATGATCTTGGCCACGGCGAGCACGCCGAGCATGGTGACGATGGTCTTGCTCATCTGGACGCAGGTGTCGCGGAACACCCGGGCCATCTCGCGGGCGGGGCAGCGCTGGATGATGCCGCCGACGATGCCGCAGAGCATGATCAGGACGCCGGGCGTGTTGACCCAGGTGAAGGTGAGGGTGGCCTCGGGGTCGCCCGCGTAGATGTTGACGGTGCTCTTGATGGCGGACAGCGGCTCGTTGATGGCGGGGATGAGCTTGCTGGTGAGCAGCAGCACCACGAAGATCAGGACGAACGGCGACCAGGCGCGGAGCTTCTGGGCGGCCGTCTCGGAGTCGGCGTCGTCGGCCTGCGCAACGTCCAGGCGGTGCTCGGCGGGGACCTCGGCGTCCTTGCGGGACAGCGCGAAGGCGAAGGTCAGCACGAGCGAGAAGACCGCGGCGACCACGTCGGCGAGTGCCGGGCCGATGAACATGGCGGCGAGCAGCTCGGGGACGGCAAAGCTGAGGCCGGCGACCAGGGTCACGGGCAGCGCGCCCTTGAGGGCCTTGGGGCCGCCCCCGACTAGCATGACCATGAGGATCGGGCAGGCCACGACGAACGGGAACACCTGGACGGCCTGGGTGGTGGCCAGCTGCACCGGGTCGATGCCGGTGATGGAGGCCAACGTCGTGGTGGGGATGCCGATCGAGCCGAACATGGTGGGGACGCCGTTGGCGATAAGGCAGCACAGGATGGCGGTGACGGGCGAGATGCCCAGCGCCACAAGCATCGACGCCGGGATGGCGACGGCGGTGCCGAAGCCGGCCATGCCCTCGAGGAAGCCGCCGAAGCACCAGCCGATGAGCAGCGTCAGGACGCGCCTGTCGGCCGAGACGCCGCACAGCATGCGCTTGATCGAGTCCATCGCGCCGGTGTGGACCGTCAGGTTGTAGGTGAAGACGGCCGCGATGATCACGATGACGATGGGCCAGACCGCCATGGCAAAGCCCTCGAGCGCCGCGGTGGCGATGTTGACCGGCGTCATGTGCCAGCCGAGAAGTGCCGCGCCGATTGCGACCAAAAGCGCGCCCAGGCTGGCCTTGTAGGCCTCCATGTGCAGGCCGCACAAGGCGATGACCAGCCAGAAGATGGGCGTTAGGGCAAGAAGGAACATTCCGAGCAGACCGAGCATTGTGCATCTCCCGTCGCGTGGGACCGAGCGAGTAATTACCGTTTACCGATAATATCAGGCCGCTCGCGGCGATATGCCCACACTAAACGACTTGAAACACGAAGAAGTCCAGGTAGTGCGACTCGGGCACACCCCACAGGATGGGGTGGTCGGGGGCTTGCTGGCGCTCCTCCACCTGCTTGAGCTGCACGTTTGCCTGGTGTGCGGCATCGGCGATGGCCTTGGCCAGAAGGTCGCGCGTCATGAAGTGGCTGCAGCTGCAGGTGGCCAGATAGCCGCCGCGGGGCAGCAGGCGCATGGCCTCGTAGTTGATCTCGCGGTAGCCCTTGGCGGCGTGCGCGACGGTCCCTCGGCTCTTGGTGAACGCCGGCGGGTCGAGCACGATCAGGTCGAACGGGCCGCCCTGCTCGCGCAGGCGCGAGCGGTCGCGACGCAGCTCGGGCAGGTACTCGAGGACGTTCGCGCAGGTGAAGTCCATGCGGTCGTCAAGTCCGTTGAGGCGTGCGTTGGCACGCGCGAGCTCGATGGCGGTGTCGCTCACGTCGACGCAACGGACGAGCTCGGCCCCGCCGGCGGCGGCGTTGAGACCGAACGGGCCCACGTGGCAGAAGCAGTCCAGCACGCGCCTGCCGCCCGCCAGCTCGCGCACGGCGCGGCGGTTGTACTTCTGGTCGAGGAAGAACCCCGTCTTCTGGCTGTTCTCGATGTCCAGGTCGAAGGCCAGGCCGTTCTCGACGACTTGGATGCGGGCGTCGTCGGGCGCCTCGGCACCGTCGCCGACCCACCAGCCCTTCTCCTGAGGCAGGCCCTCCTTGGCGCGGCTGGGCGAGTCGTTGCGCTCGTAAATCGCGCGCACGTCCTGCCCGTCGGCGCGCAGGGTCGACAGCAGCAGCGGGTAGACGACGGGCTTGAGCAGCTCCATCCCGACGGTTCCGACCTGGGTCACCAGCACGTGCTCGTAGCGGTCGACGATCAGGCCGGGCATGCCGTCGGCCTCCGAGAAGACCACGCGGCAGCAGTTGGTGTCGGGCTCGCAGCCGGGAAGGGCGCGCCCGCCCATGGTCACCTTGCGGTGGTTCCAGGCGTAGGCCACGCGTCGCGACCAGAAGGCCCCGTCGACGCGGTCGTTGGCGTTGCGCGTGACGATGCGCACGCGGATCTTGCTGTTCTGGGAGACGAGGCCGGCTCCCTGCCAGGTGCCGTTCTCCTCGAACACGTCGACGACGCTGCCGTTGGCGCACGGCTCGGCGTCGATGACCTCGCCCTCGAAGACCCAGGGGTGGCCCGCCTTGAGCGAGCGGGCGGCCTTGCGGGTGACGACGAACCTGGGGTAGGGACGCTGCTGTCTCATGCGCACCCCCTAGTAGTGACGGCCGTAGCGGCCGCCGCGCGGGCCACGGCCGCGGCTGCGCGAGCCGCTGAACATGGTGCGCGTGGGCTTGGAGGTCGAACGGCGCGAGTTGGGCACGATGCGGCCCGAGTCGTAGTCGAAGCCCTCGAGGTCCCACACGGGCACGAGCTTGCCGGTGAAGTACTCGATCTCGCGCAGTGGGCTGATCTCGTCGGGCGCGACGAACGTGTAGGCATGGCCGGTGGCGCCGGCGCGGCCCGTGCGGCCGATGCGGTGCACGTAGTCCTCGGGGTCCATGGGGACGTCGAAGTTGACGACGGCGTCGATGCCGGAGACGTCGATGCCGCGGCTCATGACGTCGGTCGCCACGAGGACCTGGATCTTGCCCGCACGGAACTTCTCGAGAGCCCTCTCGCGGGCGCCCTGCGGACGGTCGGCGTGCATGACGTCGACCTTGACGCCGGCCTTCTTGAGCAGCTTGCACACGTCGTCGACGCGGTGCTTGGTGCGGCAGAAGACCAGCACGCGCTCGGGGGCGAACCTGTCGAGAAGCGCCTCGAGCAGCTGGGTCTTTTGGCCCTGGGTGACCGGGCACAGGTGCTCCTCGACGGTGTCGGCCGTCTCGCCGGTGCGGGCGATCTCGACGGTGACGGGGTCGGTGAGAAGCGCGTCGATGGTCGACTTGATCGACGGCGGTATCGTCGCCGAGAAGAGCAGCGTTTGGTGCTTGGCGGGAAGCTCGTGCATGATGCGGCGGATGCTGGGCCAAAAGCCCATGTCCAGCATGCGGTCGGCCTCGTCTAGCACGAGGGTCTCGACCTGCGAGAGGCTCACGTGGTTGTGCTCGATCAGGTCCAGCAGGCGGCCGGGGGTGGCCACGAGCATGTCGCAGCCGCGCTCGAGCTCGGCGATCTGCCTGTCGAACTTGGTGCCGCCGACCACGATGGTGGCTCGCTGGCCGGTCTGGGCGCACACGACGCTCGCGACCTTGTCGATCTGCTGCGCCAGCTCGCGCGTGGGGGTGACCACCAGGGCAAAGGGGCCGCGGCGCCTCTTGTCCGCGCGGCGCGTGCCGCCCTCGCCCGCGATGCGCTGCAGCGTGGGCAGCGTGAACGCGGCGGTCTTGCCGGTACCCGTCTGGGCGGAGGCCACGACGTCGCGGCCCTCCAGCACGCGCGGGATGGCGCCTGCCTGGACGGGGGTTGGATCGGTGAAGCCGAGCGCCTCGACGCCGGCAAGTATCTGCTCGTTGAGGCCGAGCTTGCCAAATTCGTTATCCATACCCGCAAGTATGCCATACACGCAGGTCGCCGGAGCTAGCGCACGCGAGTGACGAGGCCCTCCTTGCGCGGGGCGGCCTCGCCCGCGGGCTTGGCGGCGTGGCCCAAGATCACGTGGCCGACGCCGCGCCAGTCGCCCTCGACGCCCCACTTCCGCAGCAGGGCCTTGCCCTCGGTCGAGTCGAACTCCTCGAAGGCACGGTGGATCCAGCACGAGCCCAGGCCCAGCGCGTGTGCCGCGTTGAGCATGTTGCCGATTGCCAGGGAGCCGTCCTCAACGCAGGTGGGGACGTCCGGGTCCGCCAGCACCACGACCACGGTGCCAGCGCCGTAGAACGGGTCGCCCGACGAGCCCATGATCCGCGCGTTCATGCGCGAGAGCTCCGCCACGTCGTCCGGGTTGGTGACGACGACGAAGTGCCACGGCTGGCGGCCCATGCCGCTGGGCGCGAACGTGCCTGCCTCGACGACCTTCTCGATATCCGACTCCGCGACCGGCTCCGCCGTGTAGGCCCTGCAGCTCCTGCGGCCGGTGAGCATCTCGAACGCGTCCATGGTTCCCCTTTCGTCGTGGCCCGTTTCGTCGCTTGTACCCCGGTTGCCGCTACAACACGCCCTCGGACGAGCCGGTGATCGCGCCGGAGTCGACGCCTTGCGTGGCCTGCCCCAGGTCGAGCCAGTCGATGACCTTCCGGATGGCCAGGTTCCAGAACTCCCAGTGGTGCGCGTGGCCCTCCGCCTCGAACCAGGTGACGTCCAGGCCCAGGTCACGCAGCAGGTCGCGGTAGGCGACGTTGCAGCCGAAGAGATGGTCGTCGCAGCCGCAACCCATCCAGATGCAGGGCTTGGGGCCGTCCGCGGCGGCCAGCTCGCGGGCGATGCGCTCGTAGTCGATCGGCGAGCCAGGGTAGTCGGCGGGGTCCATGCCAAGCACGCAGCGCCAGCTCTCGCGCGTGAAGCCCAGAGGCGAGGGCTCGTCGGTCGCGGAGGCGATCGCGTCCCTCTCGAGCGCGGACGACATGGCGGCGACCGCGCCGAAGGTCTCGGGGTGGGCCAGGCCGTTGACGATGGCGCCGAACCCGCCCATGCTCAGGCCCGCGAGGTAGGTGTCCTCGCGGCGGTGCGACAGGTCGAAGGTCGCGCGCGTGAAGTCGACCAGCTCGCGGGTGATGAAGGTGCCGTAGCGCTCGCCCGACAGGGTGGAGTCGACGTAGAAGCGGTTGTCGCCCGAGGGCATGACCAGCGCGAGGTCGTGCTGGGTGGCCCAGCGGATGACGCGGGTCTGCGTGATCCAATCGGTGTAGTTGCCGTGCAACCCGTGCAGCAGGTACATCGTCTTGAAGGGGCCCTTGGCCATGGGTCGCCCGTCCGGGAACGACACCTTGTCGGTGGGCAGGACCACCTCGACCGCGACCGTGCGGTTGAGGCAGTACGAGTAGAAGTTCGTGGTCATGATCGCCATGGGGCGCTCCCTTCGGTGGCCGACTCCCTATATATGCGTACGACTTCAATGTCCTTCTCGGCATATATACTGATTTTTGCACGTTTCTCGCACTGATTACGAAAGGGGCTACCGAGGTGCCCATCAACATTCCCGACGGCCTTCCCGCCAAGACAACGCTGCACCAGGAGCACATCTTCGCGCTGGACGAGGAGACCGCGAGCAAGCAGGACATCCGTCCCCTGCGCGTGGCGATCCTCAACCTCATGCCCAAGAAGGTCGAGACCGAGACCCAGATCCTGCGCCTGATCTCCAAGTCGCCGCTGCAGGTGGACATCGACTTCATGCGCGTCTCGACCCACGAGGCGCAGCACGTCTCCAAGGACCACCTGGTCAAGTTCTACGACACGTTCGAGAACCTCCGGCACAACAACTACGACGGCCTGATCATCACCGGCGCGCCGGTCGAGCAGATGCCGTTCGAGAAGGTCGACTACTGGGACGAGCTGTGCGAGATCATCGACTGGGCCCAGGATCACGTGTTCTCGACCATCACCCTGTGCTGGGGCGCGCTGGCCATGCTGTGGCACCTGCACCAGGTCCCCAAGCGCCAGCTGGGCGCCAAGCTGTTCGGCGTCTTCCCGCAGCGCCTGTGCGACGAGTACAACTTCCTCACCAACGGCTTCGACGAGGTGCACAACATGCCGCACTCCCGCCATGCCGCGATCGACACCAACGAGCTGGCCAAGCACCCCGAGCTGCAGGTCCTCTCGCAGGGCTTCGAGACGGGCCCGGCCCTCATCGCCACGCGCGACTTCCACGAGATCTACGTCACGGGCCACTTCGAGTACGGCCGCGACACCCTGGCCGACGAGTACTGGCGCGACTTCCACGCGGGCCTGCCCATCAAGCTGCCCGAGAACTACTTCCCGGAGGACAACCCCGAGAAGCAGCCCATCTTCACCTGGCGCAGCCACGCCAACCTGCTGTACCGCAACTGGCTCAACTGGATCTACCAGATGACGCCCTACGACCTCGACCAGATCCCCGAGCGCATCGCCGAGCTGCACGAGCGCGTGGAGGAGAAGTTCTAGCGCCATGGCGAGAAGGCCCTTCTGCATGGCAACTCCTGCCGTCTGGGCGGCGTATCTGATTCGCTAGCCGACATCTGTTAAGGCATGTTGCAGCAAGCTGTTGAAATGCCAAGTGCTATGTCTGGATTTGCGAACGTACGTTTTCACAACGCCGAAGGGAACCTCGAATGAAGGTACGTAACATCATTACCGTCGCGATGGCGGGCGTGCTCGCCCTAACGCTTGTTGCTTGTGGGTCGGGGTCTGGCTCGTCGGACCGCAAGGCCTCCATCGAGGGGTATCGCAGGGTCGTCGACTGCGACGAGAACCCCGCGGTTTCCGTCAGCCTTGTGGTGACGAACAACTCCGAGGAAACGTGGTCGATGGTCAACGGCCTTAGCGTGGAGGTCTGCCAGGACGGCGGGGGATGCCCTCAGACGGATTGCCCCGGCACGGACGGCGATGCCGTGATGGCCGACCTGAAGGCCGGCGAAAGCCGCGAGATCGCCCTTGCCTTCGAGGTCTCGAGCTTTGACGACGTCGAGGTCCAGGTGTACGAGCATGACGGTGCGGAGAAGACCCTTCTTGCAGAGAAGACCTTCTCGGTGAAGTAGTCGCGTCGAGCTTGGGCGCGCCTACAGCTCGACGTGGCGCAGGGCGCCGTCCTCGTACATGCCGCAGGAGTGGGTCCCGTCCTTGGGGATGGAGACGCTGCCGGGGTTGAAGGCCCAGACGCCGTCGTGCCCGGGTGCGGGTTCGCTGACCTTCTTGTGGGTGTGGCCATAGAGAAGAACCGAGCCTTGGGGCAGCTCGGGTAGCTTGTCTACGCTGTTGTGGAAGCCAGCGCCATACACGTGGCCGTGCGTGAGGAACAGCTCGCAGCTAGGCGTCGCGCGCTCGGAGCCGTCGGCGGCGCGCGTGGCGGTCGGGTCGAGGATGGTCGAGTGGTCGGCCATGCAGGGGAAGTCGAGCACCATCTGGTCGACCTCTGCCTCGCAGTTGCCGCGGACGGCGATGATGCTTGCCGCGAGCGGGTTGAGCATGGCGATGACCTGCTTGGGGGCGTAGCCTTCCGGCAGGTCGTTGCGCGGGCCGTGGTACAGGACGTCACCCAGCAGCAGGATGCGGTCGGGCCGCTCGCGCTCGACGACGTCGAGCAGGCGCTCGCACCAGGTGGCGGAGCCGTGGATGTCGCTCGCGATCAGAAACCTCATGTGTGCCTCCCAGCCTCGCGGTACTTCTCTGCAAGCCTACACGTTCGGGTGGCGCGGGCGCGCCCCTCGGGCACAAAAAGGCCCCGAGCCGCAAAGCCCGGGGCCTTCTGGTGACGCATGTCGTTCGAGTTAGTCCTCGGCGATCTCGGTGATGGCGCCGGCAGGGCAGGCCTCCTCGCAGGCGCCGCAGGCGACGCAGGAGTCGACGTCGACGACCTGGGCGTGCTCGTCGCCGAGCTCCAGGACGCCGGCGGGGCAGGTGTCAACGCAAACGCCGCAGGCGATGCACTCGTCGGCACTGATGACGGGGTGAGACATGATGCTCTCCATTCCTTGTTAGCTATCGCCCGGGCACGTTCTCTCCAAGGGCGCCCCGAGCGCTCCTCGCTGTGAGAATAGCATGCGACACAGCTCGCGCAAGTGAGCTTCCGGCGGTTGCGCCCGGCAACACATCTCGAGGTCAGGTCCTTCTCGGCACCTAAAATGACAGCGATAATAAATCTAATATGTAGGGGCTTAGATAATGTATAGAATGAAAACGCAACGGGGATATAGTCCCGTGAAACAGCAGCGACAACCGCTCGAACAAAGGCTCCGGGCGGCATAAAGAAAGGAACGTGCCAGTCATGGGCAACAAGATTCTGGGCATCGACCTGGGCACTACCAACTCCGCCATGGCGGTCCTCGAGGGCGGCGAGCCCACGATCATCGTCAACGCCGAGGGCGCTCGCACCACCCCGTCCGTCGTCGGCTTCCGTGCCGACGGCGACCGCATCGTCGGCGACCCGGCCAAGAACCAGGCCGTCACCAACCCGCAGAACACCGTCTTCTCGATCAAGCGCTTCATGGGCCGCAAGTACTCCGAGTGCGCCTCCGAGCTCGAGACCGTCCCGTACAAGGTGAAGGAGGGCCAGGGCGGCCGTGCCGTCGTCGAGATCGAGGGCGAGGACTTCACCCCCGAGCAGGTCTCCGCGATGATCCTGTCCAAGATGAAGGCCGATGCCGAGAAGTACCTCGGCGAGACCGTCACCGACGCCGTCATCACCGTCCCGGCCTACTTCAACGACGCGCAGCGCCAGGCCACCAAGGACGCCGGCAAGATCGCCGGCCTCAACGTCCAGCGCATCGTCAACGAGCCCACGGCCGCCGCTCTGGCGTACGGCCTGGACAAGAAGGAGACCGAGCAGAAGATCCTGGTCTTCGACCTGGGCGGCGGCACCTTCGACGTGTCCCTGCTCGACCTGGCCGACGGCGTCTTCGAGGTCATGGCCACCGCCGGTGACAACCACCTGGGCGGCGACGACTGGGACCAGCGCGTGATCAACTGGATGGCCGACAAGTTCAAGGCCGAGAACGGCATCGACCTGCGCCAGGACCCCATGGCCCTGCAGCGCCTGAAGGACGCCGCCGAGACCGCCAAGAAGCAGCTCTCCTCGGCCCAGTCCGCGCAGATCAACCTGCCCTTCATCACCGCCGACGCCACCGGCCCCAAGCACCTCGACTACACGCTGACCCGTGCCGAGTTCGAGAAGATCACCCGTGACCTCCTCGACCGCTGCAAGGAGCCTGTCACCAAGGCCCTCCGCGACGCCAAGATGCAGCTCTCCGACCTGTCCGAGGTCATCCTCGTCGGCGGTTCCAGCCGCATGCCCGCCGTGCAGGAGCTCGTCAAGCAGATGACCGGCAAGCAGCCCAACATGTCCGTCAACCCCGACGAGGTCGTCGCCGACGGTGCTGCCGTCCAGGGCGGCGTCCTGACCGGCGACGTCGAGGGCATCCTGCTGCTCGACGTGACCCCGCTGTCGCTGGGCGTCGAGACCATGGGCGGCGTCATGACCAAGATGATCGACCGCAACACCACAATCCCAACCTCCAAGAGCGAGGTCTACTCCACCGCCGCCGACAACCAGACCAGCGTCGAGATCAACGTCCTGCAGGGCGAGCGCGAGATGGCCGCCGACAACAAGAGCCTGGGCAAGTTCCAGCTCACTGGCATCCCGGCCGCCCGCCGCGGCGTCCCGCAGATCGAGGTCACCTTCGACATCGACGCCAACGGCATCGTGAAGGTCACCGCCAAGGACAAGGCCACCGGCAAGTCGCAGCAGATCACCATCTCCGGCTCCACGGCGCTTTCGGACGACGAGGTCGACCGCATGGTCAAGGACGCCGAGTCCCACGCCGAGGAGGACAAGAAGCACAAGGACGAGATCGAGGTCCGCAACCAGACCGACAGCCTCGCCTACAGCACCGAGCAGACCCTGAACGACCTTGGTGACAAGGCCCCTGCCGAGCTCAAGTCCGAGGTCCAGGCTGCCGTCGACGAGGCCAAGAAGGCCCTGGACGGCACCGACATCGACGCCATCAAGGCTGCCGGCGAGAAGCTCCAGGAGGTCGGCCACAAGCTCGCCGAGGTCGTCTACTCGGCCACCAACGAGCAAGCCGCCGCTGGCCAGCCCGCGTCCGACGACGACGTGGTCGATGCCGACTACGAGGTCGTCGACGACGACAAGAACGAGTAGGGATGATTCGCATGTCTGCCAAGGACATGAATGACAGGAAGGCGGCGGCCGACGTGGCCGCCGCCCGCCCGGAGGGAGACGACGTGAGGGTTCCCGTCGAGTGTGACGAGGACGTGCGCGAGCCCGAGGCTGACGCGACCGTCGACGAGAAGGACGCCGAGGTCGAGGAGCAGTCCGCGGCCGCCGACGCCCGCACCCAGGCCGACGAGGAGGCCATGGTCGCCGAGGCCATCCGTCGCGGCGAGCAGGCCGCGGCCGACGACCTCAAGGCCGACGCCGACGCGCTGCGCGACGAGCGCGACGACCTCGCCCGCAAGCTGGCCGACGCCGAGCAGGCCGCCGAGGACGCAAAGTCCCAGGCCGCCGACGCCGCAGACCGCCTTGCGCGCCTGCAGGCCGACTGGGAGAACTACCGCCGCCGCACCGCCGGCGAGCGCCTGGCCGAGCGCGAGCTCGCCTGCGAAAAGCTCGTGGGCAACCTGCTCCCCGTCATCGACGACATGGAGCGCGCCGTGGCCCACGCCAACTCGACCAACGACGGCGACGAGAACCTCAAGCAGTTCGTCGACGGCGTCTCGGCCGTTCGCGCCAAGATGCTCGACGTGCTGGCGCAGGAGGGCGTCGAGCTCATCGACCCTGCCGGCCAGCCCTTCGAGCCCATGTGCCACCAGGCCGTTGGCCGCGTCGAGGACGCCGACGAGTACGACGAGACGGTTCGCGACGTCTACCAGTTCGGCTACCGCATGGGCAAGAAGGTGATCAGGCCCGCCATGGTCACGGTCACCTTCGGAGGCGCCCGCAGGCCCGTCGAGGCCGACCCGGCCGAGAAGGACGCGGAGCCCGAGGCCGACAAGGCCTAAGCAAGCACGGTGACTGCGCCCGGGCCCATGAAGGCCCGGGCGCGCCTTTGAAAGGGGGCGCAGACTTCACATGGCAACTAAGAGGAGCTTCTACGACGTCCTGGGCGTGAAGAAAGACGCTTCCCAGGACGACATCAAGAAGGCCTTCCGCAAGCTCGCGGTCAAGTACCACCCCGACAACGGTGGCGACACCAAGAAGTTCTCCGAGATCAGCGAGGCGTACGAGACCCTGTCCGACCCCAAGAAACGTCGCGAGTACGACCAACTGCTCATGTTCGGCGGGATTCCCGGCGCCGACTTCGGCGGCAATGGCGGTCGTGGCTATGCGACCAACGTCGGCGGCATGGACTTCTCGGACCTCAACTCGGTCTTCTCGACGTTCTTCGGTGGGCAGGCGCGGGCGGCTTCCAGGCCGCAGCGTGGCAGCGACATCACCGTCAACGTGAGCGTCTCGTTCGACGAGGCGCTCACGGGCGTGACGCGCAAGATCACTTACAGGGTCCCCTCGACGGGGCAGGAGCAGACGATCAACGTCAAGGTCCCTGCCGGCGCTGTCGACGGCAGTAGGCTGCGCTATCGTGGCGCGGGCGAGTTCGGCCACAACGGCGGCACCAGGGGCGACCTGCTTGTCGTTACCGCGGTCGCCGAACACCCGCTGTTCAAGCGCGATGGCGCCGACATCCGCATGGACCTGCCCGTGAGCATGTTCGAGGCGGCGCTGGGCGCCGAGGTCGACGTGCCCACGCCCGAGGGCAAGACCGTGCGCCTGAAGGTCCCGGCGGGCACGCAGGACGGCAGGAAGTTCCGCTTCCGCGAGCTGGGGGCGCCTGACCCCAAGCGCGAGGGCGCGAAGGGCGCGCTGTACGTGACGGTGCGCGTCAAGGTGCCGGACAAGCTCTCGGCGAAGGAGCGCGAGGTGCTCCAGCAGCTTGCCGAGAAGGACAAGCGCGAGTATCGCAAGGACCTCGAGTCCTACGTTGCCTAGCGTCGCGGTACCATCGAACAAGACGAGTGAGGGGGAGGCACAATGGGTGACGGACTCGACGGTCGCGACAAGCCGCTCTACATGATCAGCGTGGCGGCCGAGCTTACGGGGATGCACCCGCAGACCCTTCGCGTCTACGAGCAGAAGGGCCTGGTCAATCCCGGGCGCTCGCGCGGCAACACGCGCCTGTACAGTCAGGCCGACATCGACAGGCTCAACCTGATCGCACGCCTCACCGACGAGGGCATCAACCTCGCGGGCGTCGTCAGGATTCTGGACATGCGCGAGAGCGCGCGCGAGCGCGACGCCCAAATCGACCGTCTTCGCAAGCGCGTGCGCGAGCTGGAGGACGAGGTCCGCGAGCTCAAGACGCGCGAGCGCATCACGGCGCTGGCGCCTTACGAGGGCATGACCCCCGAGAAGGTCATGCGTGGCCTCCTCTCGGGCAGCATCGAGGATTAGCCTGCCGAGAAGCAGCTGCCGAGAAGGGCGGTGCCCTCGAGGCATCTTCGCGAGATATGGCCATCTGTCATGACGGGGCCGCGGACATCATGTCTGCGGCCCCGTTTGTCGTCTGTTTGGGACTCCACTTCCAATAGGAAAAAAAGGAAAGGATAGGAAAAAAGGAAAGGACTTCCGATTGGGGATGAGCAGGCGTAGCAGTAAACCTTATATGTAGAGACTTAGATTTTGTATAGGCGCTCATGTGAGAGGGAACAAATCCCACTGAACGACGAATACCCGTAGAAGGGGTGATCACATGAGAATCGACAAGTGGGCGGTCACCGCCCAGGAGGCGCTGCAGGCAGCCATCGGGGTTGCCACCGACGCGAACGCGTCGCAGGTGGAGCCCATCCACCTGCTCAAGGCGCTTCTCGGCTCGGGGGAACGCAACCTGAGCGCCATCGTGGAGCGTGTGGGAGCCGACCCCCACGCCATCGAGGCCGAGGTGGACCGCGCGATCGCGGCGGCACCCAAGGTCACCGGCGGCAACGCCGAGCTCGGCGCGAGCCGCGACCTGGTGCGCGTTGGCGACGACGCCGAGAGGCTCGCCTCCAAGATGCAGGACAGCTACGTGACCAGCGAGCACCTGCTGTGCGCGCTGGCCGACGACCACACCCGCGCCGGCGAGCTGCTCAAGGCGGCGGGCGTCACGGGCAAGCGCGTTCGCGAGGCCTACGAGGGCCTGCGCGGCGACGAGCACGTGACCTCGCAGGACGCCAAGCCCCAGCTCGAGGCCCTGAGCCAGTACGGTCGCAACGTGTGCGACCTGGCGCGCCAGGGTAAGCTCGACCCGGTCATCGGGCGCGTGGAGGAGATCCGCCGCACGATTCAGGTGCTGAGCCGCCGCACCAAGAACAACCCCGTGCTCATCGGCGAGCCCGGCGTCGGCAAGACCGCCATCGTCGAGGGCCTGGCCCAGCGCATCGTCGCCGGCGACGTGCCGTCGACCCTGCGTGACAAGGACCTCGTCGAGCTCGACATGAGCGCGCTGGTGGCCGGTGCCAAGTACCGCGGCGAGTTCGAGGAGCGCCTCAAGAGCGTCCTGAAGGAGGTCGAGGCCTCCGACGGCCGCATCATCCTGTTCATCGACGAGCTGCACACCATCGTGGGTGCCGGCGCGACCGAGGGCTCCATGGACGCGGGCAACATCCTCAAGCCCGCCTTGGCCCGCGGCGAGCTTCACGCCATCGGCGCGACCACGCTCGACGAGTACCGCAAGTACATCGAGAAGGACCAGGCCCTCGCACGCCGCTTCCAGACCGTCATGGTCAGTGAGCCCACGGTGGAGGACACCATCTCCATCCTGCGTGGCCTGAAGGAGAAGTACGAGATGCACCATGGCGTCCGCATCACCGACGCCGCGATCGTCTCGGCGGCCGACCTGTCCAACCGCTACATCTCTGACCGCTTCCTTCCCGACAAGGCCATCGACCTGGTTGACGAGGCCGCGAGCCGCCTGCGCATGGAGCTCGACAGCATGCCCTCCGACATCGACGCGGTGGACCGCCAGCTCACCCAGATGCAGATCGAGGAGCAGGCCCTCATGAAGGAGGAGGACGCCGCCAGCAAGGAGCGCCTCGAGACGCTGCGCAAGCAGATCGCGACCACGCGCGAGAAGCTCGACGGCATGAAGGCGCAGTGGCAGAACGAACGTGGCGCGATCGACCGCGTCCAGGACCTCAAGAGGAGGATCGACGAGGCCAAGACCGAGGAGGAGCGCGCCACGCGCGACGGCGACCTCGCCCGAGCCTCCGAGCTGCGCTTCTCGACGATTCCTTCTCTCCAGAACGACTACGCCGAGGCCGAGGCCGCGCTCAATGCCAAGCAGGAGGCAGGCGGCCTTCTGAAGGAGGAGGTCACCAGCGAGGAGATCGCCGAGGTCGTGAGCGCCTGGACCGGCGTGCCCGTGTCGAAGATGATGCAGGGCGAGCTCGACAAGCTCAAGAACCTCGAGGCCGAGCTGCACAAGCGCGTCATCGGCCAGAACGAGGCCGTCACCGCGGTCGCTGCGGCCGTGCGTCGCAGCCGCGCCGGGCTCTCCGACCCCGACAGGCCCATCGGCAGCTTCTTCTTCCTCGGCCCCACCGGCGTGGGCAAGACCGAGCTCGCCAAGGCCCTGGCCGACTGCCTGTTCGACGACGAGCGAGCCCTCGTGCGCATTGACATGTCTGAGTACATGGAGAAGTTCTCGGTCCAGCGCCTGATCGGCGCGCCCCCCGGATACGTCGGCTATGACGAGGGCGGCCAGCTCACCGAGGCCGTGCGCCGTCGCCCGTACAGCGTCATCCTGCTGGACGAGATGGAGAAGGCCCACCCGGACGTCTTCAATATCCTGCTGCAGGTGCTCGACGACGGCCGCCTGACCGATGGCCAGGGCCGCGTGGTCAGCTTCAAGAACACGATCATCATCATGACGAGCAACGTCGGATCGCAGTACATCGCCGGCGCCGAGGCGGCAAACGCCACGCCCGAGGAGGTCCAGTCCAAGGTCAACGACGCCCTGCGCCAGACCTTCAAGCCCGAGTTCCTCAACCGTATCGACGACGTGGTCGTGTTCCACCCGTTGGGACTCGAGGAGATCGAGAAGATCGTCGACATCCAGCTGGCCGACGTGCGCGAGCGCCTGTCGCGCGACCGCATCACGCTCGAGCTCACCGACGGCGCCAGGCAGGTCCTGTCGCTCGACGGGCTCGACCCGGTCTATGGCGCGCGTCCGCTCAAGCGCCTCATCCAGCGCCAGGTCGTCGACAACGTGGCCAACCTCATCATCGACGGCAGCCTGCGCGAGGGCGGCACCGTCCGCGTGGACGCTGACGACAGCAACCGCCTGTTCGCCGAGCCGGTTGTCGCGGGTCGACCCGCGACGTCGGGCGCCGCGGGCGACGACGAGGGCATCGAGCCCGACTCTATCGAGTAGGCACTGTCCGGTTGTGCCAACGTTTCCAGGGCCCTCTCCCGAGCGATCGGGGGAGGGCCCTTCTCTCCAACCGGTCCGGTTTTTGCGATAATGGTCTGCTGTCGTATCTGTAATGGCGCCCACCCGGGCGCATCGGACCTCGGGAGGCCTTGCATGCGTTGTCGCCAATGCGGCGCTCGAATACCAGGCCATGCCGCCATCTGCCCCTCGTGCGGCGCCAAGCTCATGAGGCACCTCTCTGACGCCGACGCCGAGTTCGTCGACTCGGTCCCCGAGCCCAGTCCGACCCCCGCCGAGACCACGCTCTCGCGCCATGCCCGCGCCGCGGCCCGCGCGCGCCGTCGCACCGAGCGCATCGCCATGCGCAAGGGCCTCGCGCCCCAGGGCGACCCCCGCCTGCACGTCCACCTGACGGGCAGGTTCAGCGTGGGCGGAAACATCCGTGGTGCCGAGGACGTCCTTCGCACCAGGCGTCGCATACGCGTGGGCACCTGGATCGTTATCGCGCTCGTGGCGCTTCTCTGCATGGGGGCGGTGGCCTATGGCACCTGGAGCGCCGAGCTGTGGGGTGGCAGGACCGTGCCCGACGTTCGCGGGCTGACTGCCACCGAGGCCTCGTCGCGCCTGGTGGGCGAGGGCTTTTCCGTCAATCAGGTCGAGCGTGCCGACGACTCCAAGGTCGGCCTGGTCGTGGATATGGATCCGGAGCCGGGCACCCGTCAGGACACCCGCACGTCAATCACGCTGTACGTGGGCGTTGCCAGCCAGAATTCCTCGACTCCGGGAGGTTCCGATGGACAGGGATCGTGAGGCCACGGCCGATCTCGCGGCCGAGAAGGGCGCTGTTGAGAAGGGCGTTGCCAAGAGGGACGCCGTCGAGAAGAACGTCGGCCCCGCGGCTCCCGCCGACGCGCGCGCCCCGAAGGTCGACCCCTCGTTCGCGCGTGCGGAGAACGAGGACGACGACGGCTACGACCCCTGGTCGGACCGCCGCCCGACGCCCGAGCCCCTGTTCGAGAGGGACCCCTGGGCCTAGTGGCCTGTGAGCTTCCAGGCCGCGGCGGCCGCGATGGCCAAAAGCGCCAGGACCACGACGACGGTGATGACCGTGCGCATGCGGCGACGGCGCCCGTTGTGCACGAAGATGTCCTTGCGTCCCTTGGGGACCGACAGGTACTGGCCGTACTGCAGGTCGTGCTTGAGCTGGGGCATCTCGTTGCGGGAGCGTCGGTAGGCACGGCCCGGCAGGGGCGAGTGCGACCCCACGGTGAACTCGGAGTCGTGCGAGTAGTCGCTCGCGGCGTCGTCGGCCGCGAGGTCGTCGAGAGCGCCCACGGTGCGATGCTGTCGCGCGGGTCGCACGTAGGGCCGGCGGGCGGCCCCCTCGTTGGTGGTACGCGTGTCGCGCTCGTTTTCGGCCGGCTCTGTCATGCGAAGCTCCCGATGCTTTCGTGTTGCCACGGCATCCGTGCCGGGCAAAAGACCCAACAATCATATAGCAGCCCGCCAGGTCGTCCGCCAAAAAACGCGCACGTCGCTCGATGTCTGCGCATACCTGACGGGCTCTGTAAGACCTAAGTCCTTCTCTATAAGATTTGATGAGTCAAAATAACTGAGAAAATCTCGTGCATCGTGATTAATTCCGTTGCGGGCGGGAAGATATGACTTCGACAGAGAAGGACGGCGACGCACCGGGCGCCCACCGTCCGCATCGCGAAGGAGTGATGACGTATGACCAGCATGGTTCCCTACGATCGTTATGGAAGGGCCATCCGCTCGCTGTTCCCGTTCGACTCGCTCGACGAGTTTTTCGTCCCCACGTCCGACGTGGCACAGGGCTTCAAGATGGACGTCGAGGATGCCGGCGACACCTATGTGATCACCGCCCAGCTTCCCGGCGTCGGCCGCGACGAGATTGACGTCGAGCTCAACGAGGGCAGGCTCTCGATCTCGGTCGACAAGAAGGAGTCCGACGAGCAGAAGGCCAAGAACTTCCTGCACAAGGAGACCAGCGAGTGGCAGGCCACCCGTGGCGTCTACCTCAAGGACGCCGCGACCGCGGGCCTCACGGCCAAGCTTGCCGACGGCGTGCTCACCGTCAACGTCCCCAAGCAGGACGAGAAGGCCAACGTCACCAAGATCGCCATCGACTAGCCCTTGGCAATCGGTTGGCACACGGCGGGCATGCGACTCGGCAGCCGTCATGCCTGGCCGCGGGCACGGTGACATGGCATAAAGGGAGGGGGACTCGGCCTCGGTCGGGTTCCCCTCCCTGTCTGTCTGGGCATGCTGCCGAGAAGTGCCTCGCCTTGCGATCCGACCTTCCGCTTTGCCCGATACCCGTGCTACCAGACGGTGAGCGGCGCGTCCTGCGCGCCCGCCACGACCGTGAGGCGCCCGTCCGGCGTGCGTGCCTCGCAGCCGAGGTCGTCGACGGGCTCGGCTCCCACGGCGGCGGCCAGGGTTCGGACGCACACGCTGGGGCGGTTGTTGTCGCTCGACAGGTGCATCGCGACCACGGTCTCGGTGTCGGGTCCCACCAGGCGTGGCAGTGCCTCCGCGCACTGCGCGTTGGACAGGTGCCCGGTCGCGCCACCCACGCGCCGCTTGAGCGAGGAGGGGTACGGCCCGGTCTCGAGCATCCTCACGTCATGGTTGGACTCGATGGCCAGGATGCGCGCGTCGACCAGGGCGTCGAAGGCCTGCGGCAGCAGGACGCCCGTGTCGGTGCAGTAGCCGATCGCGTCGTCGTCGGTCTCGAGGCGAAGCCCCATGGGGTCGGCCACGTCGTGCGAGGTGGGAAACGTGCGCACGCGCATGCCCGCGACCTCGAACGAGTCGTCGGAGTCCACCAGGCAAAACGGCAGGTTCGTCAGGTACTTTCGCGCCGACATCGTGCCCGCGGTGGCGTACAGCTCGCCCTCGAACCTGTTGAGAAGCACGGTCAGGCCCGAGGTGTGGTCGGCGTGCTCGTGGGTCAGCACCACCGCGCGCAGCATGCCGAGGTCCAGCCCCAGCTCGTCGGCGCGAAGGCACAGCTGGCGGCGGGAGATCCCACAGTCGATGAGGATGGCGCCCTGCGGCCCCTCGACCACGCACGCGTTGCCCTTGGACCCGCTCGCGAGCACGTGCAGGTGCATCTGTGGCGTCATTCTCGCCCCTTCCGACGTTCTTCTCGCCCGCCCATGTCGTCTTGGCGGGAACACTGGCATCCGAGGGTATCGCGCCAGGTGGCGGACTACAATGGGACGCCTACGAAAGAGGAGGGGCCGGCCCCTCCCAGGGGATGTGCCGGGACGGCAGCAGGGAGGCAACGTGGCGACGGTCGCACGCAGGTTCGCGAGTCCCGAGGGGACCTTCGAGCGCCCGAGCTCCCGAACGAGGGACGCGGGCCGCGCGCCCGTGGTCCTCATGGTGAGCGGCGGGGCCGACTCGACGGCGCTGCTGGTCCTGGCCGCCACCTCGACCCTGGACGTCTGCGACGGCCGCGGCGAGGCCCGCGTGGCCCGCGAGCGCCTGCACGTCCTGCACGTCAACCACATGCTGCGCGGCCTGGACGCCGAGGAGGACGAGGAGTACGTCCGCGGCCTGTCCGAGCGCTTTGGCATCCCGTGCACCGTGGTGCGCGCCGACGTCGCCGCCCTGGCCGCGTCGCGCCCGGACGGCAACGTCGAGAACGCCGGCCGAGAAGTGCGCTATGCGGCCGCGAATCGCCTGGCCAACGAACTGTCGGAGCGCGCGGGCACGCCTCGTTCCGCCGCGCGCATCCTCACGGCGCACACCGCCAACGACCGCGCCGAGACCTTCCTGATGAACGCCGTGCGCGGCTCCGGGGCCTCGGGGCTCTCGTCGATCCCGCGCCGCCGCAACCGCATCGTGCGACCGCTTCTGGACCGCACGCACGACGAGCTGTGCGACCTTTTGCGCATGAGGGGCATCGTCTGGCGCGAGGATGACACCAACTCCGACACCCGCTACCTGCGCGCCTACGTGCGCCACGAGGTCATGCCCGTGGTCGAGGCCCGCAACCCGCACGTCGTGTCGAGCATCAGCTCCACCTGCGACATCCTCTCGGACGAGGATGCCTACCTCACGAGCGTCTCCTCACGCGCGCTGCGCGACCTCACGCGCCGCTCGCGCGACGGCATGCTTGCCCTGGACTCTGCCCGCCTGGCGGCGCTCGACGTCGCGATCGCCCGTCGCGTCGTGCGCCAGGCGATCCTTCTGGCCTGTCCCGACTGCCGTCTTGAGGCCCGCCACGTCAACCGCGTGCTGGCCCTGGTCGCCGCAGGCGCCGGCTCCGCGTCGCTGCCGATGGGCGTCGACTGCCGGGTGGAGTACGGCCTTCTGTTCGTGCGCGCCGCCGACGCCGTCGCCCGTGGCGACGCCGCCTGGCTGGAGGTCCCCGGCACGGTCCGGGTTGCCGGCGGCGCC
This sequence comes from uncultured Atopobiaceae bacterium, assembly GCA_934792625.1. Taxonomy (GTDB): domain Bacteria; phylum Actinomycetota; class Coriobacteriia; order Coriobacteriales; family Atopobiaceae; genus CAKVON01. The sequence continues at coordinate 109,424 of CAKVON010000003.1, forward strand.
ACGATCTCGGCGCGCCTTCTGCGCCCGGACGCCACCGACCCTACGCAGGTGGCCCGCGCGCACGGCCTCGAGTGGAAGGGCGCCTCGGTGCTTCTGGACGCCGTGGCCTGCGGCCTGGGCGAGCTGGGCGGAAGGCTGTGGGTCGATGCCCCGCAGCCCGGCGAGGTCATGTGCCCCCTGGGCATGCATGGGCAGTCCAAGCGGCTGTCCGACCTGCTGTGTGACGCCCGCGTGCCCGCCGCCGATCGCGCCGGCGTGCCGGTCGTGCGCACCGCGCCGAGCGGGCAGGTCCTGTGGGTGGCGGGAATCCGTGTCGACGAGCGAGCGCGCTGCCAAACCACAAGCAGGTTGTTGGTAGAATTGACCCTGTATGGCAATGACGCAAACACACAGGGCGCGCGCTGAGGCGCGAGCCCGAACCGAAGGGGGATTCATTCATGGAAGGCCTGCACCCGGACGTCGCCGAGGTCCTTCTCTCCGAGCAGGACATTCGTGACATCGTCACGAGGATGGGCGCCGAGATCACCCGCGACTACGAGGGTCGCAACCCGCTGATCGTGGCGGTCCTGCGCGGCGCGGTCGTCTTCACGGCCGACATCATGCGCGCCATCAAGTGTGACCTGGGCATCGACTTCATGGCCGTCTCCAGCTATGGCGACGGCGTCAAGAGCTCCGGCGTGGTCCGCATCGTCAAGGACCTCGACACCAAGATCGAGGACCGCGACGTCCTGATCGTCGAGGACATCCTCGACTCGGGCCTGACCCTCAGCTACCTCATGCGCAACCTGGCCGCCCGCAAGCCCAAGAGCCTCGAGGTCGCCGCCTTCCTGGTCAAGGACATCCCGGGCAAGACCCCCGCGGTCGACCCGCACTACGTGGGCGCGCACGTCCCCAACGAGTTCATCGTCGGTTACGGCCTGGACTACGCCGAGCGTTACCGCAACCTGCCCTACATCGGCATCCTCAAGCCCGAGGTCTACAGCTAGGCCAGATGGGTTAGAAGTACGAGAAGCACTACCCGGCTGCGGCCCGACGTCGCCAGTGCGACGGACGGGCCGCGCGGCATAAAGGAGCGCAAGCACGTGAGCACCAACGACCGGGGCGACAAGGGCCCCATCGACGACAAGAAGAGGCGCACAGGCCTTCTCTACCTGCTGATCATGGCGGCCCTGGCGGCCTACCTGGTCTTCAACGCGCAGGGCCTCGCCGGGTTCGGCGGCAAGACGGTCACGCTCTCCACCAGCGAGTTCGTGACCGCCGTGAAGGCGGGTCGCGTGAAGGAGGCGACCTACAAGGCCGCCGACGGCACCCTGACGGGCAGCTACTGGGCCTCCGCCAAGAAGCGCGACTCGGGTGCCGACCCCACCAAGTTCAAGAGCACCTACGTGGGTGACGACACCCTGTCCGAGCTCATGGCGGACAACCCCAAGGTCAAGTACACGGTCGACACCAGCCAGCCGGGCATGTGGACCGACCTTTTGATCACGCTCGTGCCCACCCTGATGGTCGTCGGCGTGATGCTCTACTTCCTCAACCAGATGCAGGGCCAGAACGGCAAGGCCATGGGATTTGGCAAGACCAAGGCCAAGACCAGCGAGCAGACCCGACCCAAGGTCAAGTTCTCCGACGTCGCCGGCATCGACGAGGCCGTCGAGGAGCTGCGCGAGGTGCGCGACTTCCTGTCCGAGCCCGAGCGCTTCCAGAAGATGGGCGCCAAGATCCCGCGCGGCGTGCTTCTGGTGGGCCCCCCGGGAACGGGCAAGACGCTTCTGGCCAAGGCCGTGGCGGGCGAGGCCGGCGTGCCGTTCTTCTCGATTTCGGGCTCCGACTTCGTCGAGATGTTCGTCGGCGTCGGTGCCAGCCGCGTTCGTGACCTGTTCAAGCAGGCCAAGGAGGCCGCGCCCTGCATCATCTTCATCGACGAGATCGACGCGGTCGGCCGCCAGCGCGGCGCCGGCGTCGGCGGCGGCCACGACGAGCGCGAGCAGACGCTCAACCAGCTGCTGGTCGAGATGGACGGCTTCGAGCAGAACGACGCCGTCATCCTGATCGCCGCGACCAACCGCCCCGACATCCTCGACCCGGCGCTGCTTCGCCCGGGCCGCTTCGACCGCCAGGTGACGGTCGACCGCCCCGACGTCAAGGGCCGCGAGCAGATCCTGCGCGTCCACTCGGAGGGTAAGCCCCTGGCCGCCGGCGTCGACTTCGCCAACCTCGCCAAGCTCACGCCCGGCTTCACCGGCGCCGACCTGGCCAACCTCATGAACGAGGCCGCACTTCTGGCCGCCCGCCGCAACCTGCGCACCATCGGCATGCCCGAGGTCGAGGAGGCCATGGAGCGCTGCATCGCCGGCCCCGAGCGCAAGAGCCGCGTCATCACCGACGACGAGCGCAAGGTCATCGCCTACCACGAGGGCGGCCACGCCCTGGTGGGGCACGTGCTGGAGAACTCCGACCCGGTGCACAAGATCTCGATCATCAGCCGCGGCCAGGCGCTCGGCTACACGCTGCAGCTGCCCGAGGAGGACCACTTCCTGCAGACGCGCAACGGCATGCTCGACGAGCTGGCGGTGCTCCTGGGCGGCCGCACGGCCGAGGAGCTGTTCTGCGACGACATCACCACCGGCGCCAGCAACGACCTCGAGCGCGCCAGCAAGATGGCCCGCGAGATGGTCACCCGCTACGGCATGAGCGACGAGCTGGGCGCCCAGGTCTTCGGCGAGGCCCAGCACCAGGTGTTTCTGGGTCGCGACTACGCCGACCACCAGGACTACTCGGCCGTGACCGCCAAGCGCATCGACGATGAGGTCGAGCGCATCATGCGCGAGGCCCACGAGCGCGCCCGCAAGGTGCTCGAGGACCGCAAGGACCAGATGGACACCATGGCCGGCGTGCTGTTGGACCACGAGACCGTCGAGGGCCCGGCCGTCGAGGCCCTTCTCGACGGCAAGTGGGACGAGTACGTGGCGATTCACGACGAGTGGAAGCCCAAGGACAATGACGCCGCCGAGCCCGCCGCCGACGCCGAGGCGCCTGCCGAGAAGGACGCCGAGGTCGACGCCGTGCCCGAGCCCGTCGCGCCCGTCGACGAGGCTGCCGACGCCGACGCAGAGTAGAGGCCGGGCGTGTCCTGCGAGCTGTCGTGGGGCGCGTCCTTTATTGTTGGAGACCCGAGCGAGGGGGAGACATGCACATTCCCGACAACTACCTGTCGCCGCAGACCGACGCCGTGCTTGCCGCCGTCATGGTCCCCGTGTGGGTGCGCTGCGCGCGCGTCGTGCGCGAGCGACTCGACCGACGCCACCTGAGCTTTTTGGGCATGGCAGCGGCCTTCTCGTTCCTCCTCATGATGTTCAACGTGCCGCTGCCCGGCGGCACCACCGGCCATGCCGTGGGCGGCACGCTCGTCGCGCTGCTTCTGGGTCCCGAGGCGGCATGCCTCGCCGTGAGCGTGGCCCTGGCGATCCAGGCGCTGGTCTTTGGCGACGGCGGCCTTCTGGCATTTGGCGCCAACTGCCTGAACATGGCCTTCGTCCTGCCGTTTGTTGGCTGGGGCGTCGCCCGCCTGGTGCGCGGTGGCTCGACCTCGCCGACGCGCCGTCGCGTGGCCGCCGTCGTCGGCGCCTACGTCGGTCTGGCCGTGGCCGCTCTGTGTGCCGCCGTCGAGTTCGGCATCCAGCCGATGCTGTTCTCCGACGCGGCGGGCAACGCGCTGTTCTGCCCCTACGGGCTGGATGTCGCGGTGCCGGCGATGATGGTGCCGCACCTGACGGTCGCCTGCGTGGTCGAGGCCTTCTCTACCGTCGCGATCTACGAGTTCGTCCTGCGCTGCGCCCCCGACCTGGTGGTCGGCGAGGAGGCCGCCCGTCCCGCCGCGCCCGCGTCCGGCTCGCGTGGCCTGGCGCGCGTCGCCATGCTCGTGGGCGCGCTTGCCGTGGCGACCCCGCTGGGCCTTTTGGCCACGGGCGACGCCTGGGGAGAGTGGTCGACCGAGGACCTCGTCGCGAACGCGGGCCTGGCCAAGGCCCCCGCGGGCATGGCGAGCGGCCTCTCGTTCGAGTCGGTCATGCCTGACTACTCGCTCGCCGGCCTTCCCGACGCTGCGGCCTACGTGCTCTCGGCCCTCATCGGCGTGGCCCTTCTCGTCATCATCTTCAAGCTGGTGGCCCAGACGGCCCACGCCGCCCCTGCCGAGAAGTGCGCCGGCGCCGACGCCCCCGGCGGCAGGGCCTAGCCGTGCCCGGTGCCACGCCCATATCCGATGCGGCGTTGCCAGCCTGGTTGGACCCGTCTGTCGCGGCTGGCTACGTGCCGCCGCGCGACCGCGACGCCTTCGTGCGCACCAACCTGCTGAGGATCGTCTCGACGCTCGCGGCCTTCGACATGCGGCCGCATGGCGGCTGCCCCATGGCACGCGCCTACGCGCGCGTCGCCGCGTCGACCAGGCTCGTGGGCGTAGTCGCCCTGGTTGCCATGGTGTCGGCTGCGCGCAACATGGCGTTCGTGTGGCTCGTGCTCGCGGGGCTTCTTGCCTGCGTCGCCATGCGGCCGGCACGCGAGATTAGTGCGCTGTGCGGGCCCGCCCTTGTGCTTGCCGCCATATCCGCCCTGCTCATGGTGCCCGCGGCACTTCTCGGTCAGCCGGGCGCACCCGTGCGCATGGCCGTCAAGTCGTTCGTCACCTGCTGTTTGGTCTTGGGCCTCGCGCGCTCGACCGGCGCCCACGGCCTGGTGGCGGCCGCTCGCTCGCTGGGGCTGCCCGCCACGGCCGCGCTCGTGTGCGACCTCGCGATCCGCGACCTGGCGCTTCTGGGTCGCACCGCGGCCGAGCTGTCCGAGTCGCTTGCCTGCCGCAGCGTCGGCCGCAACGCCGACAAGACCGCGAGCGCCGCGGGTGTGATGGGCGTCACCTTCATCAAGGCGCATGGCCTCGCGCAGGCCCAGGCCGAGGCCATGGCCTGCCGTGGGCTCGACGCCGGCGAGGCGCCTGCTCTCGCCGCATGCGAGCGCCTCGGCGCCGGCGACGTCGCGTACGCGCTGCTGGTCGTGGCGCTTCTCGCCACGTTTCTCTGGCTCGAGGGGGCGATGGCATGAGCGCGAACGTGCGTGCGGGCGCGCCTGTCGCGCCGCTGATCGAGCTCGACCGCGTGTCGTTCTCCTACCGCGACGACCTCGGCCACGCGATTCCAGTCCTCGACGACGTCAGCCTTGCGGTCGCGCACGGCGAGGCCGTGGCGCTTCTGGGTCCCAACGGCTGCGGCAAGTCGACGGCGCTGCGCCTGGCGTGCGGCCTGTCGTTCGCGGCGTCGGGCGAGGTTCGCTACGACGGCGAGCCGATAACGGCCGCCGCGATGGCCGACCGCGCCTTCGCCAAGCGAATCCACCGCAGGCAAGGGGTGGTGTTTCAGGACCCGGACACCCAGCTGTTCTGCGCCACGGTCGCCGATGAGGTCGCCTTTGGCCCGCGTCAGATGGGCCTTCCCGCCGACGAGGTCGCCTCGCGCGTGGACGACTCGCTCGCGCTGTTCGGCATCGGGTGTCTTGCCGGGCGTGTTCCCTATCGCCTGTCGGGTGGCGAGAAGCGCCGAGTGGCCCTGGCCTCCGTCGTGTCGATGGCGCCCGAGTCGCTGCTTCTGGACGAGCCGACCGACGGCCTCGACGACGCCTCGCGCGACCTGCTCGTGGGCTTCGTCCGCTCCTTTGTCGCGCGCGGGGGCACGGTGCTCGTGACCACGCACGACGCGACCCTGCCCGCACTTCTCGGCGCGCGTGAGGTCCGCCTGGGCTAGCCGCGCGCGTCGTGCCATCGCCCGCGTGGCGCAGTCCGTCCCGTGTTGCCGCCGCGGCTGCCAAACGGGTTTCGTTTGGGTAAGGGAGGCGGCAAGGCTGCGACCCGCCCGTCCTTCTCGCCGTACAATGCAAGCGTCGCCGCACGAACGCGGCCCAGCAAACACACCGCGTGAGGAGCACCCCATGGCAATCAACCAGAAGAGCCACGCCTACGGCGCGTCCAAGTCTTCCATCCGCGAGATCGCGGCCTACGGCGCCGCCCGCAAGGCCCAGATCGGCGCCGAGAACGTCTTCGACTTCTCCCTGGGCAACCCGTCGGTGCCCGCCCCCGACTGCGTCCGCGCCTCCATCGAGGCCTCCATCGCGTTGCCGCCCGCGCAGATCCACGGCTACACGCCTGCCAGCGGCCTACCCTGGGTTCGCGAGACGCTCGCCGACTCGCTGTGCCGCCGCTTCGGCGACGATGCCGCGACGGCCGCCGACCTGTACCTGACCTGCGGCGCCGCTGCGTCCATCTCGATCTCGCTGCACGCCGTGGCCAACCCCGGCGACGAGGTCATCGTCATCGCCCCGTACTTCCCGGAGTACCGCGTCTGGATCGAGACCTGCGGCGCCACCTGCGTCGAGGTCATGGCCGACCCCGACACCTTCCAGGTCGACACCGCCGCCGTGGCCGCCGCCGTCACCGAGCGCACCAAGGCCGTCATCGTCAACTCGCCCAACAACCCCGTCGGCACCGTCTACTCGCGCCAGAACCTCGAGGCCCTCGCCGAGACGCTGCGCGAGCGCGAGGCCGCCCTAGGCACCCAGATCTACCTGATTGCCGACGAGCCCTACCGTGAGATCACCTTCGGTGCCGAGGTCCCCTGGATTCCGGCCGTCTACGACCGCACGATTGTGTGTTACTCGTACTCCAAGAGCCTGAGCCTGCCGGGCGAGCGCATCGGCTGGGTCCTCGTGCCGCCCACCAACCCCGACCATGACGACCTCGTCTTCGCCGTCGCGGGCGCGGGTCGCTCGCTGGGCTTCGTCTGCGCGCCGGCGCTATTCCAGCGCGTGCTGGCCGATTGCGTCGACGCCCCCTGCGACGTCGAGGCCTACGCCGCCAACCGCGAGGCGCTCACGCGCGGCCTGTCCGAGCTCGGCTACGAGTACATCGAGCCGCAGGGTGCCTTCTACCTGTGGGTCAAGGCGCTCGAGCCCGATGCGAACGCCTTCTTCGAGCGCGCCAAGGCCCACGAGCTGCTCCCCGTCCCGTCCGACAGCTTCGGCTGCACCGGCTGGGTCCGCGTGGGCTACTGCGTGAGCCTGGACACCATCGTCAACTCGATGCCCGCCTGGGCCGCCCTCGCGCAGGAGTACAAGTAGGCAACCCACCCGGCGACCCGTCACGCACCCGCCCGGCGCCGCCAGACGACCCGTCGGGCAAACCGTAGGAGGCACACCTTGCTGCACAGCCTTTGCGACGTTCACACCCACACGCTCTACTCGCGCCACGCCTACTCCACGGTCGAGGAGAACCTTCGCGCCGCTGCCGAGAAGGGCCTCGAGCTGCTGGGCATGGCCGAGCACTTCTCGTCCATGCTCTTCCCCGAGCCGGACGTGCGCAACTACCAGTACTTCTACAACTACGCGATGCTGCCCGACACCTGGCACGGCGTCCGCCTGATGCACGGCTGCGAGGCCGACATCGTCGACTGCGACGGCAACCTGTACGGCCACGACATCTGGTACGGCCGCGGCATGACGGGCACTCCCTTCGGCGAGCCCACGTCGCTCAAGCACCTGGTGTTCAGCCGCTGCGACTACGTCGTGGCCAGCATCCACAACCCCGAGTTCACCTGGGGCCAGTCGCTTGCCGCCACCACGCGGGCCTACGTCGGCGCGCTGGAGGACCCCAAGGTCCTGATCCTGGGCCACACCGGCCGAGCGGGCGTCCCCTTCGAGCTGGACGCCGTCCTCACGGCCGCCCGCGATCTGGGCAAGCTGATCGAGATCAACGAGCATAGCCTCGCCGACAAGCCCGAGTCCATCGAGAAGTGCCGTCAGATTGCCGAGCGCTGCGCCGAGCTGGGCGTCCACATCAGCGTCTCGAGTGACGCGCACGCCTCGTTCGGCGTGGGCGGGTTCGACAACGCCCTGGCCATGCTGGAGCAGATCCACTTCCCGCAGGAGCTCATCGCCACGAGTACGGCGGCAACCTTCGAGCGCGCCATCCGCGACGCGCACATCCCCGCCGCCGTCTGACGCGACTCCCCGGTGGCTAGAGCTCGATCGTGAGCTCGACGGGGCAGTGGTCCGAGCCCATGACCTCGGGCAGGATCGACGCGCCCGTCACGCGGTCGGCGATGTCGTCCGAGACCAGGAAGTAGTCGATGCGCCAGCCCGCGTTGTTGGCTCGCGCGTTGAAGCGGTAGCTCCACCAGCTGTAGGCGCCCTCCAGGTCGGGGTGGCGCGAGCGGAACGTGTCGGTGAAGCCCGCACCCAAAAGGTGGGTGAACCCCATGCGCTCCTGGTCGGAGAAGCCGGCGTTGCCGCGGTTGGCGCGCGGGTTCTTCAGGTCGATTTCCTCGTGGGCGACGTTGAAGTCGCCGCAGGTCACGACGGGCTTCTCCTGGGCAAGGCGGCGCAGCCACTCGCGGTAGGCGTCGTCCCAGGCCATGCGGGTGTCGATGCGCCTGAGCTCGTTCTGGGCGTTGGGCGTGTAGACGTCGACGAACCAGTAGCGCTCGAACTCCAGCGCGCAGACGCGGCCCTCGGTCGCGGCAATGGCGAGAAGTTCCTCGTCGGAGGCGGAGAGCACCTCGTGCGCCACGGGCAGCATGGCGTCGGCATGCAGGACGCGCAGCGGCTCCTCGCGGCTGAACACGGCGGTCCCGGAGTAGCCCTTGCGCTCGGCGTGGCTCCACGTGCGGTGGTAGCCCGGCAGCTCCAGGCCGAGCTTGGCCAGCTGGGCCTCCTGCAGCTTGGTCTCCTGGATCGCGAAGACGTCCGCGTCGGTCATGCGCACGACCTGCTCGAAGTCGGGGTCCTTGCGCATGACGGCGCGCAGCCCGTTGACGTTCCAGGAGACGAGTCGCAGCTCGCGGGTGTCTGACATGTGTCTGCCTCGCAGTTCTTCTCGGTAGTTGCCTGTTGGATGGCTGTCGGGCGCTGTCTGATCGCTGTCGGGTGCTGTTGGGTCGACGTCAGGCGTTGTCGGACGGCTGTCAGCCGATCGTGACGTAGCCGTCCCAGCCGGGCTCAGGATCGGGACCGGCGTCTCGTGAGCCAAACAGGAACTTGCGGATGCGGCCCATCTCGCGGATGGCCTGCGTGCGGCCGATCTCGTATTGCTCGCGCAGCTGCCTCGCGTTGACGGTCCCGGACGAGACGAGCATGCGCTCGGGACGGACCACCAGGATGCGCCCTGTGCGCTCGAGCTCCTCGATGCGCTCGAGCTCGGCGTTGTAGCGGCTCCAGCGCGACATCAGGGCGTCCATCATGGCGGCGTGATCGCCCGCGAGGCGCTCGTACATGCGGACCTCGCCGCGGGTGGGCGGCTGCTTGCGGTAGCCACGCGGGCGCGTGGTCACCAGCAGGATTCGGTCCCAGCCGTCGTCCTCGGCGATGCAGACGGGCAGGCCCGCGCCGTCGCCCAGGCCACCGTCGTACAGGATCCGTCCGTCCACCGCGCGCGGGCGCATCGCGCCGGGCAGGGTGGAGCTTGCGCGCACGACGTCCATCAGGCGAAGCGCACCGTCGACGTCGGCCTTGCCAAAGCGCAGGGTCGCGCCGTCGTCGCGGCGGAAGGCCTGCACCTTGACCTCGGTGCCGTTCTCGACGAACGAGTCCCAGGCAAAGGGCATGACACCCGACTCGACGGCACCCTCGTACAGCGAGTCGGCGTCAAAGTAGCCGTTGCCGCGCGCCACCGAGCGCAGCCCCACCATCGACCGGGCGGCGCCGTCGGTCATGAAGGCCTCGCGCGTGCGCACGCGGTCCTGCGAGGCGTAGTTGACGGCGTTGCTCGCCCCGGCCGAGACGCCGCACACGTACGGGAACGAGATCCGTGCCGCGAGCAACACGTTGGCAAAGCCTGCCGAGAAGGACCCGCGGTAGCCACCGCCCTCGAAGGCCAGGGCGCAGTCGGCGACGTTGGGTTGGATGATGGGGCGTTTGGGTCGGCGGTACTTCTCGGCGGCGTCGGCGCCGGGGGAGTGGGTCTGTGATTTGCTGACAATCATGGTGTCGCCTCCGGTTGGAGTCTTGCGATCTCGAGGGGGGACTCTATCACTACGGAACGTTTGCCATATGGCGCGCGAGCCTTGGGCAAAGCGTGAGAACACTTAAACGGACGGGCACCCGCTCTCGAAGCGTCGATGGTTCAAACGATAGTTGAAGAGAAGCGCCAAGGCAGTCGGCTTACCTGGCAGGCTTATGATTTAGTATGTCGTATAAGTCATAAAACGGATTGTTGCCCATGCTAAATGGCAGACTGTAGCTTTGGATAAGCTTCATCGGTCTGAAACAAGAGGGATTGACGGATTGACGCCGGGACATCGAGAGTGCCCTTTGCGTCGCCGTATGGACATCGAAAGGGGTTCCAAATGAAGCACAAACACGGCACTGGGGCCAAGCGGGGGCTGGGCGGTCGCATCGCTGCGGCTCTCATGGGCGCGGTGTGCGCCCTGTGCGTGAGTGCCACGCCGGCACTTGCCGTCGAGGCGAGCATCACCAACACTCGTACCAAAGCGACCTACAAGGACCTGGCGACCGCTACCGCCGAGGCGCAGAGCGGCGACACCATCAAGCTCGGCGAGGGTAACTACACCCTCTACGGCGTGAGCTCCGTGGGTCACACCAAGGGCAAGGACCTCACCTTCGTGGGTTCCGGCACGGACAAGACCGCGTGGAACATTGGTGCCAAGGTCCCCAACCCCGATTACTACGGTACCGAGTACAACAGCGATTACTCGTTCGACGGCGCTGGTACCGTTACGTTCGAGAAGATGACGATGCGCTCCGCCAAGGCTGACTATCTTGGCTTTGTTCGCATCGACAACACCGTGCTCGATGGCTGCGTCGTCAACGGCAAGACGTTCTACTGGGGCTACAAGACCGCAGTGTTCAAGAACACGACGTTCAATGCTCCGAGTGGCGACTACGCCCTCTGGACGTACAGCTCGCCGGTCATGACTTTCGACGGCTGCACCTTCAACGCCAGCGGCAAGGTCATCAACGTCTACACCGATGCCGGTGCCGGCAAGCACGACATCACCGTCAACGTGAGCAACTGCCAGTTCAACTCGACGTCGTTCTGGGGCTTGTATAAGCAGGCGTTGAATATCAACGACTCCAACATGGGGGACTTCAAGTACATCCTCAACATCACCAAAAGCTCTGCCACGGCAGAGCGCGACAACACCACCTGCTCGCAGCTCTTTGGCTTTGGTGGCAAGTCGGATAACAACACCGGCCGCACCGATGTCACCATCGATGGCGTGAAGGTGTGGTCCAACAAGACGATGCTCACCCACGACTACACCGACGGTCAGCACGAAGATAACTTCGTTGACCTGAACGACTACACGTGGGAGCAGAAGGCTGACGGCTGGTATTGCACCGGTCATGCCAAGTGCGGCTATTGCGGCCACAAGATCGCCGAGACCGTGAAGGCTACCGTCGAGAACAAGCCTGCCACCTGCACCGAGGCTGGCAAGACCACCTATACCGCCACCTTCACGCACAAGTGCTTCAAGGCCCAGACCAGGTCCGACGAGTTCCCCGCCCTCGATCACGACTGGGGCGAGCCCGAGTACAGCTGGGCCAAGCACGACGACGGCTGGTACTGCACTGCCAAGCGCACCTGCAAGCGTGACGCCTCCCACGTGGAGGAGGAGACCGTCAAGGCCGCCTACGAGGTGACCACTCCCGCCACGACCGAGAAGGAGGGCGAGGGCACCTACACCGCCACCTTCGAGAACGAGGCCTTCGAGACCCAGACCAAGACCGAGGCCATCGCGAAGCTGCCCGTTGCGCCCAACAAGCCCGGTAAGACCGACGTCAAGCCCGCGCAGAACCAGGTCACGCCTGCCACGCCGCAGACCGGCGACCAGACCAACCTGGCGATTCCCGTCGCCATCGCGGTCATCGGCATCGTCGTCGTGGCCGGCGCCGTGATCATCCGCAGGCGCAACAAGTAATAGGGAAGTCGCAGGCACTTCTCGACAGAAAGCGTTAGATGGGGCGGCCCTTCGGGGTCGCCCTTTGTCATGGCGGCATCGCAAAACGGGACTAAGATTCGGGAGAGGTGCCATAGGGAGAAGTACGGTCGAGTCGGGAGGAGAGACATGGGACGAACGATCACCGATGCCGCCCAGGCGGCACGTGAACTGTCTGAGCGCGTGGCGGCAGCGGGAAGCGTCGTGTTCTTTGGGGGCGCGGGCGTGTCCACGGCGAGCGGGATTCCCGACTTCCGCAGCATCGACGGTCTGTACCACCAGAAGTTCGACTACCCGCCCGAGACCATGCTCAGCCATGACTTCTACGAGACGCATACGGCGGAGTTCTTCGAGTTCTACCGCACGAAGATGATCGCGCTTGGCGCCAAGCCCAACCAGGCGCACCTGAAGCTCGCCGAGCTCGAGCGCGCCGGCAAGCTCACGGCGGTCGTGACCCAGAACATCGACGGCCTGCACCAGGCCGCGGGCTCCAAGAACGTGCTGGAGCTGCATGGCTCGGTGCATCGCAACGTGTGTCGTCGGTGCGGGGCGTCCTTCTCGGCAGAGTGGGTCATGGCCCGCGAGCACGAGGACGCCCGGGGCGTGCCGACGTGTCCCGAGTGTGGCGGGCAGATCAAGCCCGACGTCGTCCTGTACGGCGAGCCGCTCGACGACCGCGTGATCGCCGCGGCGGTGGAGGCCATCGCGAGCTGCGACATGCTGATCGTCGGTGGCACGAGCCTGGTGGTCTATCCCGCGGCGGGCCTGATTCGCTACTTCGGCGGCGACGACCTCGTCATCGTCAATCGTGACCCCACGCCGCAGGACGCGATGGCCGATTTGGTGTGCGCGTGCGACATCGCGGCGGCGTTCGACTTCTAGGGAGCCCGCGCGCCTGTGTGGGACGGATGGCGTCCCCGCCAGACGGTACAATCTGACTCACGTGACGCGCCCGCCCGCGGCCGACCGCGCCTCGGGCGGCGCATTGTGGAGAGGAACCATCGGATGCTCCGAGAGAACTACTCAACCTGGCACTGCGGCAAACACGAGCTGTCGCTGGTGCGTCCGCGCATCATGGGCGTGCTCAACGTCACGCCCGACTCGTTCTCGGATGGCGGCCGCTACAAGACCGTCGACGACGCCGTTGCGCACGCGCTGGACATGCTGGACGCCGGCGCCGACATCATCGACGTCGGCGGCGAGTCCACCCGCCCGGGCTTCACCCCCGTCTCGCTCGAGGAGGAGGCCGCCCGCGTGGTGCCCGTCGTGCGCGCGCTGGTGGCCGAGGGCGCGTGCGTCTCGATCGACACGCGTCACCCCGAGGTCGCGCGCATGTGCGTGCGCCTGGGCGCCTCGATCATCAACGACGTCACGGGCTTCACCGACCCCGCCATGGTGGAGGTCGCCGCCGGCTGCGACGCCGGTTGCATCGTCATGCATGCCGGCGAGGTCGCCGAGCACCCGCACCGCATCACGGTGACGCTGGACTCCTCCGCCGAGGCCCGCGAGCGCGCCGCCACCGCCGCGCGCGACAAGGGCCGCGACGACGACTCCGACGCCGCCGCCAAGGACGTCGATTCCGCCGAGAAGGACCTCGCTGCCGAGAAGGACGCGGGGGCAGACGCTGCTCAGCCGGAGTTCCCCGCCACGGGCGACGCGCTTGCCCTGACGATGGGCCGCTCCTCGGCGCGCGGCGTGGTGGCGCCGACCGTGCGCCTCGCGGGCAACCGCAGGTTCACCCTGCCGGAGTCCGCCCCGATCATGCGCCAGGTGATGGGTTTTCTGGGCGACCAGGCCCGCACCCTCATGCGTGCCGGCGTCTCGCGCGACCGCATCTGCGTGGACCCGGGCCCCGGCTTCGGCAAGATGGCCGACGAGGACGTCGTGATCCAGCGCGCCACCGCCAAGATGGCCTCCATGGGTTACCCCGTGCTGTGCGCCGTGTCGCGCAAGCGCTTCGTGGGTGCCGTCTCGGGCACCGCGCAGGTCGCGGACCGCGACCCCGCGACCGCAGGCGTCTGCCTGGCTGCGGTCTCTGCCGGTGCACGGGTTCTGCGCGTGCACGACGTGGCAGGCTGCGCGCAGGCACTTGACGGCTACTGGTCGATCGCCCATCCCGACGTCCGCCGCGCGTTCGTCTCGCTCGGCTCCAACGTGGGCGACCGCATCCACTACCTGGAGCGCGCCTGCGAGCTGATCAACGCCATCCCGCTCACCTGCGTCGTGCAGGTGAGCCACGCATACGAGACCGAGCCCGCCTACGGCATCGCCACCCCCGTGGCAAACTGCGTGGCGGAGATCCAGACCGAGCTTTCGCCCCTCGTCCTGCTGGACGCGCTGCTGGGCGTCGAGGACCAGCTCGACCGCCGGCGCGTCCCCGGCGAGGAGGGCTACGGCCCGCGCACGATCGATTGCGACCTTGCCTGGATGGAGGGGGAGTCCCACGCCGGCCGTCGCCTGCGCCTGCCGCACCCCGGTCTGGGCGAGCGCGACTACGTGCTGGTGCCCATGGAGGACCTCATGCACGACCCGGTGCGCTTCCTGCAGCATGCCGGCGTCGACGTCCTCGCGCCCGAGGACCGCGTGGGCCATGTCCTGTCCGACCTCGGGGAGGTCGCATGGCAGCGCTAGAGGGGGTGGGCGGAATGCCCGAGATCGACCGCAGGGACCTCGTGGGCAGCGTGCTCGACGAGGCGAAGGAGCTCGGCCGCGAGGGCGCCGCGCACGGCACGGCAGTGCTCGCCGCGTCGCAGAAGGCCGGCCGCACTCGTGCCGGCCACGTGTGGCACTCGCCCGAGGGAGGCATCTACCTGGGCATCGTTTTGCGCCCGCAGGTGCCAATGCACTTCCTCAACGGCCTCGTCCCAGTGTGTTGCCTCGGCGTCGCCGATGCCCTGTACGCCATCGGTGCCGACGTCGCCGCCAAGTGGCCCGACGACGTGGTCGCGGGCGACCCCGGGCACGAGCGCAAGCTTGCCAGCGTGGCCTGCGAGGCGGGCTACGGCGCCGGCGGCACCTTCGCCGTGTGCGCCGTCCAGATGAATGTCGAGAAGGACGACGGGCTCGAGGACCTGATCGCCCGTGCGGCCGACGGCACGCCCCGTCCGCTCGAGCCCGCCTACCTGCGCGACCTCGTGAGCGACGACCCCGTCTGCGAGGGTGGCGTCTGCCGCATGGGCGGCCTGCCCGCTCCCACCCGCATCGCCGAGGTCGTGCGCGAGGGCGTCGTGGCCAGGGTCGACAACTGGGCGCTCGACGTGGCCGCCGGCCGCGCCGTGGCGGGTGCCGTCGCCCCCGTCGCCGACGAGTGGTTCGACAGGCTGCGTTGGATGAACTCCCGGGTAGAGGCACTTCTGCCCGACGGGCGCCCCTGCGCGCGCGGCAGGCTGTGCGGCCTCGACGCATGGGGTCGCGTGTCGGTCGAGCTCGACGGCGGCGAGCAGGTCACGCTCGCGCCCGAGCAGGCGAGCCTTCGCCTGGCGGACTAGGCCTCGTCGCGCTGCCTGCGCTTGAGGGCGCGATGCAGCCAGATCTGGTGGATGCCGCGGATCGTGAGGTCGGGGTCGATCGCGTCGAACAGGTCGGTCGCCTCGGCAATCGTGCCCGCCAGCCCGCCCGTGCCGACCACGGTCGCGGGCGTGACGTCGGCCGCCTCGAGGCCCTTCTCGGCAGCGGTCTCGCAGGCGAGCTCGTGCTGGATGCGGGCGACCAGGCCCTCGGCCTGCGCGGCCGCGCCCACGACGATCCCGGACTGGACGGCACGCTCGGTCGTGTCGCCCAGGGTGTGGGGCGGGGCCACCAGGGGCACGCTGGCCAGCTTGGCCGCGCGCGAGAAGAGCGAGTTGGCCGACAGCATGAGGCCGGGCATGATGGCGCCGCCGCGGAAGTTGCCGTGCGCGTCGACGACGTCGATGTTGGTCGCGGTGCCAAAGTCGACGACGATGACGGGCGAGCCGTAGGTCTCGCGCGCGGCGAGGGCGTTGGCGATGCGATCGGCGCCCACCTCGTTCGGGTTGGGCAGGTCGGCGCGGATGCCGCAGTCGCGCGCCGCGCTGACCATCATGGGGTCGGTGCCCAGGATGGCGCGCATCATCTGCTGCCACTCGCGCGACAGGACGGGAACGACGCTCGCGATGGCGACGTCGGTGACGCTGTCCAGCGCGAGGCCGAGCATCTGGAAGTACCCGAAAAGGCGTTCGTGCAGCTCGTCGGAGGTGTCGGTGGCATCGGTGGCCATGCGCCACTGGCGCGCCACACAGCCCTTCTCGTCAAAAAGTCCAAGGGTCGTCTGGGTGTTGCCGACGTCGACTGCCAGGAACATCGTCGCCTCCGTACTCGCGGGCGTGCTTGCGGCAAAAGCGTAACGCATGGGGGAAGGCGCGCGGGCCGTCGCGTCCAATGTCGAGAAGTGCGCACGGGCAGCAAAGTGGACGTGGCGTGAACGTGCGGGTCGACGGCTTTTCCGCACGTGACGTGCGCCGACGGTCGTGCTATTATTCAAAAGCTTGTTTGTCCTGGTCGGAAACCAGGACGCCCGGGCCTGCCCGGTACCATCCCCACCCTGGTCGGTAACCAGGGCCAACAGAAGGAGTTCCACATGAAGAAGGGCATCCACCCCGACTACGTCGAGTGCACCGTCCGTTGCACCTGCGGCAACACCTGGAAGACGCACTCCACCAAGTCCGAGATGACCATCGACCTCTGCGACAAGTGCCACCCGTTCTACACCGGCCAGCAGAAGCTCGTCGACACCGGCGGCCGCGTCCAGCGCTTCGCCGACAAGTTCGGTGGCGCCGCTGCCGCCCAGCTCAAGAAGGCCGAGGAGGCCAAGGCCGCCAAGGCCGCCAAGGTCGCCGAGCAGGAGGCCGCTCGCAAGGCCGCCAAGGAGGCCAAGGCTGCCGAGAAGGCCAAGCGTGCCGCTGAGTACGCCAAGAAGGCCGAGGCCGAGGCTGCCAAGAAGGCCGCCGAGGAGGCCGCTGCTCCCGTCGAGGAGACCGCTGCCGAGGCCGTCGAGACCGAGGCCGCTGCCGAGTAGCATCCTGCTCTCGAGCGACATCCCGTCTCGTTCCGATTAGTCGATCGGATACCGATTCGAGAATCGACATCAGCCCCGCATGGCATTGCCGTGCGGGGCTGATTGCGTTTTGCGGGATGTCGGGGCTCGTTAGACCAGCTTGAAGCCGGGGTGGTCGCCGCCGACCTTCTCGACGCGGACCTTGGCGTCGCGCTGCATCTGCTGCAGGCGGCGGAACTGCTCCATGCGGGACTGGGCGTCCTCCTCGGACTCGTTCTTGTAGATGCAGCTGCACTCGCCGGCCAGGATGTTGGCGACCTTCGCCCTCAGGGCATCGATGCGCAGCGAGTCCATGGCACCCGCCTTCTGTGCCTGGAGGCAAATCTGGTCGAACTCCTTGGGGGAGAGTTCCAGGGCCTCGGCGAGCTCGTCGTCGCGGATGCCGATCTTCTTCTCGCGGGCGTAGGCGTCCAGGGCGGCCTCCTCCTGGATGGCCTCCTCCGCCTGCGATGCAAACAGGTCGTCCATCATCTTTTGGGTCGCACCCATCTGCTCGATGAACTCGTCCATCGTCAGGCCCTCGGCTGCCAGGTCGTGCTCGAAGGCCTGGCGCATGACGCCGCGCACCTGCTCCACCAGCTCGGGCGGGACGGCCTCGTTCAGGCGCTTGGCGAGCTCGGTCGCGCATCGGTCCGCCTTCGAGCCCTCGACCAGCTGCATGTTGGCCTCGCCGACCTGCTTGCGGGCGACCTCGCGCAGCTCGGCGATGGTGTTGACGTTCTCGAGCTTCTCGGCGACCAGCGCGTCGGTCAGCCTCTCGTTTCCGAGGCCCATGCTGTCCAGCGTCGCCTCGATCGCGTAGTCGATGTCGACCTCGGTCACGCGCGGGACCACGACCTCGATCTGGACGGGGTCGTACGAGCTCAGGCTAAAGAGGTAGAGGTCGCCAATGTGGCTGGGGAAGGGCTTGCCGGTCTTGGTGTCATCCATCGGGTCCTCCGTGGGTCCGTCGCGCGGCCGCGCGGGCCAGTCGGCCGGGGTGCCTGCGCGATGCTTGTATGCTGCATTATTCCCATTATGGCTTTCAGAAAGCCTAATAATCATGCGAGCTGCGTGTTGGCGGGCCGGTCGGTCGCGTAATTCAGGCCAGCTTTAAATCCCGTCCGTTCGAGTCGACCACGGTCGGTGGGGCCACGCTCTACGACCTCACAAAGCCCGTCTCGTAAGCATCGGTCCCGCGCCCATCGATGCGTCGGCGGTGGTACCATCTTGTGACTTATGTGAGAGGGGATAGGGTGTACCTGCGTATCGACAAGCTCTAGCTACCATGGACATGACCGTGCCGCGTGCGGATCGTCTCGCACGCCAGGCACCCGGCCGCCCATGCGGCAACCAACCACCCGCCTTAACGCCCGGCCGCACCGTCGGCCACCACATACGCAACAAGGAGTCCCCATGCGTGACAAGCTAGAGAAGATCATCGCGGCGTACATCGAGCTCGAGAGCAAGCTCGGCGACCCTGCCGTCGTCGCCGACCCCAAGGAGTACGCGCGCCTGGCAAAGGAGCACTCCAGCCAGGCCGACCTCGTCGCGGCCGCCCGCGAGTACATCGGCGCCCTCGACGACATCGACGCCGCCAAGGAGATGCTGCACGACGCCTCCGACGCCGACGAGAAGGCCATGCTGCAGGAGGACATCGCCGCCAACGAGGAGAAGCTCCCCCAGCTGGAGGAGGACATCAAGTTCATGCTCATCCCGGCCGACCCTGCGGACGAGAAGGACACAATCGTCGAGATCCGCGCCGGCGTCGGCGGCGACGAGGCCGGCATCTTCGCCGGTGACCTCTTCAAGATGTACGAGCGCTTCATCGCCTCCAAGGGCTGGAAGTCCGAGGTCCTTTCCAGCAGCCCGTCCGACGCCGGCGGCTTCAAGACCGTCGAGTTCAAGGTCACGGGCGAGAAGGTCTACTCCGTCATGAAGTACGAGAGTGGCGTCCACCGCGTCCAGCGCATCCCGAAGACCGAGAGCCAGGGCCGCATCCAGACCTCCACGGCCACCGTGGCGGTCCTGCCCGAGGCCGACGAGATCGACATCCACATCGAGCAGTCCGACCTGCGCATCGACACCTACTGCGCCTCGGGCCCCGGTGGTCAGTGCGTCAACACGACCTACTCGGCCGTCCGCATCACGCACCTGCCCACCAACACAGTCGTCCAGTCGCAGGACCAGCGCTCGCAGATCCAGAACCGCGAGGTCTGCATGCAGATGCTGCGTGCCCGCCTGTACGAGATGGAGCTCGAGAAGCAGCAGGCCGAGCTCGGCGCCGAGCGCCAGAGCCAGATCGGCCACGGCAACCGCTCCGAGAAGATCCGCACCTACAACCAGCCGCAGGACCGCGTGACCGACCACCGCATCGGCTTCAACAGCACGTACAACGGCGTGCTGCTCGGTGACGGCCTCTCCTCCGTGATCGAGGCCCTGGCCGCGGCCGACCGTGCCGAGAAGCTCGCCCAGCAGGTGTAGCCTCAGGCGCGTCCGCGCGTCAGGTCGCGATCCGCATCGGGGTCGCAACGCGTTCACACATGCGAGGGACCCGTCGCGGCCACGAGTCGCGGCGGGTCCCTTTGTCTGCGCGGCTGATATGCGTGTGGCGCATATTCGCAGGGTATGCGTCGCACGGAGGGCTACGTCGGGTGGCGGCTACGCGTCCAGGTGCGTGCGCCGGTCCCGATAGTTGGCCAGGTAGCCCGCGAACTCCGCCGAGGTGTCCGAGTTGCCGATCCGCCACGTCTTGTGGTCGATGATCCGCCCCGCGTCCTCGAGGCCCTTCTCGGCATAGAGTGCGTCGAGCCAGGCGAGAAGTGCGTCGAGCGCCTCCAGCTGACTGGCGGGATAGTCGCCCTCGCCACCCACGTGGACCATCTCGATGCCGATCGAGTACGAGTTCATCCCGTAGTCGGGGTGTTCGGAGCCGATGGGGCTCGTCCCGCGGCGGTCGTCGCGGCTCTCGTCGGTCACGCCGAACCGCTCGTTGTGGCCGGCGTCGCCGAAGCCGGCGTGGTGGGCGATGCGGTCGACGGGCACGCATTGCGCGACATGGCCGTCCTTGCCCACGACAAAGTGGGCCGCCACCAGGTTGCCGTTGGACTCCCACCAGTCGATGACGCCCTCGGGCTCGCCGCCGCCCTCGGTGTCGTGGAGCACGACGTAGCGCTGGCAGTCGGCGGGCTTGGGCCCGTGGTCCAGGTCGTCGTACATACGCTCGGCGAGGTCCAGACGCCCGCGGAGGTCCGCCGCAGAGGGCGCCGACTTCGTGACAGCAGCCGCGGCGGGTGCCTGCGAGGTGTCGCCGGCTGCGCCCGACGCTGGCGAGAAGGGCGTCGCGGGGGCGTCGGGGCGTCCGGCGCCGCCCGCACCCGCGAGCGTGCGCCAGGCAGCGGCGGCCCCGGCTGCCGCCGCGAGGGCGGCGCCCGCGCCGATGGCGATCGCGCCGCGACGGGTCACAAGACGGCTGTCCTTCTCGGCAGCCATGCCTACAGGTGGCTGGAGCCCATGTCGCGCTCGACGGCCTTGATGGCGTCGGCGTTGGCCCTCTCGGTCGAGTTGAGCGGGTCGGCCATGCTGTCGAACTCCTCGGGCGAGTACTCGCGCGTGTACCAGGGCTTCGAGTCGAAGTAGCTCTGCAGGGTGCTGTCCTTGAAGCCGCGGCCGTGACGCGCGTAGATCTCGTTGCGGGCGTACCACAGCTCGTCGACGGTGAGGCCCAGGTCGCGAATCTCCTGCTTGGTGTAGGTGTGAGTGGCGCTGTCGGGGATGACGTAGTCGCCGGCGGACGTGCTGGCGGACGTGGTCGCGGCGCTCGTGGCGGCCGTGGTGGCGGACTTGGTCGTGGCGGGCGCCTCGTCGGTGGAGGCCTCGGTCGTTGCCGCCGTGTCCGTCGTGGTCGCGGCCTCGCCGGCGGTCGCGGGCTCGCTTGCCGCGGGGCGGGACGCCGTGCCCATGATGCCCAGGGGGTCGAGCATCACGAACGCGACGCCGGCGCCGCCCGCGAGCAGGATGACCAGCAGCGCGATGGCGACGAGCTTGGCCTTGCCGCCGCGCTCGGGCGCGGGTGGCTGGCCTGCGGGGGAGTAGGGCTGGCTCGGCACCGGAGCTGCGGTCGGCGGCATTGCCGTCGTTGCCGCGGGGGTCGCTGCGGGCGGCACGGGGGCCGTTGCGGGCGGGACGAAGGCCTCGCCAGTGGTCGGCGCGACGGGCTCGGGCGTCGCGCTCGTCGCCGGCTCGGGCATGACGGTCGTCGCGGGCTCGGGCGTCACGACGGTCTCGGCGACGGGGTTGGGCGCCTGCGCCTTGACGGGGGTGCCGCAGTTGGTGCAGAACGCCGCCCCGTCGGGCACCTGCCTGCCACAGTTGGTGCAAAACATCGTGTGACCACCCTTTCTCTACGTTCTTCTCGGCATGAGTATACGCATTTACCAGCGCTCTTCTCCGAAGTTGGCGTCTGACAGATTGTTAGGGCGTACGTCGGCGGGGCCGCGCCCTCCCGCGGCTAGTATTGGTGGGGAACACCCGGCCGAGGCACCGGCGCCAAGGCCATGCCGGGCGCGCACGCCGCGCCGGCAAGAAGCGCGCGGGGCGACCCGCGACCGACCACTGGAGGACCATGCCGCAGAACAAGCTCTGGACCGTGGCCAGCTGCCTTTCCTGGACGCGCGACTACCTCGACCGCAAGGGCGACGAGCACGCGCGCCTCTCGGCCGAGTGGCTGCTGTGCGCCGCGACCGACAAGGACCGCACGCGCCTGTACATGGACTACGACCAGCCGCTGTCGGCCGACGAGCTCTCGCTCATGCACGGCTACATAGAGAGAAGGGCCGCGGGCGAGCCGCTCCAGTACATCACGGGCAGGACCACCTTCCGCTTTGTCGAGGTCGCCTGCGAGCCGGGCGTGCTGATCCCGCGGCCCGAGACCGAGATCCTGGTCGACGCCGCCCTCGAGGGGGTCGACGCGTGCCCGGATGACGAGCCGCTGGTCCTTGAGGTTGGTACCGGCACCGGCTGCGTCGCTGCCTCGATCGCCTCCGAGCGCAAGGCCGCGCGCGTCGTCGCGACCGACCTCTCGCCGGTGGCCGCGGGGCTCGCGTGCCGTAACGTGGCCTCGCTCGGGCTGGACGGGCGCGTCGACGTCGTCGAGTGCGACCTGGCGGCGGGGGTGGACGAGTCGCTCATGGGCCGCTTCGCCGTTCTCGTGTCCAACCCGCCCTACATCCCAACGGCAGTGCTGGAGGCCGAGGTCCCGGCCGAGGTGCGCGACAACGAGCCCGACCTCGCCCTGGACGGTGGGGCCGACGGCCTCGACGTCTACCGTCGCCTGTTGGAGCTTGCGCCGCGAGCGCTGCGTCCCGGCGGCATGCTGTGCGTCGAGCTTTTCGAGGGCGCCCTCGACCCCGCGGCACTTCTCGCCCGCGAGCAGGGCGTGTGGGAGACCGTCGAGGTCCGCGAGGACCTCACGCACCGACCGCGCATCCTCGTCGCGCGACTCCCGCGCGAGTAGGGGGTACACGGGCGAAAGGGGGACCGCCGCGCAGCAATTGCGCCCGGGCCGCGTCTTGCCCTGCCGAGAAGTGCGGCCGGGCCGGTTATCGAACAGGGGATTGTGATGGGTGAGCTCGTACGTTGCGACCAGGTGGCGCCGGCACCCGAGGTGCTGGACCGTGCCGTCGAGGTCCTTTCCGCCGGTGGCGTCGTGGTCATGCCGACCGACAGCGTGTATGGCATCGGCTGTGCCGCCACGCCCGGGTGTCCCGGCCACGCCCGCATCTTCGACATCAAGCGCCGCGACCGCGCGCAGACGCTGCCGTGGCTCGTGGCCGACGCCTCCGACCTGGACCGCTATGGCGCCGACGTGCCCGCGTGGGCCCACGCGCTCGCGCGCGAGTATTGGCCTGGTGCCCTGACGCTGGTCGTCCGCGCCTCCGACGAGGTCCCGGCCGAGTACCGGCGCGCGGGCGACGGAACGGTCGCGCTGCGCGAGCCCGACTCCAACCTCGTGCGCGAGCTGGCCCGAAGGCTCGGCTGCCCGCTCGCCACCACCAGCGCCAACACCCACGGCGCCGCCTCGCCCGCGTCGGGCGCCGCGCTCGAGCCGCGAATCGTCGCCGAGGCGGACCTGTCGCTCGACGCCGGCGCGGCACCCGTCGCCGTGGCCTCCACCATCGTCGGCGTCGCCGCGGACGGCTCGCCCGCCGTCCTGCGCGAGGGCGCCGTCGCCGCGTCCGACGTCATGTCCGTCGTCGCGGCCGCGTCCGTCGACCCCGCCGCCCCGCCCGCCCTCGTCGAACCGTCCGCCCCCGTCGACCTTCCTGCCGAGAAGTGCGCCCAGGTCGTGACCGAGGACCTTGCGGTCCCGTCGCACGACGGCTCGAGCACCTGCCGTGGGACGCTCTGGCTTCCCGCCGGGCGCGAGCCCGTCTGCGTGGTGCAGGTCGTTCACGGCATGGCCGAGCACATCGGTCGCTACGATGCCTTCGCCCGCGATCTGTGCTCTCGCGGCATGGCGGTGGCGGGCGTCAGCCACCTGGGCCATGGTCGCACGACCCCCGACCCCGACAGGCGTGGTCGCCTGGACCCCGACCGCGGCGCCGACTGGCTGGTCGAGGACCAGCACTCGGTCCGACTCGAGCTCGAGCGCAGGCTGCCCGGCGTGCCCGTCTTCGTCCTGGGGCACTCCATGGGGTCGTTCGTCACCCGCTGTTATATCGGTCGTCACGGTCAGAGGCTTGCGGGTGCCGTCATCATGGGCACCGCCTGGCAGCCGGGCATCACGCCCATGAGGGCCATGCTCCGGGCGATCGCCGCGGTGCGCGGGTGGGACTTCCGCTCCGCTTTCGTCGACGGTCTGGGCTGTGGCGGCTACAACAAGGCGTTCGAGGGCACTGGCGCCAAGACGGGGGTCGAATGGCTCAGCCGCGACGAGTCCTCGTGCGTCGCCTATGCCAACGACCCCGACTGCGGCTTCGTGTTCTCGCTCGACGGCTACATGACCCTGTCGTCGCTGCTGCGCGAGGCGCAGTCGCGTCGCGCGGTTGCGGGCGTGCCGGACGAGCTGCCCATCCTCGTGATCTCGGGTTCATGCGACCCGGTGGGTGCCGATGGCGACGGGCCCGTCCGCGCGTTCAAGGCGTTGCGTGCCGCGGGCGTGAGCGACCTCACGCTCGACCTTGTGGACGGCGCCCGCCACGAACTTCTCAACGAGGTCGACGCCCGTGCCACGACCGACGAGATTGCCGACTGGATTCTCGATCGCGTGCAATCGGTTCACAGTTCCACCATCTAGGCAGACCATTCGGAGCATTTCTGCACCTTCTTGCCGAACTGCGCCACCGTTTACGAAATGTTGGGGCCTCGCCGGCGCAATGCGTCGGCGAGGCCCTTTACATTGTGTATCAGTGCGTCAATAGGACTGTTTCGGGGGAGGTGCCATGGCAAAGGAGCAGCAGGTGCGACGGGTCGACTACTACCACCCGTCCTCCGAGGCGGTGGAGCTCGCCGCGGCGGCGTTGCGCGACGGGGGCGTCGTGCTTCTCCCGTCCGACACAACCTACGTGCTGGCGACGGTCGTCCGCGCAGGCAACAGCCCCTCGCCCGGCATCGACCTTCTCTTCGAGGCCAAGAACCGCAGCCGCAGGCTCACATTTCCGTGGCTCGTGGCATCGCCCGCCGACCTCGACGTCTATGGCACCGACGTCCCGGACGAGGCCTTCCTCCTCGCCGAGGGCTCCTGGCCGTCCGGCCTCTCCATCGTGGTCAACGCCTCCTCGGCGGTGCCCCGCAGGCTCGCCCGCTACGACGGCACGGTCTCGCTGCGCATGTCGGCGTCGCCCGTGGTCGCGGCGGTGCTGCATGCCTGCGGTCGTCCCCTGGTCGCCACGGGCGCCAACGTGCATGACGCCGACCCCGTACTGTCCGTCGATGCCATCGACCCCGAGGTGGCCGCCGCCGCCGACGTGATTCTCGACGCCGGCGCGGACGTCTGCCTGGGCAGCAGCACAATCGTGGACTGCTCCGAGGGGGAGGCCACGCTGATTCGCGAAGGGTGCGTCCCACTCGACCAGGTCGAGTCGGTCCTTGGTTTCAGGCCGGCCCCGTCCAACTAGGGCGAGGCCCAAAAGGAGGTCCTCATGGCAACGATCATGGACAGCGTCATGGGCTCGATGGGCCAGTCCCGCCCCGACGCGGGCGGCGAGGGCTATGTCATGGCGCTCGACGCGGGCACCACGAGCGTCCGCGCGATCCTGTTCGACGAGTATGGCTGCAAGGTCGCGCAGGCCCAGCGCTCGATCTCCATCAGCTACCCGCACCCCGGCTGGGTCGAGCAGGACCCCGTCGAGATTCTCTCCCGCCAGATCGCCTGCATGATCGAGGTGCAGTTCAAGAGCGGCATCCACTCCGACCGCATCAAGGCGGTCGGCATCACCAACCAGCGCGAGACCGTCGTGGTGTGGGAGAGAAGGACCGGCCAGCCGATCTACAACGCCGTGGTGTGGCAGTGCCGCCGCACGGCCCCCATCGTCGACGCGCTCGTCGCCGACGGCTACTCCGACCTCATCCGCGAGCGCACGGGCCTCGTTCCCGACGCGTACTTCTCGGGAACCAAGATCAAGTGGATCCTCGAGAACGTCGAGGGCGCGCGCGAGATGGCCGATGACGGCGAGCTCATGTGCGGCACGATCGACACCTGGCTGATCTACAACCTGACGCACGGCGTCGTGCACGCGACCGACTACACCAACGCCAGCCGCACCATGCTGTTCGACATCCACAAGCTGGACTGGGACGACGAGCTGTGCGAGATCTTGGGCGTGCCCCGCTCGATGCTCCCCGAGCCCAGGCCGTCCTCCGGCAGCTTCGGCCGCGTGAGCTCCGACATCATGACACAGCACCCGCCCATCGCGGGCGTCGCCGGCGACCAGCAGGCGTCGCTGTTCGGCCACTGCTGCTTCGAGCCGGGCAGCGTCAAGAACACCTACGGCACCGGCTGCTTCATGCTCATGAACCTCGGCCACGAGGCCACGCTCTCGCAGAACGGACTGGTCACGACCATCGGCATCGCCCAGGGTGGCGAGGTCGACTACGCGCTCGAGGGCTCGGTGTTCCAGGCGGGTTCCGTCATCCAGTGGCTGCGCGACGGCCTCGGCCTCATCGAGACCGCGGCCGAGACGGGCCAGATCGCCTCCTCGGTGCCCGACACCGGCGGCTGCTACCTCGTGCCGGCGTTCACCGGCCTCGGCGCGCCGTGGTGGTCGCCCGACGCACGCGGCGTGGTCTGCGGCATCACGCGAGGCACCGACCGCGCGCGCCTGGTCCGCGCCGCCTGCGAGTCCATGGCGTACCAGACCTACGACATCCTCAAGGCGATGGAGGCCGACTCCGGCCACCGCCTCACCTCACTCAACGTCGACGGCGGTGCCGCGAACAACGAGTTCATCATGCAGTTCCAGTCCGATCTCCTTGACATCGGCGTCGTGCGCGCCGGCGTCGACGAGACCACCGCGCTCGGCGCCGCCTACCTGGCGGGGCTCGCCGTCGGCTTCTGGGACGGGCGCGAGGAGCTCGCCTCCATGCAGGCCCAGGCGCGTCGCTACGAGCCGCAGATGAGCGCCGTCCAGCGCGAGGCGCTTCTCGCCGGTTGGCGCGCCGCCGTCAGAAGGACGCTCGCCTAGTCGCCCGCCCGCACCGTCACGTCCCGACGACCCTTGCGCCCTTCTCTACAGAGAAGGGCGCGGTCCAACACGTACAATGAGCCGTAATCAAACGGACACCCTCGTGGGCTACGCTGCCCATGGTGGCCGCGGCCACCCGACACGAAATGGAGCTCCCATGCGCATTGCCATCGCTTCCGACCACGCCGGCTTCATCCAGAAGGCCCCGCTCGCAGACTACCTGCGCTCGCGCGGCCACGAGGTCATCGACCTCGGCCCCGACAACGACGACCGCGTCGACTACCCGGACTTCGCCGACCGCGTCGCCCGCCTCGTGGCCGCCGGCGGCGCCGAGCGCGGCGTCTTGGTCTGTGGCACCGGTATCGGCATGGCCCTGACCGCCGACAAGGTCGCCGGCATCCGCGCCTCCGTGATCCAGACCCCCGAGTTCGCCCACCTGTTCCGCGAGCACAACGACGGCAACGTCCTGTGCCTGTCGGGCCGCTTCACCGAGGTCGAGGTCAACGAGCGCATCATCGACGAGTTCCTGGACACCGAGTTTGGCGGCGGTCGCCACGCCGGTCGTGTCGAGAAGATCATGCGCGAGGACGACCCGGACTTCGCGGGCGTCGACGCGTAGGGGCGGCCGGCACAGGCCGGCCAGCCCAAACGACAACGGGAAGGGGACCCATGGACTTCGACTACCTGAGCACCGCAGACCCCGAGATCGCCGAGGCAATCGGGCATGAGCTGGACCGCCAGCGCGCGTCCATCGAGCTGATCGCGTCCGAGAACTTCGTCTCGCTCGCCGTGATGGAGGCCGTCGGGTCCCCGCTCACCAACAAGTACGCCGAGGGCCTGCCCGGCCACCGCTACTACGGCGGCTGCTTCGCCGTCGACGTGGTCGAGAACATTGCCCGCGACCGCGCGAAGAGGCTCTTCGGCGCCGGCTTCGCCAACGTCCAGCCGCACTCCGGCGCGCAGGCCAACTACGCCGCCATCGCCGCGCTGGTCAAGCCCGGCGACACCATCATGGGCATGGCGCTCGACAACGGCGGCCACCTCACGCACGGCTCGCCCGCGAACTTCTCGGGCAAGCTCTACAACGTCGTCTCCTACGGCCTCGACCCTAAGACCGAGCGCATCGACTTCGACGACGTCGAGGCCAAGGTTCGCGAGTTCAAGCCGAAGCTGATCATCGCAGGCGCCAGCGCCTACCCGCGCATCATCGACTTCGAGCGCTTCGCGCAGATCGCCCATGACGCGGGCGCCTACCTCATGGTCGACATGGCCCACATCGCGGGCCTGGTCGCCACCGGCGCCCACCCCACGCCGGTGGGCGTGGCCGACGTCGTGACCACCACCACGCACAAGACGCTGCGCGGCACCCGTGGCGGCCTCATCCTCACCAACGACCCCGACCTCTCCAAGAAGATCAACTCCTCGGTCTTCCCCGGGACGCAGGGCGGCCCGCTCGAGCACGTCATCGCGGGCAAGGCCGTGGCCTTCGGCGAGGCGCTGCGGCCCTCCTTCAAGACCTACATCGACGGCGTCGTCGCCAACGCGGCCGCCCTCGGTCGCGGCATGGAGTCGCGCGGCCTGCGCATGGTCACTGGCGGCACCGACAACCACCTGTTGCTCGTCGACCTGACGACCGCTGGCGACGGCGAGGTCACCGGCAAGCTCGCCGAGGCCGCCCTCGACTCCGTGGGCATCACCGTCAACAAGAACACGATTCCTGGCGAGAAGCGCTCGCCGTTCGTCACCAGTGGCATCCGAGTCGGTTCCGCCGCCATCACCACCCGTGGCTTCGGCGAGGCCGAGTGCGAGCGCGTCGGACAGATCATCGGCGACGTCGTCACGGCGCCCGAGGACGAGAAGACCCTTGCCGCGGCAAAGGCCGAGGTCGCCGAACTTCTCGCCCCGCACCCCCTCTACCCCGAGCTGGGCTAGACTCGAGGGGCTGCGTATCTGCGCCATGTCCGCGAGGAGGAATCACATGCAGGCAACCTACGACCACTCCAGGGTCACCGTCGTCGACCACCCGATGGTCCAACACAAGCTGTCCATCCTGAGGTCCGCCGACACGTCCACCAAGCAGTTCCGCGAGCTCGTCCGCGAGCTGGCGCTGTTCGAGGGCTACGAGGCCACGCGCGACTTTCCCCTGGAGGACGTCGAGGTGACCACGCCCCTGGAGACCGCCACGTGCAGACAGATCGCCGGCAAGAAGGTCGCGGTCGTGCCCATCCTGCGCGCCGGCCTCGGCATGGTCGACGGCATGCTCGACCTGATTCCCTCCGCCCGCGTGGGCCACGTCGGCATGTACCGCGACGAGGTCACCCACGAGCCGCACGAGTACCTCTGCAAGCTCCCGCCCGACATAGAGAACAGGACCTGCCTGGTCGTCGACCCCATGCTCGCGACGGGCGGCTCGCTCGCCGCGGCCATCAAGGTCCTGCGCGACCATGGGGTGCGCGACATCCGCGCCCTGGTGCTCGTCGCCGCCCCCGAGGGGCTTGCCGCGGTCACCGAGGCAGACCCGGACGTGCGCGTCTACACGTGCTCGGTCGACCGCTGCCTCAACGAGGACGCGTACATCCTGCCGGGGCTGGGCGACGCGGGCGACCGCATCTTCGGCACGCTCTAGGCCCATGACCCCACAGCTCGCAACCATCGCGGGCGTCGCCTGCGGGGTGTTGGCGACGGTGCCCCTGGCACTTGCGCTGGCCCTCGCGGCGCGGCGCCCGCGTCCCGGTGCCAAGCCCGGGCGTGGCGTGGTCGCCGGCGTCGTCTGCGTGATCTGCTCGTTCGTGGTCGCGCAGGGGGCGCTCGCATATGTATATGTCAACGACGCGGCCAGGCTTGCCGACTTCGGCATACCGCTCGCGCTCGCCTTTCTGGTCGCGGCCACGGCCGAGGCGCTCGTGGGGTGGTTCGCCCAACGCTGACAAGATGGGTATGATGGGGTCAGACACAGGACCGCAACATAGGTTTAGTACTTCTCAACTGGGGTTTTAAATCCAAGTCAAAAAATTTTAAACTTATGGGCCCAAATGGGCGGGGTAGGTGTACTATCCCTATTCGGATTCGGGTAGACACCTTTGAAGCTGGCGTTTGCTCGGTTAGTCGTTCCAAGGTGCTTGGGACGCGTCACCAGCGGCCGATCGGGCCGCGGATAAGGAAAGGACACAACGTGGGTCCGCTAGACAAGCTCCCCCAGGAGATCGACGAGCTGCTCGATGGCTTCATGTCCCACGCCATCGTCGGCGACACGACGCTCGGCCTGACCAACTACACCTTCTGGTTGGCCGTGGCCCTGACCCTCATGCTCGTCGTGATTTTCGTGTTCAAGAAGAAGCAGGCCTCCTCGCTCGTGCCGCAGGGCACGTTCGTCAACGGCGTCGAGTACGTTGTCGAGTTCGTGCGCGATGACATGTGCAAGAGCATCCTGGGCGACACGTGGAAGAAGCACTTCCCGTTCCTCGCCGCGCTGTTCTTCTTCATCGTCGCCAACTCCATCGTCGGCGTCATCCCCGGCTGCCACCCCGGCACCGGCACGATTGGCGTCACCGCGGCACTGGCCCTGTGCTCCTTCGTGTACTTCATCGTGGTCGGCGTCAAGCGCCTGGGCCCGATCGGCTACATCAAGAGCCTCGCGCCCGAGGGCGTCGCCTTCCCGATCAACATCCTGGTCTGGGTCATCGAGCTCTTCTCGACCTTCCTGCGCCTGGTCACGCTGGCCGTCCGACTCTTCTGCAACATGTTCGCCGGCCACGTCGTCATGGGAGCCTTCGCCATCCTGGCGTCGCTGTTCTTCCAGCCGCTGCTGCAGGGCTTCTCGGTCGTCGCCCTCGGCCGGGCGGGGGCCTCGGTGTTCTGGGTCGCCATCCTTATCGTCATCTATCTGGTGGAGATCATGGTCGGCATCATCCAGGCCTACGTCTTCACCCTTCTGTCCTCCGTCTACATCCAGCTGGCGGAGAGCGAGTAGGGCATCTCGCGGGCATCTGCCCGCTGTGCATAGCGTCACCAAATACGGTCATTGGTCGCCCCGACCGGGGCGAACGACAAAGGAGGAATCGTGGGAGCAATTGGTTATGGTCTTGGTGTTATCGGCGCCGGCATCGGCATCGGCCTCGCGGCGTTTGGTGCCACCTCCGCCATCGCCCGTCAGCCTGAGGTGCAGGGCCGCCTGTTCACCGTCTTCATCCTCGGCTCCGCATTCGTCGAGGCCCTGGCCCTCATCGGCTTCGTCGTCACCCTCATCGCCTAGGGCCAAGAGGGCAGACATAGCTAACAGCTGTATGGAGGCAGGAATGTACAACAACACGAAGGGTCTCAAGGGCGCCGCGCTCGCGGCAGGCATTTTCGGCGTGCTCGCCGGCGTGCCCACCCCCGCCCTTGCCGAGGCACCCAGTGGCCCCGACCTTCTGCTCCCGAAGCCCGCGGAGTTCATCCCCGCGCTCATCGCGTTTCTCGTCATCTGGGTCGTCCTCGCCAAGCTCGCTTGGCCCTCGATCCTGGGCATGATGGAGAAGCGCCAGCAGAAGATTCAGGACGACCTCGACGCGGCCGCCAAGTCCAAGAAGGACGCCGAGCAGGCTCGCCTGGACTACGAGGCCCAGATTGCCGACGCGCACCACCGTGCGGACGAGATTGTCGCCAAGGCCAAGCGCGAGGCCGAGGAGCAGCGCTCCGCCATCCTCGCGAAGGCCCAGAAGGACGCGGCCGCCACGGTGGCCAAGGCCCACGACGCGGTCGACTCCGAGCGCCGCAAGGCAATGATCGAGCTCTCGAGCTCCGTCGTCGACCTCTCCGTCGAGATCGCCGGCAAGATCATCGGCAACGACCTCTCCGAGGCCGAACAGCGCAAGCTGGCCGAGAAGTACCTCGCGGAAGTGGGTACGGGACATGACCACGCGTAGCGACAAGGAAAAGACCGAGGCGTATGCCCGCGCCCTCATCGAGGCCGCGAGGCAGGAGGGCAGGGCGAACAAGGACCTGGTCCAGGTCAACCACGCCCTGAAGTTCTCTCCCGAGGTGCTCGAGACGCTCGCCGCGATGCGCGCCCAGGACGACCTGGAGCTCATCGGCGAGGTCGCGCGCCAGTACAAGGAGATCCTCGACACCGAGGACGAGACCGTCTCCGTCACGGTGACGACCAGCGTCCCCATGGACGACGACCTCCGTGCCAAGGTTCGCGCCAAGGTCGAGAAGGACCTGGACGCCCCCGTCTTCCTGGTCGAGAGGGTCGACCCCTCCATCCTCGGCGGCATCATCGTCGAGGCACGCGGCAACAGGCACGACGCATCCGTTCGCGCCCAGCTCGCAAACATCAGGAAGACGCTCTCCTCGACCTATATCGGAAGTGATGAGCAATGACAGACAAGATCAGCTCCGCCGAGATCCTGAGCACGCTGCGCCAGCAGCTGTCCCAGATCAACGCGACTGTTGACCAGCAGGAGGCGTCTGTCGTCGTCGAGGTCGGCGACGGCATCGCGCACATCTCCGGCCTGAAGACCGCCATGGCTGGCGAGCTGCTGCAGTTCACCAGCTCGGCCACCGGCCGCAGCGTGTATGGCCTCGCCCAGAACCTGGACGAGAGCGAGGTCGGCGCCGTCCTGTTCGGCGAGGTCGACGCCATCAAGGAGGGTGACGAGGTCCGTACCACCGGCCGCGTCATGGACATTCCCGTCGGCCGCGAGATGCTCGGCCGAGTCGTCAACCCGCTGGGCCAGCCCATCGACGGCCTTGGCCCCATCAACACCAACCACCGTCGTCCCATCGAGTTCAAGGCCCCTGGCATCATGGAGCGCCAGCCCGTGTGCGAGCCGGTGCAGACTGGCCTTCTCGCCGTCGATGCCATGGTCCCCATCGGTCGTGGCCAGCGTGAGCTGATCATCGGCGACCGCAAGACGGGCAAGACGGCCATCGCCATCGACGCCATCGTCAACCAGGCCAAGACCGACATGGTCTGCGTCTACGTCGCCATCGGCCAAAAGGCCTCGACCGTCGCCTCCATCCGCGAGACGCTCTCCAGGCACGGCGTCCTGGACAAGACGGTCATCGTCTCCGCCACCGCCGCCGACTCCGCGCCGATGCAGTACATCGCGCCCATGGCCGGCGCCGCCATCGGCGAGTACTTCATGTACAACGACGAGAACGGCAACCCCGCCGACGCCACCCACCCGGGCGGCCACGTGCTCGTCGTCTACGACGATCTGTCCAAGCAGGCCGTCGCCTATCGCCAGATGTCGCTTACGCTTCACCGTCCGCCTGGACGCGAGGCCTATCCTGGCGACATCTTCTACCTGCACTCCCGCCTGCTCGAGCGTGCCTGCAAGATGTCCGAGGAGCTCGGCGGCGGCTCTCTGACGGCCCTGCCGATCATCGAGACGCAGGAGGGCGACGTCTCCGCCTACATCCCGACCAACGTGATCTCGATCACCGACGGTCAGATTTACCTGCAGTCCAACCTGTTCTTCCAGGGACAGCGCCCTGCCGTCGACGTGGGCATCTCCGTGTCCCGAGTCGGTGGCGACGCCCAGCTCAAGGCCATGAAGCAGGTCGCGGGCACGCTTCGCCTGGACCTTGCGAGCTACCGCGAGAAGCAGGCCTTCGCGCAGTTTGGCTCCGACCTCGACGCCACGACCCAGTACCAGCTGAGCCACGGCGCCCGCATGACCGAGCTGCTCAAGCAGGGCCGCTACGCCGCACTCGACGTCTCCGACCAGGTTCTGGCGCTCTTTGCCGGCAAGGAGGGCTTCCTCGATGACCTCGACATCGAGCTCGTCACGCCCTTCCGTGACGGCCTGGCCGCCTATATGGCCGAGCGTCACGACGACGTCCGCAAGGAGATCCGCAAGGGTCGCATCAGCGACGAGCTCGGCGACAGGATCAAGGGCTACATCACGGCGTTCAAGAAGGACTTCCTGGAGGCGAACTCCGCCATCGTCGCGGCCCCCGAGGCTGCCGACGTCCAGGACGAGTCCGAGCAGGAGAAGGCGTAGGAACCGGCGCATGTCGAACCTTCGTGAGATATCAAGGCGCATGTCCTCGGTGCAGGCGACCATGCAGATCACGCGCACGATGGAGATGGTCTCCACCGCAAAGATCCGCAAGGCGCTCGACCGTGCCGAGGAGGCCTCGCCCTACAAGGACGCCATCAAGCGCATGCTCGCAAACGTCGTGGGAGCGTCCCTCGACGAGCGCCAGCCCCTTCTCGTCAAGCACCCTGTCGAGAAGAACGTGCTGTTCATCCTCATCGCGTCGGACCGCGGCCTTGCCGGCGGCTTCAACGTGATGCTTCAGCGCGGCGTGCAGCGTGAGATGGAGCGCCTGGAGGCCCATGGCGTGGGCTATGACCTCATCACCTGTGGTCGCAAGCCGACCGATTACTTCACCTACCGTGGCGTCAAGCCGGTCATGTCGTTCACCGGCACCTCGTCCGAGCCGACCATGGATCAGGCCGACCGTATCGCGACCTACATCATGGACGGCTACGAGCAGGGCAACATCGACCGCGTCGTGCTGTACTACCAGCACGCCAGGAACCGTGTCGACCAGGAGATGGTCGTCGAGCAGGTGCTTCCCATCGAGCCCGACGAGTTCAACATCCCCAACGACCCGCGCGACCCCGAGGCCCTGACCAACGTCCGCCAGAACCACAACACGACGTTCAAGTTCGATCCGTCCGCGTCGGAGGTGCTTGGCTACCTCCTGCCGGCCTACATCCGCACCATCGTCTATCACGCGCTGCTCGATTCCGCGGCAGCCGAGCACGGCGCGCGCCGCCGCGCCATGCACTCGGCCACCGAGAACGCCCAGGAGGTTGTGGCCGACCTGGGTCGCACGTACAACCGCGTGAGGCAGGGCTCGATCACCACCGAGCTCAACGAGATCATCGGCGGCGCGTCCGCATTGGAGGACAACTGATGGCAGAAACTAACGAGAAGCGCACCGTGCTCGAGGAGGCAGCCCTCGACTACATGCGCCGCAGCGCGGGAGATGGCACCATCATCCGCGTGGTCGGCTCGGTCGTCGACGTCAAGTTCGACGACCATGCGCCGGCCATCTACAACGCGCTTACGGTCAAGGGCGAGACCGCCATGGGCGAGATCAACACCGTCCTTGAGGTCGAGTCCGAGCTCGCGGGTAACGTCGTCCGCACGGTCGCCATGTCGTCCACCGACGGTCTTCAGCGTGGCCTGCGCGTCCATGACACTGGCGCGCCCATGATGATGCCCGTTGGCCCCGACACCCTCGGCCGCGTGTGGAACGTCCTGGGCGAGGCTGTCGACGGCAAGCCCATTCCCGAGGACATCCAGTACTACCCGATTCACCGTCCCGCCCCGCAGTTCCAGGACATCACCACCCAGACCGAGATCTTCGAGACCGGCATCAAGGCCATCGACCTTCTCGAGCCCTACGTCCGTGGCGGCAAGACTGGCCTGTTTGGCGGCGCCGGCGTCGGCAAGACGGTCCTGATCCAGGAGCTCATCAACAACCTCGCCCAGGAGCACGGCGGCACCTCGGTGTTCACCGGCGTCGGCGAGCGCACCCGTGAGGGCACCGACCTGTTCCTCGAGATGAGCGAGTCTGGCGTCATCAACAAGACCTGCCTGGTATATGGCCAGATGAACGAGCCGCCTGGAGCGCGTCTGCGCGTCGGCCTCGCCGGCCTGACCACGGCGGAGTACTTCCGTGACCAGGGCCAGGACGTCCTGCTGTTCATCGACAACATCTTCCGCTTCTCGCAGGCCGGCTCCGAGGTCTCCGCACTTCTCGGCCGTATGCCGTCCGCAGTCGGCTACCAGCCCACGCTGGCCACCGAGATGGGCGACTTGCAGGAGCGCATCACCTCGACCCGCGAGGGCTCCATCACCTCGGTCCAGGCCGTCTACGTTCCCGCCGACGACCTCACCGACCCGGCGCCCGCGACGACGTTCACGCACCTCGATGCCACCACGGTCCTGTCCCGTAACATCGCCTCGCTGGGCATCTACCCGGCAGTCGACCCGCTGGCCAGCTCCTCGGACGCCCTCGACCCCACGATCGTCGGCGACGAGCACTACCGTGTCGCCACTGGCGTGCAGGAGCTGTTGCAGGAGTACACCGACCTGCAGGACATCATCGCCATCTTGGGCATGGACGAGCTCTCCGAGGAGCAGCGCCTGGTCGTCGACCGCGCCCGTAAGGTCCAGCAGTTCCTCTCGCAGTCCTTCCACGTTGCCGAGAAGTTCACGGGCAACCCGGGCGTCTACTGCCGCATCGAGGATACCGTGCGCTCCTTCGCCGCTATCATCGACGGCAAGTGCGACGACATTCCCGAGCAGGCCTTCCGCTTCGCGGGCACCATCGACGACGTGCGTCAGCGCGCCGCCAAGATGGCTGCCGACGCCAAGGCCGGCAAAGAGTAGGAAAGTTGAGAGATGGCTTATCTCACCTGTAAGCTCGTGAGGCCCGACCGACTCCTCTTCGAGGGGCCAGTCGCCTCCATGGTCCTCGTCACCTACACCGGCGAGCTTGGCGTGTGGCCTGGCCACGCGTCAGAGATCTGCGCCCTCGGCGACGGCGTCGTCCGCATGACGCGCCGCGCCGAGGACGGTGGCGACGTGCGCAAGGTCATCATCTCGGGCGGTTATGCTGAGATTGCCGACGACACCGTCGTGATCATCGCGGACCATGCCCGCGACATCAACGACATCGAGCCCGAGAGGGTACGCGAGACGCGCCAGAAGGCCGCCGACTCCCGCGACGCCCTCCCCGAGGACGACCACCGTCGTGCATACTATGAGAATAAGATGGCTTGGTGCGACCTCCTTCTCAAGCACGCTCCGCAGGAGGCCTAGCGCGCCACTACCCTCAGGAGGAAAACTAGACATGGACGTCATCAGGATTGAGGGCGGACACCCGATCTCGGGCGAGGTCACCGTCGAGGGCGCAAAGAACTCTGCGCTCAAGCTCATGGCAGCCACGATCATGGCTCCCGGTGTGACCACGCTCACCAACGTCCCCAACATCTCGGACGTCCACATCATGGGCAAGGTGCTCAAGCGCCTTGGTGCCTCCATCACGGTTGCGGGCGAGCACGAGCTCGTCATCGACACCTCCGGTGTCGACAAGTGGGAGACCCCCTACGAGCTCGTCGCCAAGATGCGTGCGTCGACCGCGGTCCTCGGGCCCCTGCTCGCCCGCTTTGGCGAGGCGGTCGTCGCCATGCCTGGCGGCTGCAACATTGGTGCCCGCAAGATCGACCTGCACATCCTCGGGCTCGAGGCACTTGGCGTTAAGTTCAGCGTCGAGCACGGCTACATCCATGCCACTACGCCCAATGGCATCGTCGGAGCGAACGTCCTTCTCGAGTTCGCGAGCGTCGGCGCCACCGAGAACCTCATGATGGCCTCGGTGCACGCCAAGGGCACCACGGTGATCGACAACGCGGCGCGCGAGCCCGAGATCGTCGACTTGGCCAATCTCCTCAACGAGATGGGTGCCAAGGTCCGCGGCGCCGGCAGCCCCACGATCGAGATTGAGGGCGTCGAGGAGTTGCATCCCGTCGAGAGCCACCGCGTGGTCGGCGACCGCATCGAGGCGGCCACGTTCCTGGCGATCGGCGGCCTTACCGGCGGCCCGGTCCGCGTCAAGGGCTTCGAGCCTGTTCACCTGGGCCTGGTGCTCAAGAAGTTCGAGCTCATGGGCATCGAAATCCAGCGTGGCGACCATGAGGTCACCGCCTCGCGCACCAAGCCGCTCAAGAGCGTCGACATTCAGACGCTGCCCTTCCCGGGATTTCCCACCGACGTACAGGCCCAGGCAATGTGCCTGCTGTCCGTCGCCGAGGGTGACTGCATCATCACCGAGAACGTCTTCGAGAACCGCTTCATGTTCGCGAGCGAGCTCGACCGCATGGGTGCCGACATCACAATCGAGGGCCATCACGCCATCGTGCATGGCGTGCCCTCGCTCTCGGGCGCGCAGGTAAAGTCGCCCGACCTTCGTGGCGGCGCCTCGCTCGCCATGGCAGGCCTCATCGCCGACGGCGTGACCACCATCAGCGACATCCACCACATCGACCGTGGCTACGAGGGGTTTGTCGAGAAGCTCCAGGCCCTCGGCGCGCGTGCCGAGAGGACCTCGATTCCCGACCCGGACGTCGAGCTCGACGACTAGGTTTCGACCCGACGTTCTTCTCGACACTGACTGCGGAAGGTGCCACATGATAAAAAACGATGCTAGCGGCCACGATTTGACGATGGCGAACGAGGATTACCTCGAGTCCGTCTATCGCATCACCGTGGAGAGCGGCGACGACGGTATCAGGTCGGTCGACGTTGCCGACCAGCTGGGGGTCTCGAAGGCCAGCGTCAACAAGGCCATGACGACCCTCAAGGAGTCTGGCCTGGTCGAGCAGAACCGATATGGCCGAGTGACCCTTACCGATAAGGGCCGCGTCTACGGCGCCGACCTGTGGCGCTGCCACCGCATGCTCCGATCGTTTCTCGAGCACGACCTGGGCGTCGATCCCAAGACGGCCGATGCCGAGGCATGCCTGATGGAGCACGCCATCTCGCGTGACACCATGCGTCGTTGGATGGATTACCTCGAGGGACAGGGCCTTACCATCGATGAGCGCTAGCGACGCGGAGGCGTCTGCCGCAGCCATGGGGCCGAGCTGCCCTGTCTGGGGCACCTGGCCCACGGACGATGCGGACGAGCAGGCCGCAAACGAGCTTGGACGCGCCATCTGCGGCGCCTCGGGCGAGACCGTCGTCTTGTCGGGCGACATGAGTCGCCCGCTGTCCGAGCTGCCCTTCTCGGAGGGCATCGCGAACGCGTTGTGGAACGCGTGCGAGACCGAGACGATCTCGGAGATGCACAGGCTCTACCGCGACGCGGGCGCGAACGCGGCGGTCACCAACACGATGTGGTGCAGCGCGCCTGCCATCGCGGCCGCCGGACTCGACGTGTCCGTTCGCGACGCAAACGACCGTGCCGTGAGGGCTGCGTACTCGTCGGCGTCGCGATATGTCGTCGGCGCCATCGGCCCGTGTGCGCAGGCTCCCCGCGAGCCCGACGCGGCGAGTCGTTCCGCATGGCGCGAGCAGGCAACAAGGCTCAAGTGGGGTGGCACCCACGGCTTTCTGCTGCGAGGCATGCGTCGCGCCGACGAGGCCGCCTCATGCGTCGAGTGCGTGCGCCAGGTGAGTGAGCGCCCCGTGATCTGCCTGTTCGACTGCGATGCCTCCGGCCTGTTGGCGGATGGGTTGCCGCTGGCGGACGGTCTCGCGCTCGCCGCGGAGGCGGGCGCGCACGGTATCGGCGTGACGGCCATGCTGCCCGATGCCGCCGCACTGGCGCCGACGGTGGTCGACGTGGCCTGTGCGCTGGGTAGGGGAGCCGCTGTCGTTGCCTCGTGCGACCCGTCCGCCCCCGCGCGGACGCTCCAGGCCGCCTATGCCCGTATGGCACGCAACTTGCACGACCTTGGCGTCACGGTGATCGGTTGCGGCAGGGGGTCGACCGTCCGACACACCGCCGCGGTCGCGGATGCCCTTACAGGTCTCGAACGATAGGCGCCGCGTATGCGGCGCGGCGGCTTGTGGACGGCGCGCCCTTCTCGCATTACTGTGGAGTTGCACACGAGATGCGTTGGTTGGGCTAGAGTTTTATAAGATGCGTCGCATCATCGGGCGCAGACGAACATGCACTACGCATGAAAGGACCAACAGCGATGAAGGCTATCATTCCCGCCGCCGGCCTCGGCACCCGTTTTCTCCCCGCCACCAAGTGCACTCCCAAGGAGCTGCTCCCCGTCCTGGACAAGCCCGTCATCCAGTACGTGGTTGAGGAGGCCCTCGCGCCCGAGGGAGTTGACGAGTGCGTGATCGTCAACTCCCACGACAAGCCCGAGATCGAGAAGTACTTCTCGGTCGACGAGTCCTTCGAGCAGATGCTCGAGTCCCGTGGCAAGAAGCAGGAGGCCGAGCTCGTCCACGAGGCCAGCTCGCTTCCCGTCTCGTTCGTCTACCAGGACGAGCCGCTGGGCCTCGGCCACGCGGTCCACTGCGCGGCCGATAAGATGGACGGCGAGCCCTTCTTCATCCTGCTTGGCGACTACTTCGTGCCCGGCCGTCAGATGAACATCCGCATGGCCGAGGTCTCCCGCGCCCACAACAATGCCTCCGTCATCGCGGTGGCCCCCGTTCCCGCCGACCAGGTAAGCCGCTATGGCATCATCGCGGGCGAGTGCGTGGGCGCCTACGATGGCTCCGAGCCCGCAGACCCCGAGCAGGAGGGTGCGGTCTGGAAGGTCACGGGCCTGGTCGAGAAGCCCAAGCCCGCCGACGCCCCCTCTCACCTGTTCATCGTTGGCCGCTACCTGCTGTCGCCGCGCATCATGGACCTTCTGGCAGACCAGAAGCCGGGTGCTGGCAACGAGATCCAGCTGACCGACGCCATGGAGCGCCTGCTGAACGAGGAAGAGATGTACGCGCTGGTCATCGACCCGCTCGAGGGTTGCGACACCGGTACTCCCGCCGCCTGGGCCGCTACCAACGCGCGCCTTGCGCTTGAGGACGACGCTACCGCCGAGGCCTTCCGCGAGGCGCTTGGCAACACCGAGCTTTAGGGGACAGAGCCCGAATTGGCAATCATTCGCTTTGGCGCCGAGGGATGGCGCTCCCGCGTCGACGAGGACTTCACCGACGCGAACGTTTGCAGGGTGGCCGACGCCCTCGGCGCAGCATGGGCCGAGGCGGGGGACATGGGTACCGTGCTCGTCGGGTATGACACCCGCCGAGACGCTCGCAGCCACGCCGCGCTTGCCGCGGAGGTGCTCTCCTCGTGGGGCTTCGACGCCCGCGTGAGCGAGGGCTTCTGCCCGATTCCCGCGCTCGGATGGACTGCCGCGCACGACGAGGACGTCATCGGCGCCGTCATGATCGGTGCCAGTGGGGCCCCTGCCGGCTACCAGGGCGTGTGCGTCAGGGACGCCAACGGCCTGATCGCCCCCGGCGAGTTTCTCGCCCGCGTCGAGTCCCTGGTTCCCGGCGAGGCGTCCGACTCCCGTGGGGCCTGCGGCTCCGCGGCGCTTCTCGACACCTATATAAGTGAGTTGGAACGACTGGTCGACGCGGACGCGATTTCGGCCGCGCGCCCGCGCATCGTCGTCGATCCGATGTACGGCACCTCCCGCGGAATCCTTGCCGGCATGCTGCGTCGCCTCGGCGCCGACGTCATCGAAATCCACGGGGACGATCGCACCGACTTCGCGGGGCTGCACCCCCGCCCGGTCGAGCCCTGGGTCGACGACTGCGAGCAGGCGGTCATGAGCTCCGGCGC
Organism: uncultured Atopobiaceae bacterium; assembly: GCA_934792625.1. Taxonomy (GTDB): domain Bacteria; phylum Actinomycetota; class Coriobacteriia; order Coriobacteriales; family Atopobiaceae; genus CAKVON01. The sequence continues at coordinate 150,475 of CAKVON010000003.1, forward strand.
ATGCGCGGGCCTCGTCTTGGACGGGGACGCCGATCGCATTGGCCTGGTGGACGAGAAGGGCCGCTTTGTCAGCACCCATCGCCTGTATGCGCTTGTCATGGGTCATCTGGTCGAGACCCGTGGGATGTCCGGTCGTGTGGCCATGCCGCTCAACGGCTCGACGTACGTTCGTCGCCAGGCGAAGCGCCTGGGCTGTCGTCTGAGCGTGCTGCCCATCGGTTTCTCTCGTACCTACCGGGACATGTCTCGCCCCGACGCCCTGATGGCGGTCGGCGAGACGGGTGGCCTGTCGATTCCGATGCACTTCGCGGAGCGTGACGCCATGCTCGCGGCCCTTCTCGTCACGGAGCTCCTGGCATGCAGCGGCATGACCGCGTCGGAGCTGGTGGAGGACCTGGTGCAGAAGCTGGGTAGCCTTTGGTACGGCCAGCACGACCTTAGGCTCGACCCCGCCCAGATTCAGACCTTCCGAAATGTGCTGCCCGGCCTTAACCCTCCCGTCGTGTGCGGGCGCGAGCCTGTGGCGGTGAGTCATGCCGATGGTCTGCGCATGGAGATGGAAGACGGCTCGTGGCTGTTGTTGCGCCCGTCGAGGACCGAGGCTCTCGTCCGCGTCTATGCGGAGGCAGGGGAGGCTGCGGAGCGCGACGAGCTCCTTACGGCGGGATGTGAGATCGCTCGCGGCTCTGGTTGGGATAGATAGTCGATAAACGCGCGGTGGCCCCGGCTGCCGCGCGTCTATATGAAGGAAGTGTGAACATCGGCCGATTCCTGGATCGCGCTTGCCAAGGGCGGCCCGGACGCGTAAATTAACTC